>NZ_JBHTVA010000001.1:287840-321740 GCF_042793325.1 Embleya sp. NPDC056575
CGGCACGACAGGTCAGGCGGCCTGCCCGGTGGGCATGATGGTGATCTGCTGGAAGTTCACCCGCGGCGGCATCGTGGCGATGAAACCGACGGTCTCCGCGATGTCCTCCGGCGTGAGCCACTCCATGCTCTCCTTGGCGCCCGCCAGCCATTCCCGCGCGCCCGGGTCGGTGACGTGGCTCTGCAACTCGGTGCCGACGATGCCCGGTTCGAGCGCCGAGACCCGCACGTTCCGCGCGCCCAACTCGGCGCGCAGGTGCCGGGACAGGTGGGTGACGTACGCCTTGGTCCCGGAGTAGACGGCGAAATTCGGGAAGATGTTCTGCGCCGCGATCGACGAGGTGTTGATCAGGTCGGCCACCCCGCGCTCGGCGGCGGCCGCGATCAGCTGCGGGGTGAACGCGCCGATCGTGTTCATCAACCCGGTGATGTTCAGGTCGATCTGCTGCTTCCACTGGTCGGCCGCCAATTCCTCGATCGGGGCGGGCAGCATGACGCCGGCGTTGTTCAGGAGCAGGTCGGCGCCGCCGAACTCGGCCGCCACCCGGGCGGCGGCGTCCGCCAACGCCGCGGCGTCGGTCACGTCGGCGGCGATCGCCAGCGCGCTGCCGCCGTCGCGCTCGATCCGGGCGACCAGATCCGCCAGCCGATCGGCCCGCCGGGCCAGGACGACGACGCGGGCACCCAGCGCGGCCAGCTTCTCGGCGGACGCCGCACCGATACCGCTGGAGGCGCCGGTGACGACCGCGACACGACGGGCCGACGGGCGGGACATGGTGTTCATGGACATGGTGCGTACCCTCCACAGGTGAGCAAAGTGGGCCGCGGTCGGTTCCTCTCGACCGCTCATCCAGCACACCACTCTCACGAGCCCGTGTGGACGCCATGGATGGCCCTGCGGAAACAGGTACCGACAGGGCCGGCCCGGTGCGGATACGGCACCGGCGACCTGCGCACACTGGTCCCATGGACCGCACCAAGGAAATCTCCGGGTTCCTGCGCTCACGACGCGCCGGAATCACCGCCGAGGAGGCGGGGCTGCCCGCCGACGGCCGGGTCCGCCGCGTGCCCGGCCTGCGCCGGGACGAGGTGGCCCGCCTGGCCGGTGTGAGTACGGAGTACTACACGCGCCTGGAGCAGGGGCGCGCGCACAACCCCTCCACGGAGGTCGTGGCGGCGATCGCGCGTGTGCTGCGGCTCGACGGCACCGAGCGTGAACACTTCACCGACCTGCTGGGCTCCGATGCCCGCACCGTACGGCGCGCGCCGGCCGGGGCCGCCCAGCGGGTGCGGCCGGGGCTGTACCTGATGTTGGAGACCCTCGACCGGGTGCCGGCGTTCATCCTGGGCCGACGTACCGACGTACTGGCCACGAACCGGCTCGCCAGGGCCGTGCTCACCGACTTCGACGCGCTGCCCGCCACCCGGCGCAACCTGGCCCGGTACTACCTCCTCGACCCCGAGGCCCGCGAGCGTGTCGGCGATTGGGAACGCCTCGCCGCGGAGACGGTCGCCATGCTCCGATTCGAGGCGGGCCGCTACCCCCACGATCGCCGGCTCGCCGATCTGGTCGGCGAACTGACGCTCAAATCCCCCGAGTTCAGCGGCTGGTGGAACGACCACCGGGTGCTGCGCCGCACCCATGGGGCCAAGCACTACCGCCATCCCCTCGTCGGGGACCTCCACTTCGCCTACGAGTCCTTCCAGGTCCCGGGCGACACGGAGCAGACCTTGTGCGTCTACAACGTCGAGCCGGCCTCCCCCACCGCCGAGGCGCTGCGGATCCTGGCCGACTGGACCGCACCCGAACTCCCCGCCCACGCCCCGCACGCCGGCTGACGGGTCGACGGCGACAGCGCCCGGAGGCGCCGCCCACGACGAGGCGCGCACGACGGCGGACGACAAGGAAGGCCGGGAGGCAGCCACTCACCGCCTCCCGGCCTTCCGATCAGGGGGCCGTTACTTCAGCCCGTTGTCGACCGCGGTCATCAACACCCCGGTGTCCCCGCTCATCTCCCAGATCATCGCGCCCAGGAGATTCTTCGAACGGAGCCAGGCCGTCTTCTTCCCGATGGACCATGCGTCGTCGAAGGTCCACCACTGGCCGTTGTTGCCGGTGAAGCCGTAGGTCGAGACCGACTGCTCGTCGTGGTAGACGGTCAGGTTCGGTACCGACGACATCAGGTTGGCGTAGCCCCTGGTGCCGGCCTCCTCCGGGAACTGGCCCGGTGCGGCGCCGTGCGCCTCCTGCCATTCGCCGTGCGCCCCACCGTCGGCGACGCCCTGCCAGCCGCGGCCGTAGAAGGCCAGGCCGAGGGCGAGCTTGCGTGGGTCCACGCCCTGGTTCAGGTAGTAGTTGACGGTGGTTTCCACGCTGAACTTGGTCGGGTACGGGTCCCCCGCGTCCTGGTACAGGTTGCCCTGATCCCCGGTGCGGTTCGGTTCCCAGCTGTTGTCGCTGCCGGAGCCGTGGAAGTCGTAGCCCTGCACGTTGGCGTAGTCCATGTAGTCGAACACGCTGGGCGTGCCGTCGCGCGTGGTGATGTCCCAGCCCACGTCCAGCTTGCCGGGGTCGGCGGGGGTGAACGCGGTGAGCAGGTAGTGCTTGCCCGTGGTCTGGCCGTACGCGTCCATCTGCTTGCGGAACTCGGCCATCAGCAGGGTCAGGTTGTTCTTGTCGTCCGCGGAGATGTGGTTGCCCGCGTGACCCTCGGCGCCCGGCCACTCCCAGTCGAGGTCGAAGCCGTCGAAGATCCCGGCCGCGACGCCGTTGCCGCCGCGCCCGTTGGTCACCGGCAGGTTGCCCTTGAGGTACATGTCCACACAGGACTTGGCGAACTTCTGCCGCGACGCGTCGGTCTTGGCGACGTCGGAGAAGTACCTGCTGTACGTCCAGCCGCCGACCGAGATCAGCGCCTTCAACTTCGGGTACTTCGCCTTGAGTTGCTTGAGCTGGTTGAAGTTTCCGGCCAACGGCTGGTCCCACGTGTCGGTGCTGCCGTTGACGGATTCCCCGGCGCTGAAGCCCTTTTCGTAGTCCGCCCACGAGTCGCCCGCGCCGTCACCCTGGTTCGGGTCCTGCGGACCCGGGGTGGTGGCCTTGGTGACGCCGTTGAGGCAGGTCAGGTTGACCGGGTCGATGTTGGAGAAGGAGTAGTTGAGGTGCGTGAGCTTGGCCGCGGCACCGGTGGTGTCCAGCGACTTCATCGTGTAGGCGCGGCCGTAGATGCCCCACTGCACGAAGTAGCCCACGCGGAAGTACTCGCCGCCCGGGGTGCCGCCGCCGGTGGTCTTGACGGTGAGCGGCGCACTGGCCGGGCCGGTCTGGTCGATGGTGTCGCGAGCCACCACGGTGTACGTGTAGGTGGTGTTCGCGGTCAGACCGGTGTCGTTGTACGAAGTCCCGTTGACGGTGGCGATCTTGCTGCCGCCGCGCAGGACGTCGTAGTTCTTGACGCCGTGGTCGTCGGTGGCCGCCGTCCAGTTGAGGGTGAGCGACGTGTCGTTCACGCTGCTCGCCGTCGGTGTGCCGGGGGCCGTCGGGGGTGTGTCGGTACCGCCGCCGGGCGCCGTGCGCAGCGTGGCGGTCGGCGACGCGGGTCCGGTCTGGTCGATGCTGTCCCGCGCCACGATCTTGTACGTGTACGCGGTGTCGGCGGTCAGACCGGTGTCGGTGTACGCGGTCCCGGTGACCGTGGCGACCACGGAAGTACCGCGGTAGACGTCGTAGTTCTTGACGGCGTGGTCGTCGGTGGCCGCGCCCCAGCTCAGCGAGATGGAGGTCGAGGTGGTCGCGGTCGCGCTCGGCAGGCCGGGCGCGCTCGGCGGGTTGTCGGTCGGCGGCACGCCGTCACAGGGGCCGCCGTTGATCTTGCAGCCACTGGGACTTCCGGGGCCGGAGCCGACGAAGCCGAACTTGACGCTCGCCCCGGGCGCGACCGAGCCGTTGTAGGTACGGTTCTTCGCGGTGTAGTGCGTTCCGGACGAGGTGATCAAGGCGTCCCAGTACGCGCCCACGGAGGTGCCGGCGGGGAAGTCCCACTCGACGGTCCAGGCCGTGACGGCGGTGGTACCGGTGTTCTTGATCGTCCACTCCCCCTGGAAACCGCCCCCCCAGTCGGAGGTTTTGGCGAAGGTCGCGGTGGCCCCTTCGGCGGCTTGCGCGGGTGCGGCGGACAGGCCGACCATCGCGGCGAGCGGGAGGAGCAGGCTCGCACAGATGGCGATGAATCTCTTGCCGGGCTTGGTGCGTTTGGTGCGCCACACGGTTTCGATGGCCATGGGTGCTCCTGGATTTCGGGATCCGACGGAGAACCTGCGCCCCACAATGAGCCGGGTTGTCCGGCTCACACAGTAGGGCGAGCGTAATGAAGGTCTGGACCAATAATCAAGGTCTAGACCAGTAGCGGCGAGGTGCCGGCAAGTCCCGGCAAAATCGGCTCGCCCGAACCCCCCTGCGCCCGCTGCCGTTTCGTTGGCCGCACTCGGTGTTCGATACCCCTTCACGCAAAATGTGATTTGTGACATGGTACATGTCACGCAGCGGTCCGGACGCTCCCCTTCCGGTCCACGGCGGCACCAACTGCCTTGCCACCGTTGGTCCTTCCGGCGAGGCAGCGAGCAGTACCACGCACGCGCCGGCTCCGCCTCTCTCCCCGAAACGGGGCCGGCGACGAAACCGCTCATGCCGTTGCACCACCCCTCATCGGAGGCGCGCACGCGTGCCCTCTGTTCCGCAAGGAGACGGTCTTTGCGAACCAATCGATCGACCCATTCGGCACGACAGGGAAGACTCCGCCGCGTCGCGGTGGTTGCCGTATCACTCGCCATGGGCTTCGGGTTGTTCACCCAGCCCGGATCGGCCGCCCCCGCCGATCCCGGTCCGGCGGCGGCCCCGATCCCCGTGGCCGCACCGCTCGGCGCACCCCCCAGCGCCTCGGCCGACCAGTCCCCGCACACCCGGGCGAAGCCGCTGCCGGTCCCCGACCGGCCGCCACTGTCCGCGAACGTGTCCGACAACGCCCGGCGCGACTACGACGACCCGGCGTCGGCCGCCCGACCGGCCCGGCCGTCGATGGCCGCGACGAACCAGCGTGCCGCCGCGGCCGGTTGCGCGGTCGCCGACTTCGCGAGCCGTACCGGCGCCGCGCTGGTCACGCAGATCAAGTCGTCGACGACGGAGTGCGTGAACACCCTGTTCACCGTCTCCGGAACCGACGCCCGCTCGATCTTCCGCGAAGAGCAGATGACCACGGTCGCCTACGCTCTGCGCGACCTCGCCGGCTCCTACCCCGGCAACGGCAGCACGAGCGCGCCGCAGGTGGTGCTGTTCCTGCGCGCGGGCTACTACGTGCAGTGGTACGACCCGACCACGGTGGGCACGTACGGCCCCGCGCTGAAGACCGCGATCCGCTCCGGTCTGGACACCTTCTTCGCCAACGCGCACTCCTCGGACGTCACCGACGCCAACGGCGAGACGCTGGCCGAGGCGGTCACGCTGATCGACAGCGCCCAGGAGAACGCCCGCTATCTCTACGTGGTCAAGCGGCTGTTGGCGGCCTACAACAGCTCGTACGACGCGTCGTGGTGGATGAAGGCCGCGGTCAACAACGTCTTCACCGTGCTCTTCCGCGGCCACCAGGTACCCGAGTTCGTCACCGCCGTGCAGTCCGACCCGAGCACCGTCGACGCGGTCGACGCCTTCGCGAGGGCACACCGGGACCTGCTCGGCACCGACCGCGCCTACCTGACCGTCAACTCGGGCCGCGAACTGGCCCGCTTCCTCCAGTACGCGAGCCTCCAGGCCCGGGTGCGCCCGATGGTGCGCGCCCACCTGAGCGCCACCTCGATCACCGGGCCGACCGCGGCGATGTGGGTCGCGCTGGCCGAGGGCACCGACTACTACGACAAGGCACAGTGCGCCTACTACGACACCTGCAACCTCCAGGCGCGGCTGACCGCGGCGGTGCTGACCATCGACTACACCTGTAGCCCGAGCATCCGCATCCGGGCCCAGGAGATCAGCCAGGCCAACCTCGCCACCGCCTGCACGAGCCTGCGCAACCAGGACTCGTACTTCCACGGCGTGGTCAAGGACAGCGGCGCGGTGGCCAACGACCACAACACCACGATCGAGGTGGTGGTCTTCCACTCCAGCGCCGACTATCAGACCTACGCCGGCGCCATCTTCGGCATCGACACCAACAACGGCGGCATGTACCTCGAAGGCGACCCGAGCGCGGCCGGCAACCAGCCGCGGTTCATCGCCTACGAGGCCGAGTGGACCCGGCCCGCGTTCGAGATCTGGAACCTCAACCACGAGTACACGCACTACCTCGACGGCCGGTTCGACATGTTCGGCGACTTCGACGCGGGCGTGACCACACCGACCATCTGGTGGATCGAGGGCTTCGCGGAGTACGTCTCCTACTCCTACCGCAACCTGCCCTACGACGCCGCGATCACCGAGGCGGGCAAGCACACCTACGCGCTGAGTACCGTCTTCGACACCACCTACTCCCACGACACGACCCGCATCTACCGCTGGGGCTACCTCGGCGTGCGCTACATGCTGCAGAAGCACCCGGCGGACATCACCCGCCTGCTCGGCTACTACCGCACCGGCGACTGGGCCGGCGCGCGCACCTTCCTGACCTCCACCATCGGCACCCGCTACGACAGCGACTGGTACACCTGGCTGGCCGCCTGCGCGGCGGGCGAGTGCGGCGGCGGTGGCACGCCCACCAACCGCCCGCCGACGGCCGAGTTCACCAGCGCGGTCAGCGGTACGTCGGTCGCCTTCACCGACACCTCCACCGACTCCGACGGCACCATCGCCGCCCGCGCCTGGGACTTCGGCGACGGCACCACCTCGACCGCGGCCAACCCGACCAAGACGTACGCGGCCGGCACCTACACGGTGAAGCTGACCGTCACCGACAACGGCGGCGCCACCGCGACCGTCAGCCACAACGTCACGGTCACCGGCGGCGGAGGCGCCTCCGAGTGCACCGACCCCGACACCCGCGTCCTGGGCAAGAACTGCGGCCGCAGCTCGGTGTCGGCGGGCGCGAACGGAACCGCCTGGTTCTACATCTACGTCCCGGCGGGAACCGCGCGCCTGAACATCGTCACCACCGGCGGTACCGGCAACGCCGACCTCTACTACAACAGCGACAACTGGGCCACGCCCACGGCCTACACCGCCAAGTCCACCCAGTCGGGCAACGCGGAGACCCTGACCATCACCGCACCGCCCGAGGGCTACCACTACATCTCCCTCTACGGACAGCAGGCGTTCGCCGGCACCTCGGTGACGACGAGCTACTGACCGACCCCGCCCGGCGCGCCCACGACGCGCGCCGGGCGGACCGCGGCGGCGGGGCCCTACCGGGCCTCGCCGCCGTCGATCGTCGTCGACTCGCGGATCACCAGTTCCGGGCGGAAGACCACCTGGCGGTGGGTGTGGGTGTCGGGGTGTTCGCTCTCCTCGAGGAGGAGTTCGGCGGCGCTACGGCCCAGGCGGTAGGTGGGCTGGCGGATCGAGGTCAGCGGGACCGCCGAGGCCGCGGCGAACTCGATGTCGTCGTAGCCCACCACCGCGACATCCTCCGGGATCCGCACGCCGGCGCGCAGCAACTCGCGTATCAGACCCAGGGCCAGCAGGTCGTTGGCGCAGAAGATCGCCGCCGGCGGGGGGCCCGCGTCGAGCAGGCGCCGGGCCGCCTCGGCACCGGATCTCGCGTTCATCGCGGGGACCGTGACGTCGCGGGTGGAGGTACCGAGCCGCAGGCCCGCGTCGCGGAGCGCGGCGCGCATGCCGCGGCGGCGGTCCTCGCACTGGCGGATGGACAGCGGGCCGGACACGAACGCGAACTCGCGCCGGCCGACCGCCACCAGGTGTTCGCCGGCCAACCGGCCGCCCAGCACGTCGTCCACCGCCACCGAGCACAGGTCCGCGCGGTCGCCGCCGCGATCGAGCAGCACCACCGCCAGGCCCCGGGCGCGCAGGTCCGCCACCGGCAGTTCCGCGTCCCGGGCGGGGGTGACCAGCACGCCGCGTACCCGCTGTTCCTGGAGCACGCGCAGGTATCGTTCCTGCTTGGTTCCCGAGTCGTCCGAGTTGCAGAGGATGACCACCGAACCGGACTCGTTGCAGACGTCCTCGACGCCGCGCGCGACGTCCGTGAAGAACGGGTTGGCCACGTCCAGGACGATCAGGCCCACCGTGTTGGCCACGCCCGAACGCAGCGACCGTGCGGAGTCGTTGCGTACGAAGCCGAGCAGTTCCACCGCTTCGAGCACCCGGTTGCGGGTGGACTCGGCCACCCGCTCGGGGTGGTTGAGCACGTTGGACACCGTGCCCACCGACACACCGGCCCGGTGGGCCACCTCTTTGATGCTCGACGTCGTCATCCGGGATCGATCCGCTTCTCCAGGCCGGTCCGGGGTCGGGCCGGCGGGTCCGACCCCGGCAGCCTATGCGGTGCCGGGGCGGTTCCCCGAACCGCGACGGTGGCGTCAGGCCGGCGCTTCGGTGCGCTTCGGCAGGCGATCGGCGGCTCGGGCCCAGTCGCCCGCGTCGGGGCGGGGTTCGTGGCGGCGCAGCGGCTGAGTGGTCCGGACCAGTGCGCGCAGGTCCGCGAGCGAGCCCGGTACGGTCCCGGCGGCCCGGGCCTGGACGAGCAGGTTGCCGAGCGCCGCGGCCTCGGTCGGGCCGGCCACCACCGGCAGGGCGCACGCGTCGGCGGTGGCCTGGCACAGCAGCGTGTTCAGCGCGCCGCCGCCGACCACGTGCACCACGTCGACGGCGCGCCCGGAAAGGCGTTGCGCGTCCCGTACCGCCCGACGGTAGGCGAGCGCGAGGCTGTCCACGATGCAGCGCACCGTCTCCCCCGGCGTCCGCGGGACCGGCTCGCCCGCCCGGCGGCAGGCCGCCGCGATGCGCTCGGGCATGTCGCCGGGCGGCAGGAAGGCGGGATCGCCCGCGTCGACGAGGAAGCGCAGCGGTGCCACCCGCGCCGCGTCGTCGAGCAGCCGGTCCAACGATTGCGGCCGGCCGAGGCGGTCCCAGTGCCGCATACATTCCTGGAGCAGCCACAGGCCCATCACGTTGCGCAGGTAGCGCACCGTGCCGTCGACGCCCAGTTCGTTGGTGAAGTTCGCCCGGCGGCTCTCCCGGCTGCGCACCGGCGCGTCCAGTTCGACGCCGACCAGGGACCAGGTCCCGCTGGAGATGTAGGCGAAGCGCTCGTCGCGGGCGGGGACGGCGACCACGGCCGAGGCGGTGTCGTGCGAGCCGACGGCGGTCACCCGGACCCCGGCGGGCAGTGCGGTCTCCGCCGACACATCGTCGGTGAGCGTGCCGGCCGCCGCGCCGGGTGCGCGCAGTGGGGCGAACAGGTCGGGGTCGAGGCCGAGTTCGGCCATGATCCCGGTGGACCAGCTCCGGCTGTCCGGGTCCAGGAGTCCGGTGGTGGAGGCGTTGGTCAACTCGGTACCGGCCTCGCCGGTCAGCCAGTAGGAGATCAGATCCGGGATCAGCAGCGCCCGCCGGGCCAAGCCGAACTGCGGGGTGTCGGCGGCGGCGACGAGTTGGTGGATGGTGGTGAAGCTCGCGTGTTGGATTCCGGTGAGGGCGTACAGCCGCTCGGCGGGGACGCGGGCGTGCACCCGTTCGGGGATGCCGGTGGTGCGCTCGTCGCGGTAGTGCACCGGGTTGCCGAGCAGTGTGCCACGCGCGTCGAGCAGTCCGAAGTCGACCGCCCACGCGTCGATTCCGATGCTCGTCGGGGTGCCCGCGGTACGGCCGGCGGCGCGCAGGCCGTCCAGGACGCCGCCGTACAGGGCCAGGACGTCCCAGTACAGCGTGCCGCCGACGCGCACCGGACGGTTGACGAAGCGGTGTGCCTCGGTGACGCTCAACACCTCGGGGCCCACCCGTCCGGCCAGCACCCGGCCGCTGGAGGCGCCGAGATCGACGGCGGCGAAGACGTCCGCGGAACTCCCGTGTCGGTTGCGTGTGTTCATCGCAGGAACGCCGCGGCGACGCCCGCGTCGACGGGGATGTGCAGGCCCGTGGTGTGCGACAGGTCGCCGGCGGTCAGCGCGAACACCGCGTTGGCCACGTGCTCCGGCAACACCTCCCGCTTGAGCAGGGTGCGCTGCGCGTAGTACTCGCCCAACTTCTCCTCCTCGACCCCGTACACCGCGGCCCGTTGCGCGCCCCACCCGGCCGCGAAGATGCCGGATCCGCGCACCACGCCGTCGGGGTTGACGCCGTTGACCCGGATCCCGTGCGGGCCCAGCTCGGCCGCCAACAGCCTCACCTGGTGGGCCTGATCGGCCTTGGTGGCGCCGTAGGCGATGTTGTTCGGGCCGGCGAAGACGCCGTTCTTGGACACGATGTAGACGATGTCGCCGCCCGAACCCTGCTCGATCATCGTCCGGGCCGCCTCGCGGGCGACCAGGAACGAGCCGCGCGCCATCACGTCGTGCTGCACGTCCCAGTCCTGTGCGGTGGTTTCCAACAGCGGCTTGGAGATGGACAGTCCGGCGTTGTTGACCACCAGATCCACTCCGCCGAACGCCAGTGCGGCGGCGGCGAACGCGGCCGCGACGCCCGCCTCGGAGGTCACGTCCACGGTCACCGGCACGGCGCGGTCCGCGCCGCCGAGAAAGGCGGCCACCGCCGTCGCGCCCGCCGCGTCCCGGTCCGCGACCACCACGCACGCGCCCTCCGCGACCAGGCGTTCCGCGATGGCCCGGCCGATGCCCGAACCGGCGCCGGTGACCAGGGCCACCCGGGCGGCCAGCGGGCGCGGCCGGGGCAGGCGGGCCAACTTGGCCTCCTCCAGGGCCCAGTACTCGATCCGGAACTTCTCTCGCTCGTCGATCGGCGCATAGGTGGAGATCGTCTCGGCGCCACGCATCACGTTGATCGCGTTGAGGTAGAACTCGCCCGCCACCCGGGCGGTGCGCTTGTCCGCGCCGAACGAGAACATGCCCACCCCGGGCACCAGGACGATCGCCGGGTCGGCGCCGCGCATGGCCGGCGAGTCCGGCTCGGCGTGGCGCGCGTAGTAGGCGGCGTAGTCGGCCCGGTAGTCGGCGTGCAGTTCGCGCAGTCGGGCCGCGACCTCGTCGAGCGGCGCGTCGGCCGGCAGGTCCAGTACCAGCGGGCGGACCTTGGTGCGCAGGAAGTGGTCGGGGCAGGAGGTGCCGAGCGCGGCGAGGCGGGGGTGTTCGGTGCGGGACAGGAAGTCCAACACCGGTGCGGTGTCGGTGAAATGCCCGACCCGGGCGCCGTCGGTCGAGGCCAGGCCGCGCAGCAGCGGGGCCAACGCGGCGGCCCTGGCCCGGCGTTCGGGCTCCGGCAGCGGCTCGGCGATCGGCTCGCCGAACGGATGGCGGGCGGGGTCGAATCGTGCCTCGATGAACTCCTCGGCGGTGCGGATGATGTGCAGCGAATTACGCTCGCACTCCGCGCTGGTCTCACCCCACGCGGTGATCCCGTGCCCGCCGAGAACGCACCCGATCGCCTGCGGGTTCGCCGCCCGGATCGCCGCGATGTCCAGGCCGAGCCGAAAGCCGGGACGGCGCCACGGCACCCACGCCACGGTGTCGCCGAAGCACTCGGCGGTCAGCTTCTCGCCGTCGGCGGAGGTGGCGAGCGCGATGCCCGAGTCGGGGTGCAGGTGGTCCACGTGCGCGGCGTCGAGCAGACCGTGCATCGCGGTGTCGATGGACGGCGCGGCACCGCCCCGACCGTGCCCGCAGAAGTCGAACGCGGCGACCATCTCGTCCTCGCGGTCGTCCCCGGGGTACACCTGCGTCAACGCGCGCAGCCGGTCCAGGCGCAACACCGCGAGCCCGTCCTCGGTGAGGGTGCCCAGGTCGCCGCCGGAGCCCTTGACCCAGAGCAGGTCCACCGGCGTGCCGGTGACCGGGTCGACGCCGACGCCCTTGGCGGAGGTGTTGCCTCCGGCGTAGTTGGTGTTGCGCGGATCCGCGCCGAGCGCGTGCGAGCGACGGAGCAGGTGCTCGACCTCGGGTGGGGTGCCGGACATCGGCGGGTCTCCTCGTGCGTGGAGGTGGTGGGGATGGGGGCGGGGCGGGGCGGGGCGTGACGGGGTGGATCGGCGGGGCCCGGACGGGATCAGGCGCCCCAGCCGGCCTGTGTACCGCCGACGCGCTCGGCGCGGATGCGCTCCGCGTATCCGGAGGCGTGGTAGGCGGCCACCGGGTCGGGCGCGAGGCCCTGCTCCTCGCGCAACTCCCGGAGCAGCGGCCGGACATCGGTCGCGTAGGCGTCCATCAGTACCGCGTTGGCGGCGAGTACGTCGCCCGCCCGCTGGGCGGCGGCCAACTCCTCGGCGTCCACGAGGAGGGCCTTGGCGGTGGCCTCCTGGACGTTGGTGACCGAGCGGATCTGGGCGGGGATCTTCGGCTCGATGTTGTGGCACTGGTCGAGCATGAAGTTCACCCCCGCCGCCGGGTCGAGGCCGCCGCCGCGCACCACCTCGTGCATGATCCGGAAGAGTTGGAACGGGTCGGCGGCGCCCACCATGAGGTCGTCGTCGGCGTAGAAGCGCGAGTTGAAGTCGAACGCGCCGAGCCGGCCCCGGCTCAGCAGGAACGCGACGATGAACTCGATGTTGGTGCCCGGCGCGTGGTGCCCGGTGTCCACGCAGACCACGGCCCGGGGCCCGAGTTCGAGGCAGTGCGCGTAGGCGGTGCCCCAGTCCGGGACGTCGGTCATGTAGAAGGCGGGCTCGAAAAGCTTGTATTCGAGCAGGATGCGCTGGTCGGCGCCGAGACGCGCGTACACCTCGGCCAACGCCTCGGCCAGGTACCCCTGTCGGGTGGCGATGTCGCCCTGGCCCGGGTAGTTGGTGCCGTCGGCGAACCAGAGCTTCAGGTCGCGGGAGCCGGTGGCGTCCAGCACATCCACACAGGTGAGCAGGTGGTGCACGGCCTTGCGGCGCACCCGGGCGTCGGGGTTGGTCACGCTGCCCAGGCGGTAGGCGTCGTCCTGGAAGACGTTGGCGTTGATCGCGCCGATCCGCACGCCGTGCTCGTGCGCGTGGGCGGCCAGGTGCGCGTAGTCGTCGACCCGGTCCCAGGGGATGTGCAGGGACACGAGCGGCGCCACGCCGGTGAGGGCGTGCACCCGGGCCGCGTCCGCGATCTTCTCGTACGGATCGCGCGGGACGCCCTCCTGGGCGAACACCTTGAAGCGTGTACCGGAGTTGCCGTAGGCCCACGAGGGCGTCTCGATCCGCTGGGCGCGCAGGGCGACGCGCACCGCCTCGATGTCCTGCATGGGGGCTCCTGCCTACGTCCGACGTTCCGTCGAGCGAAAATGAAACGTTTCAATCCGACGGAAGGGAACGTACGTCCGCAACGGGAACACGTCAAGACCACAAGCGGCGCCCGTACCCCGAGGCCGGGGTCGGGCGCCGCGGCGCGGTGTCGGCGGATGCGCCGGTCGGGTCATACCCGCGCGTGGGTGGTGATGTCCTCCTCGAAGAGTTCGACCATGCTCGCGGTCACCGTGGGGCGGGACTGGGCGAGTGCGTCCAGGTAGTCGCGGGTCCGCGCACCCGGGGCGCCCGCCTCGCCGGCGTCGTCGTTGCCGTCGTTGCCGTCGTTGCCCTCGAACAGGTCGCGCTCGAACGACGCCTGGGCCGCGATCCGCGCCGCGTGCCCGATGTCGGCGGGGGTGAGCAGGTCACTGGCCGCCACCAGTGCGTCCAGGTCCACGTCCGGGCGGGCCGAGGCGTGGTGGGTCCACATCGCCCGACGGGCGTCCGCGTCCGGGGTGCCCACCGGGATGATGTAGTCGAAACGGCCGGGCCGCAGGAACGCCGGGTCGAGCGAACGCACCGAGTTGGTCGCACACACCAGAAGCCGATCGCCGTGTTCGCGGAACGCCGGGATCAGCTTGAGCAGTTCGTTGGTCACCGCGTGCCCGGCGCCGGGTCGGGCGTGCCGGATCGGCGCGATCTCCTCGACCTCGTCGATGAACACCACGATCCGCTCCAGTCGGGCCAGTCGCCCGAACGCCTCGCGCAGCGCCGCGGCGAGGTTTCCGCCGTCGGCCAGGCGCGAGGGCAGCAGTTCCACGAACGGCCAGCCGAGCCGGGAGGCGATGGCCCGGGCGAAGGTGGTCTTGCCGGTCCCCGGGGGCCCGAACAAGGCGATGGCGCGCGGCGGTTCGACCCCGTGCCGCAGCGCCCGGCCCGGATCGGCGAGCGGGAGCACCACACGCCGCTCGATCAGGTTCTTCTCCACCTCCATGCCGGCCACCTTCGACCACAGGTCGCCCGGCAACATGCGCCCGCCGAGCCGGTCCAGGGTCTCCGCGACGTGGTCGTCGACCGGCTCGACCTTCTCGAAGTAGGCCACCGCGGGCCGCCGTTCGTAGCCGGCGTTGCGCAGCCCCAGTTCGCGCGAGTCCTCCTCGGGCAGCACGTACGCGATCCGCCGCACCCGCTCCTCGACCAGTCGGCGCTCCAGGGCGAGCAGCAGCGTGCTGGTCAGACCCAGGCCGCGCGCGCCGGGCGAGATGGCGATCCGCATCACCCAGGCCCGTCCCTCGGACACCGTGGCCAGCGCCGCGCCGACCACCGCGCCGTCGCGCCGGGCCACCACCGCCGGTTGGCGCGAGGCCAGTGCGTGGATGCACTCCGACAGCGAGAACACCGACTCCTGACCGAGCCCGGTCGTGGTGTCGATCAGGTGCACCACCGCCGCGAGGTCCTCCTCGCGATAGTCCTGTACCAGCCAGACCATGAATCGCTCCATCCGTGGATCCGGTGCCTCGACGAGTGCCACACACTAGGCAGCGCCGGCCCGCGGCGAATGTGTCGTTGTGTACAAGTGCGTGCCTCGACTTGGTCACCTCGTGGATGGACATCCGAGCCGCGACCGGGCAGCGGTGAGCGCACGTCGTCGCCGTTTGGACGGTCCGTGGGGGCAGAATGGGCTTCGACCTCGTCCGTGCCGTCCGGCCCGTCGGGCCGCCCGACCCCAACGGAGAACCCATGACCGTCTCGTCCGCGTCCGGCCCCGCCCAGGCGTCCGGTGTCTTCCCGATCGGCGGCGACCTGCCGGTGCATCGGCTCGGATTCGGAGCCATGCAGCTCACCGGGGCCGGTGTCTGGGGCGAGCCGAAGGACCGTCCGGAGGCGATCCGGGTGTTGCGACGCGCCGTCGAACTGGGGGTGAACCTCATCGACACCGCCGACTCCTACGGCCCGTTCGTCAGCGAACAACTGATCCGCGAGGCCCTGCACCCGTACGCCGACGACGTCGTGATCGCCACCAAGGGCGGCTTCGCCCGCACCGGCCCGGGCGAGTGGCACGAACTGGGTCGCCCCGAATACCTGCGCCAGCAGACCGAACTGAGCCTGCGTCACCTGGGCCTGGAACGGATCGACCTCTACCAGCTGCACCGGATCGACCCGCGGGTCCCGCTCGCGGACCAGGTCGGCGAACTGGCCCGGCTGCGCGAGGAGGGCAAGATCCGGCACATCGGCCTGTCCGAGGTCACCGTCGAGCAACTGCGCGAGGCACGCGAGATCGTCGAGATCGTCTCCGTGCAGAACCTGTACAACCTGGTCAACCGCAAGGCCGAGAGCGTGCTCGACTACGCCACGGCGGAGGGCATCGCCTTCATCCCGTGGTACCCCATCGCCACCGGGCAACTCGCGCGCCCGGGCGGCCCGTTGGACACCCTCGCGAAGGAACGCGGGGCGGCCCCCGCGCAGCTGGCGCTGGCCTGGCTGCTGCGTCGTTCGCCGGTGATGCTCCCGATCCCCGGCACGTCCAGCGTGGCCCACCTGGAGGAGAACACCGAGGCGGCCCGGGTCCGGCTCACCGACGACGACTTCGAGACGTTGTCCGCCATCGGCCTGTGACACACGACGCCCGCCCCGTCCCCGAATCGGGGCGGGGGCGGGGCGGGCGGTTCGAGGCGTGGTGACCCGGTCGCCACGCCGTTCGGTGGGGGCATCCCGACCGAGGACGGCGGCCGGGATGCCCGTTCATGGGGTCACTGCTGGACGATGGTCAGGTAGGCGGCCGCCCACGTGCTCGGCTCGCCGCCCTGGAAGGCCAGCTTTTGGGTGCCCCCGTTCAGCGTGCCGAACACCGAGGTCGGAATCCGCCACACGAACTGGTCGTTGGTGCTGGAGACCAGCGGCGACGGCGTCAACGGCACCGACTGCCACATCCCGGTCCAGTCCGCGCCGTTCTTGGTGGCCTTGTACAGGAAGCCGTTCTCGAGCATGAAATCGGCGCCGACACCCGGCCACACCGGGCCCGTGACGTAGCCGGTGTTCGGGTTGTTGTCCGCGTCGACGAAGACCCGGTGCGTGCCGAACGGCAGTTGGTAGGTCGCCTTGTACTCGGCCTGGGCGGCGGTCAGGGTCGCCGAGACGTCCACGATCGGCCCGCCCACCGGCGGCGGCGGAGTCAGCGAGACCTGCGCGGTGTGCGCCGAGACCCGACCGGTGGCGTCCCGGGCGACCACGTCGAACGTGTGGGTCGTACCGGGCGTCATGTCACCGAGCCGCGCCGAGATCTGACTCGCCGGCACCGTCGCCATCCGGGCGTTGTCCTGGTAGATGTCGTACGCCTCGACGGCGGCCGAACCCGGCGTCGACGCGGTCCAGGACAGCTGCACCGAGGTGGGACCGGCGGTGGCGCCGGTGAAGGATCCGGGCACACCCGGAGGGTTGGCGCCCGGTGCCGAGGTGGTGACATTGCGCGCCGGGCTCGCGGCCGACAACACCCCCGCGTCGTTGCGGGCGCGAACCGTGAACGCGTAGGCCGTCGACGGGTTCAGGTCCGTCGCGGTGAACTGCGAGGAGCCGGTGGTGCGATGCGGCACCGCACCGATCCGGACGCCGTCGCGGTAGACGTCGTAGCCGGCCACCGTGCTCGGGCCCGAGTTCGGCCAGCTCAGCTGTACCGACGTGGCCGAGCCGGCGGCGGCCGTGGGCTGCGCCGGCGTCGCCGGAGCGGCGGTCGGGGCGACCTTGGCGGCGGCCAGTTCCGTCGACCAGTAGGAGGTGCCCGGAAGGCTGTCCCACGGGTTGGGGTCCAACTGGTCCGGGGTGACGTAGACCGTGCCGGCGTTCTTCTGCTTGCTCTGCGCCACCGCCGACGGCATCTGCGCCTCGGTGGTCTCGTAGATCAGGTGCCAGAACTTGGCCGGGTCGGAGTCCAGTTCCCACTGCGGCGGAGTGAACGTCTGGTAGGTGGTGTAGCTGCCCTCGAAGGTGACCTGGATGTCGGCCGCGTCCTCGTAGCACTGCGGGATGTCGATGCCGGGATTGTCCACCACCAGCGCGCCCGGGTGGTTGCGCTTGGTGTAGGCGGTCAACGCGCGATACTCGTCGACGTAGGTGTTCGTCCCGTTCGGGCCGCAGCTGTTCTGGCCCTGGTCGAAGAAGATGCCGTCGATCTCGGGGCCGTAGAGCCGATACCACTTGTCGACGTCGTGCTGGATCTGGATCCGCCACGCCGCGATGCTCGTATCCCCGAGCCGGGTGGTTTTCGGGGCGCCGATCGTGTTGGTGCCGAAGTAGCCGGTGTCCACGTAGGCGATCACCTTGCCGCCCGCCTGACGCACCTGCCGGATCGCGGTCTTGAACGTCTCGTTGGGCGCGTTCTCCTCGAAGTTCGGCCCGTTGGCGATGTTGACGACGGTCAGCCCCGGGGTGCCCGTGCCACTGGCGAGCGTGGCCCACGCCGTCCCGCCGGACGGGACGCCCGGGTGGAAGTAGGCCGGTACGCCGACCTGTTGGTTGATGCCCGGGCCGGGGTCGGCCTGGGCGGCCGGCGCGGTCGCGATCAGCGAGGCGCCGAGCAGTGCGGCGGCGGCGGTTCCCGCCGCGGCAGTGCGCGCTCTCCACGAGCGGGCACGAGAATCCGTGCGCATGCGTACTCCTTCTGGAATGGCCTTCCGGATGGGACGGTGGCTCACTTCTTCAGTAGGGCGTTGACATCGCTGTTCGCCTGACCGAGCGCGGACTTGGCGTCGGCCTGGCCGAGCCAGACCCGGTCGACGGCACTCTGCACGATGTCCAGGATCCGGTCGCCCTGGTCGGTGACCGGAAGTACGAAGGTTTGGCCGGGGGTTGCCACCGGCTGGGTGAAGATCCGCATGTCGCGGCCCGCGGCCAGTTGCGCGGCCTCGGCCTTGGCCGAGGACGTGGTGATCGCCGGGAAGACGACGGCCTCGCCGGCGACGATGTCCTGGCACTCGGTGGAGGCCAGGAACTTCACCCACTGCCAAGCCTGTTCCTTGTGCTTGCCGTTGGCGTACACGGCGTCGGACAGGCCGTTGATCGGCGTCTTGCGCCCGGTCGGACCGGTCGGCATGCCGGCGAAGGCGACCTTGCCGTCGGCCATGTAGGTCTTGGCCATCCAGGAACCGGCGATGGTCATCGCGGCCTTGCCGGACTGGAGCAGCCCGTCGGCGCCGACCGTCGACTGCTTGTCGTACGCCGGCATGTACCCCTTCTTGATCAGCCCCGCGAACCAGTCGAGGGTCTGCGTGAGCTTGGGGTCGGTGTAGTTGTACTTGGTGCCGAACGGGTTCTTGTCCACGTACTGGAAACCGTTGGAGACCGCGAACGGGCCCCAGGAGTCCTGGCCGACGGCGCCGCCCTCGTAGGCGATGGCCAGACCGTAGGTCTTGACCTTGTTCTTGTCGAAGCCCGGTTCCAGGCCGGTGCGGCCGTTCTCGTCGACGGTCATCGCGGCCACCGCGCGGCCGAAGTCGCCGCCGTCGACCGGGTTCCAGTTCCAGGCGTCCAGTGCCTGCGGGGTGAGTTGGGCGCGCTGCGCCATCTCCTTGTTGTACGCGACGCCCATGGTGCCCCAGTCCTTGGGCAGGCCGTAGCGCTTTCCGTCACGTGTCCACACGTCGGCCAGGTTGGCCTGGTACTGCTGCAGATCCACGGTGTCGCGCTGGATGTAGGAAGTCAGGTCCAGGATCTGGTTGTTCTTCTGGAACTGCGGGAAGTACAGGACCGAGTTGGTGAACACGTCCGGCGCGGTCCCGGAGACGACCTGCGTGGTCAGGTTCTGCCAGTACTGCGCCCACGCGGTCTGGGTGACCTCGACGGTGATCTTCGGGTTCTTGGCGTGGAAGGCTTCCGCGCACTTCTTGTACTGCGGGATCTGGTTGTCGTCCCACAGCGAATACTTCAGCTTCACCGAGCCCCCACCGCCACCGCCCGAGGAGCCACCGGAGCCGCACCCGGCGGCGACGAGCACCACACTGGCGACCACGGCGGACGTGCGGACGGCGGGCGATCTCAGCGAACGGCGGATCGCGGAACGGGACATGGGCATCTCCTCGGAGAAGAACTCGGGGGGTTCACTTGAGGCCGGTGAAGTTGAGGCCGTTGACGATCCGTCGACCGAAGACCACCAGCAGGATCAGCATCGGGATGACCGAGAGCGTGGAGGCGGCCATCAGGCCGGTCCAGTCCGGACGGGCGTTGGGCGACTGCTGGAGGAACACGCCGATACCGGTGGTCAGTACCCGGTTGTCGGGTTCGTTGCCGACCAGCAGCGGCCACAGGTAGTCCTTCCACGCCCACACCGCCGTGGTCAGCGCGATGGTCAGGATCGGGCCCTTGCTCATCGGCAGCACCACCCGCCAGAAGATCCGCCAGTGGCCGGCGCCGTCGAGCATCGCCGCCTCCTCGATCTCGCGCGGGATCGACATGAAGAACTGGCGCAGGAAGAACACCGTGAACGGGGTCATCAGCAGCGTCGGCGCGACCATGCCGGCGAAGCTGTTCAGCATGCCCAGGTCCTTGACCATCACGAAGTTGGGCAGCAGCGTGAAGATCGGCGGCACCATCAGCGCGCCGACGACCACGGCGAAGGCGAACTCGCGTCCCCAAAAACGCAGTCGGGCGAGCGCGTAGCCGGCCATCGCGCAGGAGAGGGTCTGCCCGACCACGATCGCCGTGGTGTAGATGATCGAGTTGCGGGTGTACAGCAGGAAGTCCAGGTCGGCGCCCGAGCCGCCGGCCGCACGGCTCTCCTCGTCCGACGCGAGACCGAGCACCCGCTTGAAGTTGGCGAAGGTGAAGTGCTCGGGCCACAGCGAGGTGCTGTCGGCGTAGAGGTGGTTGCCGTCGGTCAGCGCGGTGCGCAACATCCAATAGAAGGGGAAGAGGGTGATCAGCAACGAGACGCCGAGCACCAGCCAGGCCAGAGCACGTCCGAGGCCGAACCTCCGGCGCGAGGGGCGGTGTTCGCCCTCGACGGCGACCGGCTTGGAGGATGCGGCGCGGGCGATCGGTCGGGCCCGGGTGGATGTGGACATGGTCAACCCCTCAGGCCAGGTCGGACGTGGAGGCGCGCAGCAGGCGCATCTGGAGGTAGGTCAGTCCGCCGAGCACGACCACCAGGCACAGCGCCATCGCGGCGGCGTAGCCCATGCGGAAGTGGGTGAACGCCTCCTGGTAGATGTAGTAGTAGGCGACGCGGGTGGCGTCGACCGGGCCGCCCTTGGTGGTCACCGCGATCGTGTCGAAGATCTGGAACGAGCCGATCACCGAGACCACCATCACCAGGGCCAGGATCGGCCGGAGCAGCGGCAGGGTGATCCTGAAGAACATCCGGATCTCGCCCGCACCGTCCAGGGACGCGGATTCGTACAACTCGCCCGGGATCTGCAGCATCCCGGCGTACAGGAGCAGTGCCACGTATCCGGTGCCCGCCCAGATGTTGACCGCGGACACGCTCAGCAGGGCCTCGTCCGGCGAGGCGAAGAAGCCGTGCGTCTCGCTCCCGGTCTTGCCCATGAGGTGGTTCACGAAGCCGAGGTTGGCGTCGAGCATCCACAACCAGATCAGCCCGATGGTCACGTTCGGCACCAGCCAGGGCACCAGGAGCAGGGCGCGGACCACGACGGATCCGGTGAGCCGGACCATGATCGCGGCGAGCAGCAAAGCCACGCCGACCTGTACGCCGAGGGTGATGAAGACGAAGTAGGCGGTGACCTTGAGGGCGTTCCAGAACAGCGGGTCCTTGGCCACCTCGACGTAGTTGTCGGCGCCGACGTACTGCGGATCGGAGAGCAGATTCCAGTCGGTGAGCGAGATCCAGATGCCGCGACCGGTGGGGTAGAGGTAGAAGACGGCGAAGCCGATGAACGCCGGGAGCAGGAACAGGCCGGCGGCCCGATTCTCCTTCGACCGCGCGCGGTTGGCGGTTTGGGGGCGGGTGGGGCGGCCCTTGCGCCGGCCGAGGGTCATGCTCATGAGGCCAGCCTGGGGACGAGTCGCAAAGCGTTGTCGGCGTAGACCTTGGCCAGCACGTCCCGCGGCAGGTCGAGTCCGCTGATCGCCCAGCGACCCATCAGCGGCGGGTCCTGGTCGGAGTGCGGGAAACCCTCGTCGGCGGTCTCCAGGAAGCGGAAGTGCCGCTGGTAGACGGCCCGGTCCGGCGGGATCTCGTCGGTGCCGAAGAGCACCCGGTCGGGGTGGCGCAGGATCAACTCGGTGGTGGCCCTGGGTTGGCGGCCGAGTTCGGCGATCCGGGCCGCGATGTCGACGTGGAAGTTGGCGTAGGTGTCCAGCATCCGGCCCACCCATTGCAGGTTTTCCGGGTAGCAGCCCATGTGCACGCCGACGAAGGTGGTGCCGGGGTGCCGGGCGACCACGTTCTCCAGGGCCTGGACCAGTCGTTCGAAGCTGGGGAAACGGTCGTCGGCGAACGACCAGTCCGGGCGGGCCAGGAGCAGTTCGAGGCGTTCGTTGTGCTCGTCGATGGGGTCGAAGAAGGCGACCGGGTCCGCGGTGTGGATCCAGATCGGCAGGCCGACCTCGCCGGCGGTGGCCCACAGGGTGTCCAGGCGCGGGTCGTCGACCATGACCAACGTGTCGGCGTGGTCTCGCAGTTGCAGGCCGAGGTCCTTCCAGACCTTGAGTCCGACCGCACCGGTCTCGGCCGCGCGGCGGAGCCCGGCGGCGATCCGCTCCTCGAATCCGGGGGTCGCCAACTCGCGCCAGTCGACGTGGCAGAAGGTGGCGAACCGGCCGGGGTGGGCGTGGTCGTAGCGGGCCAGGTTCTCGTCGAGTTCGGTGCCCCAACGACCGTCGAGGTTGACCATGCCGCGGATGCCCAACTCGTCCATCATCGCGAGCAGTGCGCCGACGTCGGGCACCACCCAGCCGCCGTCCTCGCTGAGCCAGCGGCCGAGGTGGATGTGCGCGTCGACGACCGGGAGCGAGGCCCGCTCGACCTCGTGCGCCCCGACGACGAGCCGCGAGCGCGGCGTGTAGCGCGCCAGCGGCAGATCCTTCAGGTGCGCCGGCACGACGGTTTCGTGGGGGAAGTGCGGGATCATCTACTCGCTCCCTGTCTGGGTCGGGTGGATCAGTTGCGGATGCCGTCGGGCAGCAAGGCACCGTGCGCGACGATCAACTCGTCGACCAGATCCTGGATCTGTTGCAGCGTCAGGGTCGCGGACGCGTTCGGGTCGAGCATCGCGGCGTGGTAGACGTGGTCGCGGCGGCCCTCCAGGGCGGCGTGCAGGGTCAGGTCGCCGACGTTGAGGTAATTCCGGTTGAGCGCGGCCAATTGCGGGGGCAGCGCGCCGATCCTGGTGGGCTGTACACCCGCCTTGTCGACCAGGCACGGGACTTCGACGAACGCGTCGGACGGCAGATTGGTGATCAGTCCGTCGTTGACCACGTTGCCGTGCAGTACGCGCGGGGTGCCGGTCTCGGTGGAGTGGACGATCAGCGAGGCGAGTTCGTTGCCGGGCGCGATCTCCACGCCGTTGCCCGCGCGCAGCCCGGCGACCAGCGCTTCGTAGGTGTCGAGGTTGTCCTGGAGCCAGTCCAGGTAGGTGCCGATCGGCAGGCGGAACCGGTCCACCTGGTCCTGGTGCGGCAGGAACCAGGGCAGGTACTCCGAGCCGTGCTCGCTGGACTCGGTGGGGAAGTAGCCGAAGCGGCGGTAGACCTCGACCCGTACCCGGCGCCGCATCTGCGGATCGGCCTCGATCACCTCGTCCAGGCGCCGGTAGAGGTTCTCGCCGCGGTGTTCGAAGCGCAGGACGAACGCCTGGTGGTTGACGCCCGCCGTGCGGAAGGAGATCTCCTCCTTCGGGATGCCGACCAGCCGCGCCAATGTGGCCTCGGTGTCGCGGACCGAGTGGCACACGCCGACGACCTTCTTCAGCCCGGTGCCCTCGTAGACCGCGCGCGGGATCATCGACATCGGGTTGGTGTAGTTGATCAGGATCGCGTCGGGGCACAGTTCGGCCATGTCCCTGCCGATGCCGACCATGACCGGAATGGTGCGCAGTGCGCGGAAGATGCCGCCGATGCCGAGGGTGTCGCCGATGGTCTGGCGCAGCCCGTAGCGGGCGGGGATCTCGAAGTCGATGTGCGCGGCCTTGACGCCGCCGACCGCGATCTCGTTGATCACGTAGTCGGCGCCGGCCAGGGCGCGGCGGCGGCCGAGGTGGGCCTCCACCTCGGCGCCGACGCCGAGCGTGTCGATCATCCAACGGGTCATCTGCTCGGCGGTGTTGAGCCGTTCGACGTCGATGTCGTGCAGGACGACGGTCATCTCGTCGGCGAGTTCGGGGTAGGTCAGGAGGTCGGAGAGCAGGTTCTTGGCGAACGTGATGCTGCCGGCTCCGATGAGCACGATCCTTGCCATGGTGCGGTCACCTCGCTGTGCGGCTTCGGGGTGGGGCCCGGGTGGTGGGGTGGGTGGGCGGGCGGTGGGCGGCCGGTCGCGCTGGTGGGCGGGTGGGCGGGTCAGGGGCGCAGGATCGCCTTGACCGGGTGGCTGCCGCCGCGCATGAGGTCGGTGAAGATCTCCGCGCCCGACTCCAGGGGGTAACTCGCGGTCCACCCCAGGCCCCAGCCGCCGACGAGGTCGACGGCGCGCTCGAACTCCGCGTTGGTGTAGGCGAACGAGCCGAGCACGCGCTTTTCGGTACGGACCAGCACGGTCGCGTCGAAGCCGGCCTCGGCCCCGGCCAGGCCGAGCCAGATCGCCACTCCGCCCGGACGCAGCAGGCGCACCGACTGCTCGTGGGTTTCGCTGCTGCCGACCGCGTCGAAGACCACGTCGAACTCGCCGGTGAGTTGGCCGGCCACGGTGGTGGCGCCCAACTTGGCGGCGATCCGGCGGCGTTCGGGCGAGCGGTCGGCGACCGCGATGCTCGCGGTCTCCTCGCCGGCGGCGGCCAGGACGCAGACCAGGCCGATCGCGCCGGCGCCGATCACGCCGACCCGGGCGCCGGGCGCGACGTCGGCGAGCCGCCAGGCGTGTACCGCGTTGGCGGCGGGCTCGATCACCGCGGCGGCCTCCCACGACATGTCGTCGGGGAGCTTGTGCAGCGCGGAGCGCGGTACCGCGACGCGCTCGGCGAAGCCGCCGGGCAGGTGTACGCCGATGATCCGACGGTCGCGGCAGACCTGGCGCAGGCCGCCCCGGCACAGGTCGCAGGTGCCGCAGGACAGGATCGGGTTGACGGTGACCGAGGTTCCGTCGTCGGTCACGCCCGCGAACTCGTGTCCCATCACCAGTGGCGGAACACGAAAGCCGGGCGTGCGTACGCCGTGCAGTTCGCTGCCGCAGATGCCGGCGCTGCGTACGTGGATCAGTACCTCGTCCTCGGCCGGTTCGGGTTCGGCCACGTCGTCCATCTCGACGGTGGCGGGTCCGGTGAACACGAGCGCCCTCATCGTCGTGCCCCCTGGGTCGCCCCGTCGCCGGTGTACTGGTTGGCCTTCACGTGCACTCTCCATCTCGCCCTGGGGCGGGTGTGGGGTCGATCGTGGGGTCGCGGCGGTGTCGGCCGCAGGTCGCGGGGGACGCGGTCGAGGCGGTGGTGGGCCGCAGGTCGCGGGGGTGGTCGGCCCCGAAGGGGGTCAGCCTCGGTAGGGGTGTGCGGCCAGGCCGCGGATCCCGGGGCGGAACGCGAACAACCGGCCGCCCAGCGGTTCCCGGTCGTCGGTCGCGGCCGTGGTCACGTAGAGCACGTCCAGGTCGGGGCCGCCGAAGACGCAGTTCGTCACCCGCCGTACCGGGACGGGCAGGGTGCGGTCGAGCCGGCCGTCGGGGGTGTAGCGGCGCAGCGCCCCGCCCTCCCACAACGCGACCCACACGCCGCCGTCGGCGTCGACGGTCAGGCCGTCGGGCAGGCCCGCCTCCGCCGGGATCTCGGCGAAGGGTCGGCGGTCGGAGACGGTGCCGTCGGTCGGGTCGTAGGCGCAGACGTCGATCCGGCCGGTGCCGGTGTCCACGTAGTAGACCAGTCGCTCGTCCGGGCTCCAGGCGATCCCGTTGGAGTTGGTCACGTCGGCGAACACACGGACGGGTTGCGGCAGTCGGCTCGGGTGGGCGGTGTCGGGCGGGTCGAGTCGGTAGAGCGCGCCGGCGCCGGGGGTGTCGTCCTCCGCCTTGGTGCCGGCGAAGAAGCGGCCGGCCCGGTCGCAGGCCCCGTCGTTCATCCGGTTGCCCGGTCGGTCGGCCTCCACGGGGGCGACGATCCGGACCGTGCCGTCCGGCTCCAGGACGGCGAATCCCTCACGCACGGCGAGACCGAAGCCGCCGACCACGCGCGGAACGATCGCGCTCACCGGTCGGCCGATGTCGTACCAGCCGTACAGGTCGGTGTCGGGGGCCAGGTAGTGGACCCGGCCCGCCGGGATGTCCACCCACAGGAGCCGGCCGCCGCGCGCGTCCCAGCACGGACTCTCGCCGAGTGTGACCGCCGGCGGCGACAGCGAGACCGGCCCCGCCCCCGCGCCGGGGACGGAACCGCCGAGGGTCACGGACGTCCCGGTCGGGCCTCGGCGCCGACGACCGGGTTGACCAGTACGCCGATGCCCTCGATCTCGGTCTCCAGCACGTCGCCCGGTGCCAGCCGGCGCGGCGGGTCCATGAACGCGCCGCAGCCCCAGGGGGTGCCGGTGAGCACGAGGTCGCCGGGTTCGAGGGTGAAGGCCCGCGAGCAGTACGACAACAACTCGGCGATGCCGAACAGCATTTCGGCGGTCGAGGAGTCCTGCACGAGCTGCCCGTTGACGCGGGTGCGCAGCGCGAGCGCCTGCGGGTCGGCCACCTCGTCGGGGGTGACCAGGACCGGACCCAGCGGACAGAACGTGTCCAGGCTCTTCCCGCGCACCCACTGCCCGTCGCCGAACTGGAGGTCGCGGGCGGAGACGTCGTTGGCGACGGTGTAGCCGGCGATCGCGGCCATCGCCTCGTCCTTGTCCGCGTTGCGCAGCGGCCGGCCGAGCACCACGCCGAGTTCCACCTCCCAGTCCACGTCCTTGGTCAGTTCGGCGTCGACGACGATCGCATCGCCGCTGCCGATCACGCTGGACGGGAACTTGGCGAACACCAGCGGGTTGCTCGGCGGCTCCACACCGGCCTCGCGGATGTGGTCCAGGTAGTTCAGTCCGATCGCGACGATCTTCCCCGGCCGCAACGGCGCCAGGTACCGAGTCGCCCGGACCGGCTCCACGGCGGCATCGACCACCGCCCGCACCACCTCGGGCCCAGCCGCGACCAGCGCCCCGAGCGTCCCGCCACCGGGCCCGTCGAGCCGGTACAACCCCCCGTCGCGCTCGACCACGGCCACCGCCCGGCCCTCGCAGTCAACTGTCGCCAACCTCATGCCACTCCCCGTAATTCGGCATTCCGTCTAGCGGAACGCAATTCCAAGTAGCGAAGCGAGTAAAACAACGCCCCGCCAAACCTGTCAAGAGCCCCCCGCCCCCCACACCCAAACCCTCAACCCATGCCAATCCCCCCACCAAACAAGAAAGTTGCCACCCCAGGCCCCCCAACCCGCCCAGCCCGAACTCCAGCCCCTCCGACATCCGAGAACACACCGCACCCGCGCACCCGCACAACGTCACAAATCCGGGGCACCCCCGGCCCACCCGACGCTCGAGCACACACCACACCCGCACATCCGCAGGCCCACCCGGGACCCGGCAACCTCAGCCGTCCGACATTCGAGAACGCCTCGCGCTCGCGCATCCGCAACCCGGGCAACTCCAGCCCGTCCGGCGCTTGAGGACACCTCGCACCCACACAACCGCAGGCACACCCGCTACCCGACCCACCCCAGCCCGTCCGGCGCTTGAGGACACCTCGCGGCGCCCGCGCAGCGGTGTGGGCGCCCACGGCCGGGGCCGATCGCAGCCTGTCCGGCGATCGAGGGCGGCGCGAGGCAGTCTCGGAGCGCGGGCTAGGTTGCCGAGCCCGCCCATTCGGCCACGCGCGAGCGAAGCGCCTCGGCCAGTTCCGTCATTCGCGCCGACGTCATCCGCGACTTCAGTCCGGTCACGCTGATCGCGGCCGCCGGCGCCGAACGTCCCAGGAACAGCGGCACCGCCACACACCGCAGCCCCAGCTCGTTCTCCTCCAGGTCCGTGGCCCAGCCACGACGCCGCACCTCGTCCAGCTCGGCGGCCAGCTTCGGCACCGAGGTGAGCGTGTGTCGGGTCGCCGGCCGCAGCGGCAGCCGAGGCGTCGCCCAGGCCCGCAGCGCCTCGTCGGTGGGATACGTCCAGGCCAGCAGCGCCTTGCCGACTCCCGTACTGTGCGCGGGATTTCGCCCGCCGATCACGGACGAGAGCTTGATCGCGCCGGACGCCTCGACCTTGTCCAGGTAGACCACCTCGCCCGCGTCCAGGATCGCCACGTGCACCGTCTCGTCGGTCACCCGGCGCAGGTCGGCGAGCAGCGGGTGCACCATCGAGCGCAGGTCGATGTCGTCGTGGAAGCGGAACGCGGTGGCGAGCAGCTGGCTCCCGATGAAGTAGGGGCCGTTCACCTCGGGCTGGGCGGCGAATCCGCGGTGCTTGAGCGCCCCGAGCAGCCGGTGGAGAGTGCTCTTCGGGATGTCCAGATCACTCGCAAGCTCCTCCAAGGCGATGCCTCGGGGCATTTCGCCCATACGCATCAGGATCCGCAGTGCTCGATCCACGCTGATCACGGGCGAATCGCTGTTGCCGGTCAAGGGCCCCCCTAGGGAACGAAGCATAAATGGGATGGCATTCCGCCTGATGGAATGATAGACCGTACCGCGCATCGCTGATAACGTCCCGGCTCGTCGACCGGTCACGGAGGAGAAGCGATGCGCGGGCTCATCGGCAAGCGGGTACTCGTCAGCGGCGGCAGCAGCGGTATCGGCTTCGCGGCCGCCCGGCGCTTCCTCGAAGAGGGGTGCCGCGTCCTGGTGGGCGGCCTGGATCCGGCCGAGGTGGACGAGGCGGTCGCGGAACTGCGCCCGCTCGGCGAGGTCACCGGCTTCGCCGTCGACGTCAGCCACGAGCCGGACGCGACCGCCCTCGTCGAGGCGGCCGTCCGCGAACTGGGCGGCATCGACGTACTCGCGAACAACGCCGGCATCGCCTGGCGCGAACCCTTCCTGGAGATCACCGCCGAGCACTTCGACCGCATGCTCGCGGTCAACCTGCGCGGCATGTTCCTGGTCGGCCAGGCGGTCGGCCGGCACATGGTCGAACGCGGCGGCGGCGGGGTGATCGTCAACATGTCGTCCACGAACGGGATCGCGGGCGAGGAGGACTACGCGCACTACAACGCCTCCAAGGGAGGTGTCCTCCTGCTCGGAAAGACGATGGCGGTGGAACTGGGCCGGTACGGGATCCGGGTGAACACCCTGTGCCCCGGATACATCCGTACACCACTCAACGCCTCGATCGCAGGCGCAATGGCAGACCCCGACTTCGAATCGACGTACATCACCACCCGAATCCCCCTGGCCCGCGCCGGCCGCGCCGAAGACGTAGCCGCCGCCTACGCCTTCCTGGCCTCGGAAGACGCGGCCTTCATCCACGGCACCGAACTGGTCGTAGACGGCGGCCAACTGGCAGTCATGTAGCACCAACCCCCAGCCAGAACCGGGCCACCACCCCAGGCCCGCAACCCACCCCGGTCCGGACCGCAACTCAACTCGACCCGACCCGCAACCACCCGGATCGGAACAGCAACTCTCCCAGGCCAAACCGCAGTTCACCCACACCCCATCCCCAACCCCAATCCGATCCGCAGCCACCCCGGCCAGGTCCACGGCACATCTCAGCCCGTCCGGCGTTCGAGGACAACGCAGGCCGACCCGCCGACCCGCCCTGCCGACACGACCGCCGTCGGCGGCGAGCCCACCCAGCACGACGGCCACCCGCCCGAGGGAGACCCACGGAACATGCCCCTGTCCATGGACCTGATCGACCGCCTGAGCGCGATCGTCGGCGCCGAACACGTCCGCCACACCACCGGCGACCTGGTGCCGTACGCCCGCGACGCCACCCCCCTGTTCGACCGGCTCCCGGACGCCGTGGTCTTCCCGGCCGACACCGCCGAGGTCGCCGCCGTGCTGCGCCTGGCGACCGAGCACCGCGTGCCGGTCGTCCCCCGGGGCGCCGGCTCCAACCTGTGCGCGGCCACCGTGGCCCTGAACGGCGGCATCGTCCTGGTCACCACACGCATGAACCGCATCCGCGAGATCAGCCCCGACGAGCTGCTCGCCGTGGTCGAACCCGGCGTGACCACCGCCGCCCTGGCCGACGCCGCGACAGCACACGGCCTGCTCTTCCCGCCCGACCCGGGCAGCCGCACGGTCTCCACCGTCGGCGGCAACGTGGCCACCTGCGCGGGCGGACTGCGCGGCCTCAAGTACGGCGTCACCCGCAACTACGTACTCGGCCTGGAGGCGGTACTGCCCACCGGCGAGGTGATCCGCACCGGCGGCCGGCTCTGGAAGGACGTGGCGGGCTACGACCTGACCCGCCTGCTCACCGGCTCCGAGGGCACCCTCGCCGTGATCACCGAGATCACCATGGCCCTGCTGCCCTCCCCCGCCGACACGGGCACCGGGATCGCCTACTTCCCCGACCTGGCCCACGCCGGCCGCGCGGTCGCCGACATCCTCTCCGCCGGCATCGTCCCGGCAACCCTGGAATTCCTGGACCGAAGCTGCATCAACGCGGTCGAGGACTTCGCCGACCTCGGCCTGCGCCGGGACGCCGGGGCGCTGCTCCTGTTCGGCGACGACGGTACGTCCGACGCGGTCCGCCACGACCTGAACCGCATGGCCGAGTTGTGCGACGCGGCCGGCGCCACGCAATGGACCCTGGCCGAGGACGTGGCCGGCGCCGAGGCACTGCTGACCGCTCGCCGATGTTCGCTGCCCGCACTGTCCCGACTCGGCGCGCTGACCATCCTCGAAGACGCCACCGTGCCGCGACCCAGGATCGCCGAGATGGTCGACCGGATCGACGCCATCGCGGCCGGGCACACCGTCACCATCGCCACCTTCGGTCACGCCGGCGACGGCAACCTCCACCCCACCTGCGTGGTGGCCGACCCGAACGACACCGAATCGATCGAGCGCGCGCACGCCGCCTTCGACGACATCTTCCGCACCGCGATCGAACTCGGCGGCACCATCACCGGCGAACACGGCGTAGGTGCCGCCAAGTTGCCGCACCTGCGCGCCCAACTCGGCGACGACCAACTGCAATTGCTGAGCCGGATCAAGACCGCCTTCGATCCCGCCCGCATCCTCAATCCCGGAAAGCTCGGCTCATGACCGGTATGTTCGACCCCGAGGAACTCTCCCGCTGCATCTCCTGCGGCTTCTGCCTGCCCGCGTGTCCGACGTACGCCGCCACCGGCGACGAGGCCTCCTCGCCGCGCGGCCGGATCAACCTGATGCGCGCGCTGGAGACCGGTCGCCTGGACGCCGACGACCCGACCCTGCTGGAACAGTCCTCCGCGTGCCTGGGCTGCCGCGCCTGCGAACCGGTCTGCCCGGCGGGCGTCCCGTACGGCTCCTTGTTGGAACAGTGGCGCGAGCACCAGTGGCGGGGCAAACACCGACCGCCACTGGCCCGGCTGTTGACGATGGTGGTGAGCCTGCCGCCGGTGGTCCGCGCGATGGGCTGGGGCCGCTTCGTCCTGCCGGCCGGGCGCAGCGGCCCCGACAAGGCAACCGGTCCGGCCGCACCCCGGCCCCCGAAGCCACCCATACAACCCATCCAACCCATCCAACCCACACAGCCCGCACAACCCACGCCACCCACGCCACCCGCCGGCACCGGTGCCTCCCTCATGCTCGGCTGCTTCGAACGCGCCATGTTCCCCAGGGTCTCCCGCGCGGCCCGCACCCTCCTGCCCGGCCTGAAGGTGCCCGACGACCAGGGCTGCTGCGGAGCGCTGCACGCGCACAACGGCGAATTGACCAAGGGCCGCGCCCTCGCCCGCCGCCTCGGCGAACGCCTCCCCGGCCGGATCGTCACCACCTCCGGCGGATGCGCCGCGCACCTGGCCGACGTCATCGGCCGCGACCGGGTCGCCGAACTGTCCGAGGTGGTCGACGTCTCGGCACTGCCCGAACGCCGGGTGGCCGGCCGCCGGGTCAGGGTCACCCTCCAGGACTCCTGCCACCTGCGCAACGGCCTCGGCGTATGGCGCGAACCGCGCGCAGTCCTTTCCGCGGTGGCCGACTTCGTGGAAACCCCGGGCGCCGGCGACTGCTGCGGCGCGGCCGGCACCTACTCCCTCCTGCGCCCGATCGAATCCCGCCGCATCCTCGACCGCAAGCTGGACGCGATCGAGGCCAGTGGCGCCGACGTCGTGGTCGCGGTCAACCCGGGCTGCCTGCGCCAACTCCGCACCGGCCTGCGGCGCCGCAGGTCGCGCGTACGCGCGGTACACCTCGCCGAATTCCTCACCACACCCGACGGCGGCGCCCGGACACCCTGACCATCACGGGCCCGACACCGGGATCTCGGGTCGAGTTCGGCGTATGCGACTCCACACGGGGGGAGCCGCATACGCCGTACCCGACCCGAGACACCCACGGGTTTCCACCACGCCACCCGGTTCGAAGGGAGCCATCCCGTCGAACACCAACCCCGCGACGCGCGCGCCTTCGCCCTCGCTCCATCCCACGAATGGGCAGGTGGGCCCCAGTTTCGACCCGTTTTCCACCATCCCGAGACCGGCGTTTCCGGCAAATCCCGTGGCGCACGTCACATCCCGCGCACCGATTGTCAGGAACTCGCACGCACCGTGAACCGAGTTTCCGCGATTCTCACTCCCCGCGATTTCGATCTCACTCTCCGCTGAAGGTCCCGGGCACAATGCGTGGATGCTTCGGGACTTTCGGTCCCGGAATTCCACCCTTCCGACCCGAATCTTCGGTTTCGGCGAAACATGATGTTTGGATCCGAGTCGGGTGTATGCGTAGTTTGGTGCTTCGCCGCACCGGTCCGGTGTTCGGCGGAATGTGTCTCCCGGTTCGCCGAATCCTGCCGCCGGAGAGGCCACGGTACGAAACCCGAAAGGCAGGAGCGGGGGAACCAAGTGGAATGCCGTCCCGGGCGTCCGCATGTCGTGGACGTCCGATAACGACGGCTTGGGGTGAAGCCGTGCCCGCCTCCTCGATACCCGAGGAGTCGACGCCGGCCGGGCGAGACTCTCCAGCCCGAATCCGACAGCTCACTTCGTAGGCGTGGGAGAAGGAAAAATCTTCGTGCAGTCGTTCATCACCCCTGCCCGCAAGCCCAAGAACGCGCGCCTCGCGCTCACCCTCGGCATGGCCGGCGCCATCGTCGCCGCCCCGCTGATCACCGGCTTCGCCACCTCCGCCACCGCCGCCCCGGTCTCCGTCTGGGACAAGGTCGCCATGGGCGAGAGCTCGGGCAACTGGCACATCAACACCGGCAACGGTTTCTACGGTGGCCTGCAGTTCACGCAGAGCACCTGGAACGAGTTCGGCGGTCAGCAGTACGCCCCGCGTGCGGACCTGGCCACCAAGGACCAGCAGATCGCCATCGCGGAGAAGGTCCTCGCCGTACAGGGCCCCGGCGCGTGGCCGAACACCTCGGGCCCCGCGGGCCTGACCCGTGGCGGCGCCGCTCCGGCCATCTCCCCCAGCGCCAAGTCGGGCTCGACCAAGGCCACCGTCAAGGTCGCCCCGAAGGTCGCCGAGAAGCCGGTCGAGGCCGCGCCGGCCCCGAAGGCCCCGAAGATCGAGGTCGTCCCGGCCGCCGAGACCAAGGCCACGACCACCACCTACTCCGTGGTCAAGGGCGACACCCTGTCCAAGATCGCCGCGGCCAAGGACGTCGACGGCGGCTGGCGCAAGCTGTACGCCGACAACAAGTCCGTCATCGGCGGCAACCCGAACCTGATCCTGGTCGGCCAGAAGCTCTCGCTCTCCGGCAAGGCCGCGGTCGCCACGAAGACCGAGGTCGCGCCGAAGGCCGAGGCCAAGGTCGAGACCAAGACCGAGGCCAAGCCCTCCGTGTCGGTCAAGGTCGCGCCGAAGCCCGTGACCAAGGAGAAGGCCCCCGTCGTGGCCAAGACCTCCTCGGCCAAGGCCGGCAGCACCGCCGTCAACTCCTCGGGCTACGTCGCTCCGGTGAACGGCGCGCTGGGCACCGCGTTCGGCACCGGTGGCTCCATGTGGTCCAGCGGCAGCCACACCGGCCAGGACTTCGTGGTCGGCACCGGCACCTCGGTCAAGGCCATCACCTCGGGCACCGTGGTCAGCGCCGGCAACGGTGGCGCCTACGGCAACGAGGTCGTCATCAAGCACGCGGACGGCAAGTACTCGCAGTACGCCCACCTGTCCAGCATCGGCGTCCGCGCCGGCCAGACGGTGAGCACCGGCCAGCAGATCGGCCTCTCGGGCGCGACCGGCAACGTGACCGGCCCGCACCTGCACTTCGAGATCCGCACCACCCCGAACTACGGCAGCGGCATCAACCCCGTCACCTACCTGCGCGCGCACGGCGTCAACATCTGATCCGAGCACAACCGGGAAGTTCCAGGGCCGGGCCCGTCGACC
>NZ_JBHTVA010000002.1:0-297174 GCF_042793325.1 Embleya sp. NPDC056575
GACGGGGCGCGCGTTCGCCCCCCGTCCGCCGCCGCACCGGTGTGCTCAGACGCCCGCCGGGTCCCTCTCGCTCGCCGCGCCGGCCGGGGGCTTGGGCGCCACCGTCGGCGCCGGGCCGCCTTCGCTCAGGCCGAAGCGGTCGTGGAACCTGCGCAGCGGGCCGGGCGCGTACCAGGCCGAGCGGCCCAGCAGCCGCATCGCGACGGGGACCAGCACGCCCCGCACGGCGATCGCGTCGATCAGGATCGCCAGTCCCGTGCCCATGCCGAACATCTGCATGAAGCTGATCTCGGCCGTCCCGAAGGCGAAGAAGCTGACCGCGAGCAGCGCGGCCGCGGCGCTGACGATGCGTCCCGTGTGGCCGAGGCCGTCGACGACGGCGGACTCGGTGTCCTCGCCCTCGTCGTGCAGTTCCTTGATCCGGCTGAGCACGAACACCTCGTAGTCCATCGACAGGCCGAAGGCGATGCAGAACATCAGCACGGTCATCGACGTGTCCATCGGCTGCGGGGTGAAGCCGAACAGGGAGGCGAGGTGACCGTCCTGGAACATCCAGGTCATCACGCCCAGGGCCGCGCCCAGGCTGATCATGTTCAGGAGCAGTGCGCGCAGCGGCTGGACGACACTGCCGGTGAACAGGAAGAGCAGGAGGAAGGTGGTGACGGCGACCAGGGCGATCGCGGCGGGGAGTCGGCCGCCGATCGAGTCCTTGGAGTCGACCAGCTCGGCGTCGGTGCCGCTGACCAGCGGGTGGGTCCCCGGGGGCGGTGTGACCGCCCGTACGTCGGCGACCAGGTCCTGGGCGGCGTCCGACTTGGGGGCCAGGGCGCTGACCACGTCGATGCGCTGCGCGTCCGGGCGGCCCATCGCCGGGTTGCCGGCGCCGGGCGCGGCGGGCCGGCCGCCGATGTACGTGCCGGTGGAGGTCGCGACGCGCACCACGTCCTTGTGCCGGGACAGTTCGCTCGCGTACGCCGCCAACGGGCCCTCCGTCACCGGACCGTCGATGACGATGTGCACGGCCGCGGCGTCGTTGCCGTCGAAGTTCGCCCGCAGCGCGGTCGAGACCTCCCGGCTCTGCGCGTCCTCGGGCAGCACCCGTTCGTCGGCCGTGCCGAAGGTGATGCCGAGCAGCGGGCTCGCGGCAAGCAGCAGTACGGCGAGCACCGGAATCGCGGTGAGCGCGGGACGCCGCATCACGGTGCCGGCGATCCGTCCCCACAGGGGTGTGCGGACGGAGGCGGGGCGGTCGAACCGCGCCCACGGCATGCGACCGCTGTTGACCCGCTGCCCCAGGAGGGCGAGCAGCGCGGGCATCACGAACAGGGTGGCGACCGCGGCGACGATGATCACGCCGACTCCGGCGTAGGCGAACGAGCGGAGGAAGAACTGCGGGAACACCAGGAGTGAGGCCAGCGCGGCGGCGACGGTGGCGGCGGAGAACGCGACCGTACGGCCCGCGGTGCGCACGGTGTGCCGGACGGCGTCGTCCACCTCCGCCCCGGCCGCGAGGTGTTCGCGGAATCGGCTGATCATCAACAGGGCGTAGTCGATGCCGAGGCCCAGGCCGAGCGCCGTGGTCAGGTTGATCGCGAAGACCGAGACGTCGGTGAGGCCGCCGAGGACGGCGAGTTCGGCGAACGTGCCGACGACCGCGACGGTACCGATGACCAGCGGCAGCAACGCCGCGACCACGCTGCCGAAGACGACCAGGAGCAGGAGCAGGGTCAGCGGTACGGCGATCGCCTCGGCCAGGACGAGGTCCTTCACCACCTGCTCGGACAACTCGTCGCCCACGGCGGTGACGCCGCCGGCCTGGACGGTGAGCCCGGGCCCGTACCGTCCGGTGTAGTGCTCCAGGATGCCCTTGACGTGCTCCGCGCGCTCGCTGTCGTCGCCCTTGACGTGGGCGAGCACCATGGCCTGTCGGCCGTTCTCGGAGCGCAGTTCCGGGATGCCCGCGTCCCAGTAGGAGATCACGTTGTCGAGGTGTTTCTCCTTTTTGAGGTCGGCGACCAGCGTCTGCCCACCCTGCTTGGCCGCAGGGCCGTCGACGCCGCCGTCGGGGGCGCGGACCAGCAGGACCAGGTTCGTCTCGCCGCCGAACTTCTTGTCGATGACCTGTTTGGCGCGGGTGGACTCGGAGGCCGAGTCGTCGAACCCGCCACCGCTCAGCAGTTTGCCGAACGCGCCGGCGCCCAGGACGCCCATCAGGACCACGAGCAGACCCGCGACGACGAGTACCAATTTCGGCCGGCGAACCGTGAGTTCGGCTATGCGTTCAAACACCGGTTGTCTCCTTGAGCTTTTGCCATGACAACAGAAAAGACCTGGAACACGCCGGTCGTGGCGCTCCCCGTCGGCTTCGACGACCCTAGTGAGGTACAAGAAACTTTGGCAGTGTTAGATTTTCTTAACAGGGTGCGCCGAGGTCGTGGCGCGCCGGAACCTTCGTCGTAAGGTCGTTGCATGTCTCCTGCCGAAGCCGGATCGACCGTGCCCACGCCGCCCGCGTCGTCCGCGGCGCCCGCGCCGCCGGCGCCCTCCGCGCCGCTCACGTTGCGTGAGCGGCGTCGGGCCGTCGCCGTGCGGGAGATCCTGGGCGCCGCCGAGGAACACATCGGCAGGGAGGGACCGCACTCGTTGTCGCTGCGCGCGGTCGCCCGCAGCCTGGGGATGACCGTGCAGGCGCTCTACCACTACTTCCCGAGCCGGGACGACCTCGTCACCGCGCTCATCACCAAGGCGTACGACGACCTGGCGGACGCCGTACAGGTCGCGGTCGACGCCGTCCCCGACCCGGGCCTGTCGCGCATGGTGGCGGCCGCCGAGGGCTACCGCCGGTGGGCCGTCGCCAACCCGGAACGGTTCCAGCTGATCTACGGGGCGCCGCTACGCCACTACGCGGCACCCACCGACGGCCCGACCACCCAGGCCGTGCGCCGGATGAGCGCGATCTTCGAGCGCGAGCTGTTCGGCGGGTCGACCACGGAGCAACTGGCCGCCGCGGACATCCCGCCGCTGTCGCCGGCGCTGCGCGAGGAGTTGGAGCGGCTGCCACCGGACGGGCTGGGCTCACTGCCGCCACCCGCCGTCGCCATCATCCTGAGCGCCTGGGGCCACATGCACGGCCTGGTCTCCCTGGAGGTGTTCGGCCACACCTCGTTCGTCGACACGCACCAGGCGGAGATCTTCCGCATCGCGATGCACACCATGCTCGCGGACATCCACCGCCGCATCCCGCCGGCGGATCGGGCCGCCACGGCGCGGCGGCCCCGCCCGTAGGCGCGGCGCGGTCAGGGGATGACCGGGACGCCCGGGTTGACCAAGCCGTTGCCGCCGACGACGGTGTTGTCGGCGGTGACGGTGGTGGGGCAGGCGGCGGTGTACGAGAAGGCGTGGATGGCGAGGCGGTCCGGGCCCGTCGCGCCGGTCAGGTCGGCGCGGTTGGCGTGAAAGACGGTGCCGCAGCCCCAACCGGGGAACTGCGCGTGCACCTGGAAGCCGTCGTTCGTGGAGTCGCGGCCCGTGTTGTCCTCGATCAGGTAGCCGTTCCCCTTCACGTCGACCCACGAGTCGTCGTAGTTGTTCCCGGTCAGGCCCGTGCCGTCGAAGGTGTTGCCCGCGACCCGGCCGCCGGTGGTGCCCTCCTTCAGGTCCACCGCCTCGCCGCCCACGTCGGGGCCGATCACGTTGCGCAGGATCTGCACCCGATCGCTGCGGTCGGCAAGCGTGTTGGCGGTGCCGACGTACACGCCCTCGCCCATGCCGCGATTGTCCCGGCCGGTGTCGTAGATCCGGGAGTCGACGATCGCGCCGTCGCTGCTGGAATTGCGGAAGTGCACGCCCTCCATGGTGAGTTCGTGCACGGTGACGGAGTCCACCAGCACGCCGCGGGCGGCATCGATCATGATGCCCTTCTGGGCGTGGGTGAGGGTGATGCCGCGTACGGTCCAGTAGGCGGCGCCGTCGAGGTGCAGGGCGTAGCCGCCGCCGGTGCCGGTGCGCAGCACGGCGTTGGTGGAGCCGACGAGGGTGATCCGGGCGTCGGCGCGACCGGCCCTGGTGGTACGGAAGTTGCCGGTGTACGTGCCGTCGGCGAGGCGGATGGTGGCGCCCGGGGCGGCCGCGGCCAACGCCGACTTGAGCTGCGCCGACGTCGACACGAGCACGACCGGGTCGGTCGCGGACGCGGTCGCGGTGGCGTGGCCGGGCGGCGCGACGGCGAGCGTGGTGGCGAGGGTGCTCACCAGGGCGAGCGACAGGGTACGGATGCGCATCGGGCAACCTTCCGTCGAGGCGGTGACGGGACGCGTGCGGGCGAGTCGGGCCGGTGCATCCACCAGCGTGCGGCATCGGCGCGTAGAGGTCTAGACCAACGTGGGCGCCCATGTGCGCCCGGAAGCGGGTTTGCGACCCGAATGGGTTGATTTCGGGGACATCGGGTCATCCGGAGTCCGTCGGCAGGGGAGGATGAGCGAGGTCGGCGAGGTCGGCGAGAGGGAGGCGGCGGTGGCGATGCGGACGGTACGAAAAGGCCTGGTCGCCGCGCTCGCGGTCGTCGCGACGATCGCCGTCGGGGCCGGCGTGCCCTCGACGGCGAGCGATACGGCCGCCGCGACGGGCGTGTCCGCCGCGGCGGGGGCCGGCCACGAACAGACCCGGGCCGCCATGGACTTCGCGATCCGCTCGGGCGTGCCGGGCGTCATCGTCCGAGCCCGGGACGCGCACGGCACCTGGCGCGCCACGGCCGGTGTCGCCGACCTGCGTACGGGCCGACCGCCCCGCCCGGTCGACCGATTCCGGGTGGGCAGCATCTCCAAGCCGTTCATCGCCGCGGTCCTGCTGCAACTGGAGGCCGAGGGCCGGCTGAGCCTCGCGGACAGCGTGGAGAAATGGCTGCCCGGCCTGGTCCGCGGAAACGGCAACGACGGCCGCGCCATCACCCTGCGGCAACTCCTCAACCACACCGGCGGCGTCGCGGACTACACGGACGACCCCGATCTGCACCTGTTGGGCAAGACCTTCCTGGACCACCGCTACGACACCTGGACACCGGAACGACTGGTCGCGATCGGCCTGAAGCACGCGCCGACGTTCCCGCCCGGCGCCGGCTGGAACTACACCACCACCGCGTATGTCCTCGCCGCGATGGTCGTCGAACGGGTCACCGGCCACACCTACGCGGCCGAGGTCGACCGGCGCGTCTTCGTCCCGCTCGGGCTGCGCTCCACGCTCCTGCCCGGCACGTACCCGCGCATTCCGGCGCCGAGCGGGCGGATGTACACGAGGTTCCCCGATGATCCGGACCAAACGGTGTACGACATCACCGAGTTCGATCCGTCCTGGGGGTGGGCGGCCGGCGAACTGGTGTCCGACACCACCGACCTGGACGGTTTCCTCACCGCCCTGATGCGCGGCCGACTGCTGCCCGAGGCGCAGATGGCCGAGCTGACCACCACCGTGCCCTCGCCCGACTTCGGCGACGGCCAGGACGACGGCCTGGGCGTCTTCCGCGCCACACTGCCGTGCGGCACGCAGGTGTGGGGCCACACCGGATTCCTGCCGGGTTCGCAGAGCATGGCGTACACCACCCGGGACGGCGGACACACCCTGGTGGTCAACTTCGACACCGACTGGGCGGGCGACACCGACGCGGCCGGCTATCTACTCCTCGCCGAATTCTGCGGCACGGCCCCGCCGTCGGCACTCACAAGCCCGCCACCCACGCCCCGAGGGCCGCGTAGTCGGCCGCGGTGAGCCCATGCACGGCATCGACGCGGTACAGCAGCGCCGGCGCGGGATGATGAGCGGCCACCCAGACCCGATCCCCCTCACCGACCTCATCGTCAACCCACACAAACACCCGCCCCACCGCCGCCCGGCTCCGCCGAGTGGTCGTGCCGGTGCTCCGCGCGTGCTGCGCCGGAATCGTCGGGTGGTCCCGAGAAGAGATTCGTGGGGGCCTTGACCTCAAGTGGAGTCGAACTTCCGGCGTCGTCGGGAGCGAGAGGGGTTCGGCTGTGACGGCGCTTGTTACGGGTGCTACCGGGAACATCGGTCGGCCCGCTCGTACGTTCGGGCGGTGGAGTGCCGATCACGTGCGTCGGGTCCGGTGAGGGTGACGCTGTCGGCGAAGGCGCGGGCCAGGGGGGTCAGGTCGTCCCAGCGGCGTACGGCCCAGCCGACCGGCAGGCGGGGCAGGGCCGGGATGGGCAGGAAGCGTACGGGATCGGTGTCGGCGGGCGCCCGCCGGTCGGGCAGGGCGGGCACGATGGCGTGTCCCAGGCCCAGTTCGACCAGCAGGATGGCGGTGTCCCAGTCGGCGACGCCCGATTCGGGCGGGATACGGATGTCCAGTTTCGTGAAGGCCGCGTCGAGGTGGGCCCGCGAGGAGGAGTCCTCCGGAGGCCGGATGTAGCGGATGCCGGCCAGGTCGCCCGCGTCGACGCGGGCGCGTTCGGCCAGCGGATCGTCCGCCCGGACCGCCAATACCCAGGGCAGTTCGGCCACGCAGCGCTGCTGGATGCCGGGAATCGGGCCGCCGACGGTGATCCAGGCGAGGTCGAGGGTGTTGGCGGCGAGCGCGTCGAAGCAGCTGCGACTGGAGGTCTCGGTGCGAAACTCGAGACTGGCTCCGGGATATCGGCTGCGGAAGGCGACGACCGCCTCCGACATGAAGTGCCGAACGGTCGTCGCGCCCGTGGTGACCCGGACCGATCCGGTCTCGCCGCAGGCCAGTTCGTCGAGCCGGCGAAGGGCCACATCCAGTCCGGCGATGCCGTCGGCCGCCGCCGCGTGCAGCAGTCGACCCGCCGCCGTGGGGGCCACGCCGCGCGGATGCCGCTCCAGGAGTTGCACCTTCGTCTCGCGTTCCAACCGCTTCACGTGCTGGCTCACCGCCGACTGGGTGCACGAGAGGTCCCGGGCGACGGCGCTCAGGCTCCCGGCCCGGCACACCGCGACGAAGATACGGAGGTCATCGAGGGTCATGACCCCAAGGTAGGGCTTGGGAAGTTGGCAGCAAACCCGAGGATTGACTTGGGTCGTCGCCCGGTTCGATCATCGGAACCGGGCGGCAACCCGACCCGACCACACGTCCCCGTCCGGACGGGGACGGCCCGGCGGGACGGGTGCCGACCCTCGTCGCCATCGAAAGGATCCGTCCGTGCCCGCTTCGACGTCGTCCCACGAGCCCGCCGCCGTGCCTCCCCGAGCCGTGGCGGTCCTCGGGCCGGGAGGAGTGGGCGGGCTGCTCGCCGCCCTGCTGTCCCGGGCCGGCCACCGCGTGACCTGCGTCGCGGGCGAGGAAACCGCAAAAGCCCTGCGCCGGGGCGGAATTCGGGTACGCAGCGGGCAGTACGGCGAGTTCACCGCCCGCGTCGAGGCGGACACGCGCCTGCGCGAACCCGTCGATCTGTGCCTGATCACGGTCAAGCACACGGGACTGCACGACGCGCTGGAGCGGATCCCGGCCGAAACGATCGGGGACGGGCTGATCCTGCCGCTGCTCAACGGCGTGGAACACCCGGACCTGCTGCGCGAAGACTACGGCGAACAAGCCGTCGTCCCGGGCGTGATCCGCGTCGAGTCCACCCGCCTCGCGCCGGGCGTGATCGAACACGGCAGCCCGTTCACGGAGATCGACCTGGCCGGCCCGCGAGAGCGCGTCGAGCCGTTGACGGCGATGTTCACCGACGCCGGTGTGCGCACCCGGGCGGTGGGCGGCGAGGCGGTCGCGTTGTGGGCGAAGCCGGCCTTCCTCGCGCCCTTCGCGTTGCTCACCAGCCGCTACGGGCTCACCATCGGCGAGGTGCGGACCGGGCGGCGCGCGGAACTGCTCGCGCTCGTCGAGGAGGCCGCCGCGGTGAGCCGGGCCTGTGGCGTCCCCGTCGATCCGGCGCACTCCCTGGCGCTCTACGACTCGTTCCCGGAACAGACCAAGTCGTCCATGCAGCGCGACGTCGAGGCCGGCCGACCCACCGAACTCGACGCGATCGGCGGCGCGCTGCTGCGCGCGGGCGCGCGACACGGCGTTCCCGTACCCGTCGCGACCCGGCTGGTGGCCGAACTGACCCCGCGGTGAGGCCGCTTCGGCCCGCACGGGTGTGATACGGGTCGGGGCGGCACGCGTCGGCCGAACACCGTCCACTCCACGTCGATCCGCCGTCGCCGAGACGGGGCGGGACTCGCGCCGGCGGCCGGGTTCGACCCGTTCGAGTACGGCGTGTACCGGCGCCACGAACTCCCGGCCCGCGGGCGCCGACAACGTGCGGCCCGGTTCCGGACCGGGCCGCCCGGGCCGAGGGGTGGGGTCGTCAGGGAGTGACCACGGTGTGGGCCTGGTAGATCCTGGGCTTCGGGTTGGGCACGCCCAGTTCCTCGAGGATGGGGATGATGGTCTTGCCGAACTCGCGGAAGGCCTCCTCCGATTCCCAGACGTCGACGACGAGCCAGCCGTCCGGGGTGGCGGCGGAGGTGTGCGAGATGAGGCCGGACACCGGCCAGTCCGAGGGGTTCTTCACCGGGCCGGCGCGGCCGGCGACCTTCTCCGCGCTCTGCTCGTACTGGCTGCGGGTCATCCCGGGGACGTCGAAGACGGCGACGATCGGCATGCTGGGCTCCTGTTCGGGAGATGGACGTGGAAGAGTCCGACCAGCCGAGTGCACCATCAGCCCCGGCCCCCCGCATGCCGACTGACCCGAACGGGCGTGCCGGAACCGGACCGCGGCGACACGCCGAAGTGGGCGCAAGCCCGCGCCGCGGGGCCGGGTGGGCATAACGTGGCCCCGCCGTGAGCTTCATGTGACGACCGCGTCACCCGGCGCGAGATCGTGTGGGCCGCGTATTCGCGTCTCCGCGGGTCCGGGTGCTCGTCGGCGGCACATGTGGCGCCCGTACCTCGCACCCCATGGGGGTCGCCATGCCCATGCTGCTGATTCAGGGCTCGTTCCACGTCATCGGAGCCCAACCGGACGGGGACTCCCTCCACTTCACCCCCGACGACCCCACCGAGTGGGACCTCGTCCAGGGCAGACACCGGGTCCGACACAACAGCGCCGGGACCAACCAGCTGCGGCTGGACGCGATCGACGCCCTGGAGACCCACTACGGCCCGCAACGCGACCACCAGCCCCTGGAGTTCGCGCACGCCGCCGCCGCCGAACTGCTCGCCTGGCTCGGCTTCACCGATGTCCGACGCGAACCCGACGAGACGGTCGTCGGGGCCGTCCCGGAGCGGGTGCCCGGGTACATCCTCACCCGCGATGCCGACCTGCACGGCCGATGCGTCGCCCTGGTCGGCAAGGGAACCCCGCCGGCCGCGAGCGGTACCACGGTCGTGGTGGACGTTCCGCTGCTGCGGACCACCGTCAACCACCACCTGCTCGCGACCGGTCTGGTCTACCCGACGTACTACCGCAACCTGTTTCCGGACCTGCGCGGCGAGTTCACCGCCGCGACGCTCCGGGCGAGGGCCGCCGGCAGCGGGCTCTGGTCCCGGGACGCGACCACCTCCGGTGCCGAGATCACCGGCATCCCCTCGATCACCGACGATGTCGTGATCCTCCCGAAGCTGTTCCGTAGACTCGACGACTACCTGCGTCTCGGCGACCCGTCGCCGGCGGGCTTCCCCGCGTTCCTGGCCCAGCACCCGGACCGGTACTTCATCCTGTCGACGGGCCACTCCACCACCGGCCTGGACTTCGTCGTCGAGGTCACGGACGCACGATACGTCCGCATGACCCACCCACCGGAGGACCTCGTCTTCGACGAAGGATGACCCCCGCCGGCCCTCGGATTGACCTTGACACGGTGACAACGTTTTGACTGTGGCCGAGGAGGTGGTCGCGATGGCCATGGCGAAACAGGGCACGGGCACGATGCGAGGACTGCGGGGACTGGCGGACGGCGATCCGTCGGTCCGGGTGCGAGTGGCGCTGGCGGCCGGCACGAACCCGGACCCGGGATTCGTCCGACCGCTCGTGGAGCGGTGCGGGATCGATCCCGACTTCCAGGTGCGCGAGACGTTGACGTGGGCGCTCACCCGCCACCCGGCGTCGCTGACGGTACCGCTGCTGGTCGAGGAGGTGCGTTCGGAACGGGCGCGGGCACGCGGCCAGGCGTTGCACACGCTGTCCAAGATCGGGGATCGGCGGGCTTGGCCGGCGATCACACCGGCGCTGCTGTCCGACGCCGACGACGAGGTCGCGCGCAGTGCCTGGCGGGCGGCGGTAGTACTGGTGCCCGAGGATGCCCGGCACCGGTTGGCCGTGGTGTTGGCGACGCAGCTCGGGCGCGGCGAACGCGAGACGCGGCTGAGCCTGAGCCGGGCGCTGATCGCGCTCGGGGAGGCGATGTTGCCGACACTCGGCGCCGCGACGACGGACCTCGACCCCCGCGTGCGTGCGCACGCGATCGCGACGGAGCGGTTGTGGCGCGACCCCGACGCCGGATTCGAGCTCGCGATCGAGGAGGCGAAGCGTGTCGCGGCCCTCGGTGGTGCCGATGCGGAAGGGCGGTAGGCGGTGTTGATCGGTGACGTCGCGCGAGCGTCCGGGGTCAGCGCCCGCATGCTCAGGCATTACGAATCGCTCGGACTGGTGCGGCCGACGGGTCGCACCGGTTCGGGCTATCGGGAGTATTCCGGCGAGGACATCCGGCGGATCTTCCACATCGAGAGCCTGCGGTCGTTGGGTTTGTCGCTGCGCGACGTCGGACGGGCGCTCGACGATCCCGCCTTCGCGCCCGCCGAGCTGGTCGACGATCTCATCGAGCGCACGCGCGAGCGCATCGCCGCCGAGACCCGATTGTTGACGCGGCTGCGGCGGATCGGCGCCGCCGAACCGGCCGGCTGGGAGGACGTGCTCCAGATCGTCGCGCTGCTACAGGCATTGGGATCGCAGAGCGCGGGCGCGCGGCAGCGCGCGGCGCTGTCCGCGATCGACGAGGGGCCCGTGCCGGTGGAAGCGCTGGTCGAGGCCGTGCTGGGCGAGCCGGACCCGAACGTGGCCGGCGCCCTGCGCTGGGCCCTGGCGCAGGCGGGCGAGGACGCGCCGGCACTGCTGGCGGCGGGGCTGGACGCGCCGGAGGCCGAGGTACGGGAGCGTGCCGTGCGCTCCATCGCCGAGATCGCGAACGCCGAGGCGACCGCGCTGCTCCGGGACGCGCTCACCCACTGGGACGAGGTGGTCCGCGGGCAGGCGGCGTTGGCGCTCGGCGCACGCGGCGTGGCGGACGCGATTCCGACGCTGCTGGACATGATCGTGGCGGAGCGGAACGACGCCGACGCGGCCGACGCGCTGAGCGTGCTGGCCGGCGACCCGGCGGTGGCGGATCGTATCGCCGGCGGCCTGGTCGACTGCCTCGGGCGTGCGGCGGCGGGCTCGTCGGCGCGTCGCCGGTTGACCCAGGCCCTGGCGGATATTCCGGGGAGCACGTCGTCACGGGCGCTGGCGGAGCTGTCCCGGGACGGGGACCGCGTCGTCGCGTCGACCGCGACGTACATCCTCGAGCTGCGCGGTGCGCGATAGCGGTGTGTGGGGTGTGTCGGCGAAGTCCGTTGCCGTGATCCATTGTTCGTGGGGGCGGCCGGGCATCTCACCGACGCATGACAGCAGTTCGGGATGTGGATCATCGGAGCCCCGACTCCGTCCCGGAATTCGCCGCCGCCTAACCTGTTGATCGACTCGGGAGGTCGATGGACATGACGAACTACGCTCGTATGTACCGCTTCGGGGTGACGCCCTGGGAGTCGTACGGGAAAGCCTCGGGGGAAAGCATCGCGGCGGTAATCGCTCGTGAGGACGTCGACCGACCGCGACCGCTCGGCCGAGCGCTCGATCTGGGGTGCGGGCGTGGTCGGTTCACCCCGGAACTCGCCCGGCGCGGCTGGCAGGCCGTGGGCGTCGACTACGTGCCGGCCGCGATCGAGGCGGCCCGACGGCGGGGCGACGAAGGTGTCACCTACGTCGTGGGCGACGTGACCGACCTCGGGTCGGCCGATCTGGGAACCTTCGACTTCTTCCTCGACATCGGCTGCTTCCAGGGCTTCGACGCCGGCCGGCGACAGGCCGTCGGCCGCGGAGTCACGGCGCTGGCCGCGCCGGGTGCCACGCTGCTGATCCTCGCGTTCGGTCCGAGCCGGTACCGCTCCTTCGTCGGTGGCACGAGTCGGGACGAGATCGAAGCCGCGTTCCCCGACTGGGAGTTGTCGACCGTCGAGCCGGCCCCCACGGCCGGCCTGGGCTGGCCGATGAACCGGACCGATCCCCAGTGGTTCCGGCTGCGCCGCCGGTCCTGATCCGCGCACGGATGCCGGCGCGCCGCAGCCGGTCCGACGGCGCGCCGTGCGTCTCGGCAGCGGCGGGGAGTGAAGACACGCGCTAGGACTCGCCGCTGATCCTGGCCGAGCCGATCGAGGCCGCGGCGATCGTCCTGGCGGCGGTCTGCGTCGAGGAGCCGGAGTTCAGCTCGGTCAGCGACGTCCGGTCGAGCGCGTGGACGACGAACTCGTAGGTGTTCACGGTCGACGGCGAGCAGGGCCCCTGGTAGCCGTACAGGCTCGCGCTGCCCCGGTAGTAGACCTGCCGTGCTCCCGCCGGCACCGACGGCCGGTAGGCGTGGTCGACGTTCTGGGGCAACGAGGTGGTGCCGACCGGGATGTCGTAGACGACCCAGTGGATGAGGTTGGCGTTGTCGAGATCGCGCATGACGATCGCGTAGCTCTTGGCGGCGGCCGGCGCGCCCGACCAGGCCAGGGGCGGGGACTCGTTCTTCTTGGCCGGGTCGTGGCCGCCACCGCTGGTGCACTCGTGGACCTTGGGGATGGGACCGCCGTCCGCGAACGCGGCACTGGACAGGGCGAAGGCGTTGCGATCCGCCGGGGACGCCGGTGCCGGCGATGCCGACGCGGCGACGGGCGAGAGGCCGACGGCCCAGGTGACGAGCAGGGCGCACAGCACGATTCGTGTGCTTCTCACTGGAGGCTCCCGAGGATGCTTTTGGCGTGCGGTGGATTCAGCCTAGGCATCCCGGATTCCGGCGGCCAACACCTCATACGAAGGCCGAGTTTTCCATTTCGGTCAACATCTCAGCCGGATTCCCGTCCGACAACGAAGCGCCGGCGCCGGCCGCGACGAGATCACGGTCACGCTCACGGTGCCGGGGCGAGGGCGACGATTTTTTTGGTGTTGGTGCTGCCGAACGCCACCTCGGGCCGGCTCGGGGCTTGCGCAGCCCTCGATGGGGGTGTCGGCCGGTACGGATAGGTTGGCCGCATGAGTCTTTCGCTGTCGTTGTTCCTGGTCGACCCCGAACTCCCGCGTGCCGTGGTGGGATCCGGTGACGTGCGCGTTCGCCGCGCGATCGGTGGGCGGTTCAAGCAGGAGATGTCGCAGGACGACGACTACTTCGCGCACGAGATCGAGAACGGCGCGCCGACGCGATACGAGGCGCTGACGGCGGTCGTGGAAGGCGGCCCGTTCGAGGAGCGGCACGCCTTCCAGTACGGGTACGCGTACCGGATGATCTGCGCCTTTCACGGACGCCGGTTGTGGGGCAACAGCTTCTCGCCGTTCAAGTTCGCGTGGCTGGGGCACGTCGACGAGGCCCTGAAGTCCCTCGGCATCGAGGCCGTCACGGTGTCCGAATTCGGCTACGGCCTGCCCGAGCCGTTGCCCCGTGCCGACCTCCCCGGCCACGGCGTGTGGTCACCGCACGCCTGCGCCACCGCCCGGTCCCAGTACGAGGCCGTCACCGAGGAACAACTCGCCACCCTGGACGGCGACACCCGCGAGGCGGTCGAAGAACTCGGCACCTGGCTCCACGAAACCCACACCCACCCCGGCCGCGGCATCGTGGGCTTCCTGCACTGACGCCCGCGGCACCCGCGGCGCAGTGCCGCCCGGCGGCTATTCGGCGATGCGCGTGGAATAACTCCAGCGGTAGAGCGGTAGGTGCGCGCCGTCCAACTCCACCGCGCCACCGGTGTATTCGTAATGTTCCCGCCCGTTGCGGAAGGCCACGGACACCTTTTCGGGTATGCCCGGTCCGTTCACCACCAGGACCGCCAGCATCTCGGGGATCCCACCCGTCAGAGCCACCCGCACCTCGTCGCCCGGATGGGTGGGAATCGCGCCACTGGTCATCGTCCACCTCGCATCTTCCACCTCGCATCACCCGTCACCGCGCAAGGTCCGCACGGCGAGACCGACCGGGAGCCGCTCGCCCCGCAAGCACAACATCACCGGGGGTGTCCGGCACAGGGCGCACGAACGCATCGTGGGCGCGCGGACGGCCGGGAGAAGGCCGGGAATGCCTTCGATCACTTCTTCCACGCCCTTGCGCGTCCCACGAGAGCGTGCATGTCGCGATCACCGACGTGCGCGACGGTGATTCCCGGGGCGGCGTGAGCGCGGCCGCACGGGGCAGACGTCCGGTCGACGGCGACCAAGCGAGAGGAGCATGACATGGCGGACCTGCGAGCGGTCGGGTGGGCACACTCCTTTCCGATCGGCGGCGGCGTGGAGGCGGGTCGGCGCTGGGCCCGGGAGCGGCTGGCCTGCCTGCCATGGACGGCGGACGCCCCGGAGACGGTGGACGACATCCTTCTCACGGTCTCGGAATTGATCACCAACGCCCACGTCCACGCGCACAGCACGGCCCGACTGGTCCTGGCCTGGGACAGCCGCTGCCTGAACGTCTACGTCGCCGACACCGGCCCCGGACTGCCGGCCCAGCGCGGCCCCGAGAGTCTCGCCACATCGGGCCGGGGCCTGGCCATCGTCGACGCGATCGCCGACGAATGGCACACCCGCCCCACCCCGCACGGCAAGGCCATCACGGCCTGCTTCCACCCACCGGGCACCTCTGCGCACGACGGATGAACAACCGCCGCCCCTCCGCGACCGACGTGCGCTCGGTCGCGGAGAGCGACGATCGGGCCGCGCTCAGGTGCCTACGCAGGCGCCCACCGGCTCGCGCGACTCGGCCCAGGCGACAAGGGCCGCGTCGGCCAACGTGGGCACCCACATGTCGACGAGGGCCAGCTCCTCGTCGCGCGGGGCGGCGCCCACGCCCAGGACGCGCAGGCCAGCGCGCGAGGCGGACAGGATGCCGCAGTAGGAGTCCTCGACCGCCAGGCACACGGAAGGCGGCGCGCCGCAGGCCCGCGCCGCCGCGAGATAGACGTCCGGGTCGGGCTTGGGACGCAGCGTCGCGTCCGGGACCACGATGTCGGTGAAGTACGGAAGCAGCCCGGCCTGCGCCAACCCCGACTCCACGACGTCGCGCGGGCAATTGCTCGCCACCGCCAACGGCGCGAAGTCGGCCGCCAGACGCACCAGTTCACCCGCGCCGGGAATGGTCACGGGGGCGGCGGCGACCAACTTCCGGAAGTGATCCAGAAGTTGCGCCGTCACCTGGTCGGCCTGGCCGGCGGAGAGCCCGATCACCTCGGTCATGACCCGTCCGCATTCGGTGAAATGCAGGCCCTTCGTGCGTTCGCCGAAGTCGTCCGGGGTTTCCATGCCGTATCCGCGCAGCACCAGTTCGCGTGCCTCTTCCCAGTGGCACTCGCTGTCCATCAGCGTGCCGTCGCAATCGAAGACGATTGCCGCGGGAGTCCAGGAGAGAAGGGAGTTTCCTGCCATCGGTGAGCCGTCCGTTCAAGAGACGTGGATCGCGGGGGACACCCCGCCCGAGGCGTCGGCGGGCGGGGTTTGCCCCGAAACATAACGATCATTACGCTAGGTCGAATACGCTCGGTATTCAAAGAACAACGGATTGTCCGCGTGTCGACGTCGAGGTCACCGGTAGCGCGCCGCCCCCAGGGCCGTGTACGCGCCGCCCTGTCGGAAGCGGAACGAGGCCTGTCGACCGTGGTGCAGCGTGCACTCGATCCGCGCGGGCGGGTCGAACTCGGTGAACAGGGGGGTACGCAGACGAAACGCCGTCGGCCGAAGCAGTTCGCCGTCGCTGGCCAGCGCGATCGCCTGCCGAGCGGCCTCGACGAGCACCATCCCGGGCACGTGGTCGCAGGGGTGATCGAAGAAGAAAGGATGCAGCCGATCGGCCGGATCCACCTCAAGGACACCGCCGTCGGATTCGGCGACCAGCACGTCCCGGGGCAGCGTCGCGTCCACCGCCTCCGGCGTCGGCCGTACGCGCGGAGCCGCCGGGCGCGCCCCCGCCGCGCCCCGGCGCAGCGCCGCGTACGTGTCGGGGGCCAGGAAGCGTGCGTTGCCCCCCGCGCGGGCGAAGGTCGTGTCGCCGACCGACAGCCGCACCCGCAGCCGTGCCCCCCACAATCCGCGGCCGTCGCGCGTGGAGCGGAAGTCGTCGACCTGCGCCAAACAGGTGATCTCGCTTGCGCCACTGGTCGAACGTGGCTCCGCCGAGGCGTCGACACCGTAGAAAAGGTCCTTGATCAGGAAGTGTGCCTTCGGAGGCACCGCATAGAACTGCGCCGGAATGAAGATTCCGAGCTGACGGAGGGTTTCCAGGACCATCAGCCGACTGTGGCCACCGTCGTGGGTGGGCCGAAACGTGGGATGGGAGCAGGGCCACTGGGCGGCGGCCAGGAAGGTCGTGCCCGCGACCCGGACCACGTCGGTGAGCAGCACCTCGGCCACCGACACCCGATGCACCGATTCCCGTTCCACGGTGCGCGACCAGCTCAGGAGCCTCGCCGACGAGCGCGAGGACGCCCTGTCGCCGCCAAAAGCAACCATGAACACAAGAAGAACCCAGGTGCCGGGAAGGTGCATGTCGTCTTCGCTCCACCCGTCGGGTGACGGTGCGCGAGGCCCGGCGATCCGGACCGCCGGCGCGGCCCGAGGGCAGACGATTCCCACCCGGACGTTCGAGTTGGAGGTGGCACGTGCAGGCACGGGCAGGGGCGACTCGCCGGTCTCTTCTGGAGACCGCGGCATGTCTGTTCCACGAGCGAGGTTTCGCGGGTACCAGCATCAGCGACATCGGCAACGCGTCGGGACTCACCAGCGGGGCCATCTATTTCCACTTCTCGAACAAGGACGCCCTGGCCCGCGCGATCGTCGAGGCACACTTCGCCACCTGGCCGGTTCTGATCGAACGGCACACCGGCGTCGGTGTGCCGGCGGTGGTGGGGCTGGTGCGGCTGAGCTTCGACGTGGCCCGAGCGTTTCGGGACGATCCGCTCGTGCGCGGTGGTGCGCGGTTGTGGAGCGAGCGGTACGGGATCGACGCGACGCTGCCCGCCCCGTTCGTGGGCTGGATCGCCGCCGTGCGAGCCCTGCTGGAGCGGGCGCGGGAGGAGGGCGAACTCGCGGACCGGATCGACCCGGCCGGGGCGGCGAAATCGATCATCCACGCGTTCTTCGGCCTGCATACGGTTTCCGACGCGCTCTCCGGCCGGGTCGACATCGAGAACGACCTCGCCGACCTGTGGTGCCTGCTCCTCCCGGCCCTGTTGGCCGATCCGGGCGCGGCGCGGGACACGTTGCGGCTCGCCTTCCCGGCCGTCGACGAAGTGCGAGCGTGAGGGTCGCCCGCCCGGTCGTCGACGCGTGGGTGGCGCCGCGCCGCATCGCGGCGGCGGCCGGGATCGGCGAACTCGCGGCGGGTTTCGCCGACTCGGCCGGTTGGGTGGAGGTATCCCGGGCAGCAGGGCCGAGAACCCGAACCGCGGGACCGCGCCCCCCGGGCGCGGCCGGAAAGGAAGACATGGACTGGCGATCCGCCGCTGCCTGTACGCACGAAGACCCCGAACTGTTCTTCCCGGTCGGCAACTCCGGCCCGGCCAGAGAGCAGATCGACCAGGCGAAATCCGTCTGCCGACGGTGCCCCGTTATCGGTCGTTGCCTCTCGTGGGCGATGGCGACCAAGCAGGAGAGCGGTGTGTGGGGCGGCCTCAGTGAGGACGAACGCCGCGCGCTGCGCAGAAGGAACACCCGCCGGCAGCACAACCGCCACGCGGCCTGAGACGGGATTTCGCGTCGGCGCTCACGACTCCGGCTGTAGGCGTGTCTCCAACGGCCGCGTCGTCGGCGGCGGTACCGCCTGGGTGAAGTTGGCGAACGGCTCCGCGGCGGCGACCAGGGCCGCCAGGGCCGGGGAGGTCTCGGCATCCGGGTGCTCGGCGAGCGCCTCTCGGGCCCGCAGGATCGCAGCCCGCAGTTCCTCGTGGCGAGTGGTCGGCATCGCGGTTTTTCCCTCCCGGACGGGCACGAGGATCGTCCGACAGGTTCCGACCTCGGTACGGCAAACATTATCCGAGGCACAGGAAGCGAAGCGGATACAACGCCGCTCCCACCGTCGTGGCGCGGCGGCCGCGACGTGGCGATCGGCTCCCGAGGGACCGGACGAGACGGCGCGACCCCGGCGCGAGGCGCGCGCCGGGGTCGTTGTGCCGGTGATTCGTGCGGTCGGGCCCGGCTGATCCGGGTCGGATCCCGATGGCCGGGCCCGGATGCTCAGGCTCGGATGGTCCAGGTCAGACTCGTCCGCAGGGTCTCGGCGATGGCGGGGTCACGGACCGAGTCGGTCGGGTCGACGACCACCACGGTCAACCGGTGCGGCCCCGGGCGACGCGGGTCCGGGCGCAGTTCCGAGACCTGCATCGTGTCCTCGCGCGCCGGTGGCTTCAGCGGCTTGTCGTCGAGGTACCACCGCACCCGAAGCGGCCGCGCGGCCGGACCGGTGGGCCGGGCCAGGGCGATGCGCGCGCTGTCCCCGGCTCGCAACGTCCGTGCCGTCGGGGTGAGGGCGTGTGCCGCGGAGGCGTGTCGGTGGAAGCCGGCGATCATCGCCTCGACCCCGGGCAGATTGAACGGCTTGCCGGTGAAGCGCATCAGCGAGCCGTCCGTCGGCCGGTTCAGGCCGGTCACGTAGTAGCCGCCGCCCGTGTACGCGCCGACCGTGCCGCCGTCGGGTGAGGTCTGGCCCAGCCAGCGGTACCACTTGGCGTGGGTGCTCCGCATTCGCGCCGCGGACAGTTCGGTGATGTTGGACTCGCCCGGTTCGGGGCCGGTGTAGTGCTCGTAGCCGGGGACGCCGGGATAGAAGTACTCGTCGGCGAGCTTGCCGAGCGAATGCCCCGTCTCGTGGATGGCGACCTGGCCCGACTGGGCGTTGTGCGCGGAGGAGGTGGCGATGCCCTCGTAACCGAGCGTCGGGCTGGGCGTGTTGTAGCCGGCCCCGCCGTACTTGGCGCTGTTGGCGAGCACCATCACCAGGTCGACGGCGGGGGCGTTGTCGACGTACGAGTCGACCTTGGCCTCGTCGACGCACAGCAGCCGTTCGGTGTTCTCGCACCAGAAGTAGGATCCGAGCGCCGTGTCCCGCACCACGTCCCGGGACGGATCGCCGGACACCCCGGACTGGCGGGAGACCGCGTCCACCGCCCAGACGTTGAAGAGGCCGGCGTAGGTGGTGTAAGGCTCGACGGCCACGATCTCCGCCCAGCGCTCCCTGACGTCCGTGTGGAACCGCGCCAGTTCGCCCGCGGTGTAGCCGTCGCCGACGAAGACGATGTCGAGGCGGTTCGCGGTGGGGCCGTTGTCGACGACCTTGGTGACCGCGCCGTCGCCCGGGGCGGTTTCGGGGGAGAGAACGCCCGGTGGCGAGCCCTCCCCGCCGCGCCGGGAGACCCAGGTGTACCCGGAGCCCGCCTCGGTGTGTGGTCGCGGGAGCGCGGTGGGTCCCGCGGATTCGGGGCCCGGGATCTCGACTTGGACGCGGTCGGTGGTCGGTGTGCCCGCGGCGGCACCGGCGGCCGTACCCGGCGCGGTGACGACGGTGCACACGAAAGCGACGGCCGCGACGGCCGCCATCACGGATCCGCGAAGCGATGTACTCGATCTGCGCAAGGGATTCTCCTTGGCACGCGAGGGGAGATAGATCCGGACTTCAGTGAATCCAAGTCCGAACTTAAGCTAAACGTCGGGGCGTTGCAGCACAATGCCTCGGGGCGAGGAACAACCGCAGGGGGTACTCGATGGACGAGCCGGCCGAGATCGGAAGGCGCATCCAACGCATGCGCAACCAACTGGGATTGACGCAACGTCAGCTCGCCGAGCCGAGGTACACCGCGGCCCACATCTCCACCCTGGAATCGGGCAAGGCCCGTCCCTCGGAGGCCGCCCTGCGCTTCCTCGCGGGGCAACTCGGCACCACGTACGAGGAGCTGACCACGGGTCACCCCGCCCACCTCGCCACGGAACTGCGCCTCGCGCTCACCGACGCGCAGCGCCTGCTCGCCATCGGCACCCCGGAGCAGGCCGCCCGGCGCTACGGGGAACTGCTCGCCGAGGCCGAGCGGCTGGCGCTGCCGGCCGAGCAGGCCACCGCCCGGATCGGACTGGGCGAGTGCGCGCTGGTGACCGGGGAGCCGGCTCGGGCGCGCGCCCACTTCGAGGCGGCCGAGCGGCAACTCGCCGGCGAACCCGCGCCCCGCCGGGCCCGCGCCATCCGCGGCCGGGCCGTGGCCCACTTCCTGGCCGGCGAACTGCGCTACGCGTGCTACGTGTTGGAGACCGCCTTGGCCGAACTAGCCGCCGACGACCTGCACGACCCCGACGCGCTCGTCCTGCTGCACGCCGCGTCCATCGCGCCCTACATGGACATGGGGGCGTACGTCCGCGCCGCGCACGCCGCCGAGGTCGCCCTCGCGCTGGCGCCGCGGGTCTCCGATCCCGCCCTGGTGGCCGGGATGCATCGCAGCGTCGCCCGTACGCTGCTCGCGGAGGGCCGCATCGCCGACGCGGACGCCTCGCTGGCCAAGGCGCAGGAGCTGTACCGGCAGCTGCAGCTGCGCACCGAACTCGCCCACTGCCACTGGATGCGCGGCTACGTCCACGCCCAGCACGACGCGCTCGACGCCGCCGAGACCGAACTGCGCACCGCGCGCGAGATGCTCGCGGCCCGGCACGCCCGACTGTTCACCGCCCAGGTCGAGGTGGAACTGGCCGACGTACTGCGCCGCCTCGGCCGGCACGAGGAGGCGCGGGAGCTGTTGGCGGGCGTGCTCGATCTCGACGACACCCGAGGCGCGGTGCACGCGGCGGGCGCCCATCGGCTGCTCGGTCTGATGGCCGAGGAGCGGGGCGAGCCCGAACGCGCCGAGGAGCACTACGTCGGCGCGCTCGGCTTCCTCGAACGCAGCGGCGCGGCGGGGGACTTGGCCGACCTGTGCATGCTCCTGGGCGACCTGCTGCGCCGCATGGGCCGCACCGAAGCCGCGATGGACGCCTACCGCACCGGCCTGCGCGACCGGGCGACCCCGGGCACCACGACACTCGGACCGGCCCTCGGCCGGCCGGCACCGTACCGGGACGCGGAGGACGGGCCGGCGCCGGCGTATCCGTTCGTGCTCTGACCTCTGAACCCCATCAACCGAAGTCGATGTGTGATCGACGCCAGATGAGGACATGTACGAGGACTTCTCCGATCGACCCGTCCTCGCGTTCCGATCCCTGTCCCGATTGCGCGAAGTGGGGTCGGGTTGCGCGGCGGTGGCGGGGGCGAAATTTGTTGCGACCGGTGACCTGTACGGTGTTTTTCGGCCGGTGCCGAAAGGTGCGTTCACGGCCTTGAACGAAGGGTTACGGGATTTGAAAGTCACGGGGAAGCGCCGAATATCGTTGGTCGCCGCATTCGCGGCGACCGCCGCGATCGTCGGTGGATTGCAACTTTCGGGCGCGGCGTTCGGCGACCAGGACGGCGATGCCCAACCGGATCCGGTGCCGGTTCAGCAGGCGCTGGACGGGGTCGAGGCGCCCGACTCCGGCTGGTCGGATGTCGACGGCACCACGTTCGTCAATGGCCGGATGACGATTCCGCCGCTCGCTCCCGCCCGGCAGCGTACGGCCGTCGCCGCCGCAGCGGCCGCGCCGTCCGGGCTCGGGTGGAAGTCCGCCGGCGCGGCGAAGCTGCTGTCGACCGGCTACACGATCAAGTTCTACGATCAGAAGTCGGTCGACTGGCTGGCGCCGTACGTCAAACGCTCCGCCGCCGAGATCCAGCACGAGACGGCGCTGCCGATCACGGTCGACACCAAGCCCGTCGGTCACGACTACGTCCGCCCCAAGGGCGAGATCGTGATCGGCGCGTTCCTGAACCCGTGTGTGACGACCACCGACGGCAGTCCGTGGAAGGTCGTCATGGACGGATCCGGGACGCCGGGGTGGAGTTGCGGGTTCCACTCGCGCAGCACCCCGGACACGGTGACCAGTGGGCACGCGTACATCAACACATCCTTCTTCACCGCCGACGGCAAGCCCACCGCGCGCTTCGGCGAGGTCGGCATGCGGAACCACGTCAGCCACGAACTGGGCCACACCCTGGGTCTGGCACACGCCGACGACGCGCCCGGGAAGTGCGCCAAGGGCACCGACTCGGGTGAGAACCCGGTCATGTGCACGCTCCTGAACGCCTACCCGGACTCCCGAGCCGGCCAGTACGTGCAGCAGTTCGACGTCCAGGGGCTCCGCACGCTGGCCGCCGCGGCCGGCGCTCCGGTGCCCCCGCAGGGCAGGATCACCGGGATCGCCGGGAAGTGCCTGGACGTCAAGGGCGGCAAGCCGGCCAACAGCACCCAGATCCAGATCTACACCTGCAACACCGGCCCGGGCCAGTCCTGGATCCTGTACTCGGACGGCACGCTGCGCTCGATGGGCAAGTGCCTGGACGACGCGCGCAACGCGTTCGCCGACGGCACCAAGATCTCGTTGTACGACTGCAACGGCAGCGCCGCGCAGAAGTGGCGGATCGACGCCAAGGGCCGCATCGTGCACGTGGCGAGCGGCAAGGTCTTGGACGTGAAGGGCGGAGGCACCGCGAACAGCACGGTGGTGCAGCTCCATTCCGCCAACGCGGGCAAGGGGCAACTCTGGAACGTCCCCAAGTAGTCGGGCGACATGACACCAACGAGGCGGCCCGGGTCGGATCCACCGACCCGGGCCGTCGCGCGTCCGGACCGCGCCCGGGCCGGACGGGCCGGACGGGAAAGGGACTTCGTCGCTGTGCCACCGGACGCCGGCCGCCTCGGCCGCCGGAGGCGCACACGCCGGTCGGCTCACGGGCCGACCGGATGGGCCCGGAAGGCCAAGACGGCCTGGCGGGCGAGGCGTCGGCAGGTTCGTTCCCCGGTCGGGTCGATGCCCAAGGCGCGGTTGTGGTGCAGGCACAGGAGCGCGTCCAGGATGGCGTCGGTGTCGGTATCGGCGGGCAGCAACTCGCGGTAGGCGGCGAGGGCCTGTGCGCGGGCCGCCCAGGCCGCGGACAACTCCGCCGGCAGACCCGTCGGATGGACACCGTCTGCGGTGATCCGGGCCGGGACGGTGTCCGCGATGGCCCGCTCCACCCGCGGCGCCGCGCCGATCGGTTGCGCGGCCAGGCGCCGCATGCCCTCGCCGGGGTCGCCGTGGAACGCGCAGGCGATGCCCACCATCGACAACGCGGCCCACGCGAGGGGCGCGAGGTCCATCGTGGGCGCGTGCGCGAGCCACGCGGCCACCGTGCGCGAGTCGGCCGCGAAGACCCGCTCGGCCGCCGCCATGGCCGCTCCGGCGCCGTAGCGGCCGACTTCGGGCCGGTAGGTGTCCAGCACGAGATGCGACGCGGCCCGCCCGGCGCGCAACTCCCGGGTCCATCGCTCGATCGCCGCCATCACCGCGGCTCGATCGTGCGGGTCCGGGGTGTGGACGTACAGCCGGAGATGGTCCCGCTCGTGGGTGCCGCGGTGGCGTACGAACCACCGGGCGCGGTCCCGGTCCAGGGCGACCGCGAGTTCGGGCAGGCGGTGGGCGATGATCTCGTCGAAGCGCTCGGGGTGCGCGTGGATCTTCGCGTACACCCACTCCTCGCTCGCCGATCCGGGCGCCGCGCCGCACACCGGATCGGCCGCGCGCCCCGGCAGGCCGATCAACGGTGAGGGCGCGGGCGGTCGGCGGGCGGCCAAGGGGAGGGCGATCTCGTGGACATGACCGCCGATCCACCCGAACTCGGCGGCGGACGCGGCCTCGTGCACGATCGCGTGTCCGCGTTTGGCCAGGTGGCCGCGCAACAGCTCGGCGTGCGCGGGCTCGTCCAGGGACAGGCGCAGGGTGCGGTCGGTGGCGTCGCGCAACTCGACGGTGTCCGGGCACTTCCAGCGGGTGCGCCAGACCCTCAGGGCGAGTCGCCACGAGTTCCCGTCGGCGCTCGCGGCCGGCAGGTCGTCCCCGGTCAGCCGCCATCGCGCGGGGGAGAGCACCGAGCGCCCGTAGCGCACCCTCGGTAGCCAGGGCAGAAGTTGTGCCCGCGGCCCCCAGTCGAACTCGTACCACTGGGCCCCCAACGCACGCGGCAGCCGGGCGACGAATCGAGCGAGCGGTGACACCTGTCGGTGCAGGGCGAGCGCATGGAACACCTGTGGCTCCACGACGACATGCCGTGAGCGGTCGACCAGGTGCAGGCCGGTCGAGGTGGCCAGCACGGCCAAGTCCCGCACATCCACCGCGATGTGCGAGTCGTCGGGGCCACGGTGTTCGCCCAGGGACAGCACGTGGGGCAGATAGCCGGGGACACGGCCGACGTTCTGCGCATGGGCGTACAGCGGCGGCGTGGCCAACTGCGCCCGCAACGCGCCCTCCGTCGTGGGCGGCAGCGTGCGGTACACGTCCTCCAGGCCCGAACCGGTCGCCGTCGGGGTGAACCGCGAGGTGATCGTCCCGGCCGCGCCCGCCGGCGCGACCACGAGGGTGAACTCCCCACGATCCAAAGCCCGGACGCTGTGCGCGTGTACGCGCGCGGACAGTTCGAGGTGCGGAGGTGTGCGCCGCTCGTCGAAGCCCGTGCCGTCGGCCAGCGTACGAATGTCCGCGTCGGTCAACACGACCTCGCCGACGCCGACCCCGTCCGCCATGGCCTCCCACGCCATCGCGAGCAGACGGTCGTCGCGCGGCGTCGCCGTCTCCGCCGGCGCGACCTCCGTGGCGGTGGGATATCCGGCGGGATAGCCGAGCCCGGTGTCCGGGTCGACGACGTCGGCCAGGGGCACCGCCGCCCCGACGCCGTACCGGTCGACGAACGCGGCATGGTAGGCCCGCCACGCGGACTCGCCCGCCGGCCGACGCGTCGTACGCAACAACGCGCTCGCGGCCCGCTCCATCTCCCACGCCACCGCATGGGGAACGGCGACCCGGCAGTCGAGCCGCGTGTCCACGCCGAGCGCGGTACGGCCCGCATCGGACAACGTCCGCATCCGCGCACCCAGATCGGCCCGCAGCGCGGCACGGTCGGCGAGTGACGCCTCGTTGTGTCCGCGCACACCCTCGGCCACCAGGCGCAGTCCGGCCACCAGTGGGGCGACCGCGGGCACCGTGTCCGCGTGCACCCGCCGGAGTTCGTCCACGAGTCGCGCGAGCGGGTCGGTGACGGTCATCGGCGCGCGCAACGCGCTGATCAGGAAGCCGCGCCGCACGAGATCGGCCGACAGGGCCTCGATCCGGGCGCGGTCGACCCGGGGAAACGCCTCGGCCACGGCATCGACGAGCGTGCCGAAACGCACCGGTGAAGCCGCCGCCTCCCGCGCCGCGAGCACGGCCCGCGTACGACGCACGCTCACCCGGAACGGGCCGTTCGCCAGCTCCAACCGGTCGCCCCGTTCGGTGACCGGCCGGCTGAAGACCACGTCCACGCGGGCCAACAGCTGCGGGCACGCCTCCAATCGGTCGACGAGGTCGGCGAGCCATTCGGTGTCGACCCGGGCCATCGGCCGATGCTCGGCCCCCCAGTCGACCCGGGTGTGCGAGCCCACGGTCAACGGTGCGACACCGGCGAACAGGCCGAAGGGCGTGGGGCGTCCGGCGCTGCGCAGCACATAGCGGACCACGGCGGCGGTCGCCCGGCGCACCCGCTTGGGGTCACCGCCGTCGGTGCCGGCGATCAGCGCCTCGACCCGGCGCGCGAGCGTCGGGCCGGCCGCGGTGATGCCGGCGGCGAGCCCGGGCCGCGACCACGTTTGCCGCAACCACGCCACGCAGTCGGGTACTTCGTCCGGATCGGGCCACCGGGTGGGGATCTCGCCGAGCGGCGTCACCGCCGCCCGGAGCAGGGCGACCCCGGTGCTGCGGTAGAGCTGCGTCCCGTCCGACACACGATCCTCCGAGGGTGAGCCGAAACACCACTGATCGACTACTGCCTACCCGGGCGTTCGGCGCCGGGATCGGGAAGAATCACGCCCATGGTCTCGGTATTGCAGAATGTGGCGATCGACTGTGCGGATGCCTACGAGTTGGCCCGGTTCTGGAGCGGGGTGACGGGGCGTCCGCTGCATCCGGAGGACAAACCGGGTGCGCGGGAAACCGAGGTGCAACTCGCCGACGGGCCGGTGTTGTACTTCAACCAGGTGTCCGAGGCCAAGACGGTCAAGAACCGGGTGCATCTGTGTCTGCGCCCCGAGACGTCGCGCGACGACGAGGTGGAGCGACTGCTCGGCCTGGGCGCAACGCTGTTCGCCGACCACCGGAATCCGGACGGCTCGGGCTGGGTGATCCTCGCCGATCCCGAGGGAAACGAATTCTGTGTGCTGCGCAGTGCGGCCGAACGAGCCGCGATGGATACCTGACGAATCCGCCGGCTCATTGCCCTGTCGGAATACCGGCGGGATTCCTTTATCCATATGCCGGAGATCACGCGGCGGGAAGTAACTGCCGTATCAATTCGGTCCGGTGGTATGCTGACGGAGTGCGTAAAGATACTCGTGAGGGCGATTCGGTGATCACGGGAATGCCGCATATCCCCGCATTGCTGTTGGTCGGCGCGGAAGATTCCGGCCTCGATCGCACGAACCAGGCCTACCGGGCGATCAGACGCCAGCTCATCGATCTGACGCTGTCGCCCGGTAGCAGCTTCACCGAGACCTCGCTCGCGCGGCAGTGGGACATCAGCAAGACACCGGTGCGCGAGGCGTTGGCCCGATTGCGGCGCGATGGGCTCGTGGCCGCCCTGCCGCGCGCGGGTTACGTCGTCAGGCCCATCACCCTCCAGGACACCGACGACCTCTGCGGATTGCGCACGCTGCTGTCCGGCGAAGCCGCGTCCGAGGCGGCGCGCCGAGGTGTCGACGGGCCCGCACTGGAGCGGCTCGAAGTATTGGCCCAGGTGCATTTCGCGCTCGCGGCGGGCCGGGTGGGACAGGAGGAGGCACTGCGGGCCTCGATCGAATTCGAGGCCATCATCGCCAACTCCGGCGGCAACACCCGGCTGGCCAAGGCGATTGTCGACGTACTCGACGAACTGGAACGCGTCCTGCGGATGGCCGCGCTGATCGCCCCCGACGCCGCGAGCCCGCCCGGAGAACTGGCGGCCGTCTTCGAAGGGTTGCGCGCGCGGGACGTGGCCGCCACCCACGGGGCGATGCGCAGCCGATGCGAGCGCGTACACCGCGACGTGCTCCGGGTCCTGGCCCGAAGCGCCTCCGTCAACAGGGCGCCGATCGAGATGCCCACGTCACCACTGCCGCTCCTCTAGGACTCGACGACCGGCCCCGCGTGGCCGAGGGTTCAGGCCGGTTTCGGGTGCCAGTCGGCGCAGGACGTCACCGTGAAGCCGCGACCGGGGAAGACGGCGTCCATGAAGAAGTCGTGGACGGCCGGATCACCGTCGGCGCAGCCGTCGCGCAGCACGGTCACCCGGTATCCGCGATCGGCTCCGTCGTAGGCGGTGGCCGCGACCATGGCGCCGGTGGCCACGCCGGCGATCGCGATCGTGTCGACGCCGCGGGCCCGCAGGACGAGGTCGAGGTCCGTGCCGGCGAACGCGCTCGTGCGGCGCTTGAGCACGACGACGTCCTCCTCGGCGACCGGCAGGGCGATCTCGGTGCCGGCGGTGCCCTCGTGGAAGGTGTCCCCGGCCTCGTAGAACGTCCGGTACAGCGCGTTGTCCGGGAGGAGATCGGCCCCGTTGCCGCGGAACGCGAAGTGCACGAACACCACGAGAGCATCGGCGGAACGGGCCCGCGGCAGCAACTCGGTGAGCGGGGGCAGGACTTGCCTGGCGAAGGGATAACCGCCGGTGATGCCCTGTTGGAGGTCACCGATGATCAGTGCGGTGGTCACGACAATCTCCCGTCGAGCCGCTCCATCCGGCGGCCGTGGTGAGCACGATGGTGAGAGGCGCGCGGGCGCGCGGGTGCGTTGCCGACGGAGCCGATCGACGCGACCCAAGTAAGATCACAATAACGGCGACTTGAGATATCAACAAGATCTCACCCGTCGGCGAGGCGTTGGATGGTGGTGGCCAGCCAGGCTTGAAGGGCGGCCGGGTCGCCCGGTTCGGAGCGCAGGAGGCGGCGGCGAGCGGAAACGCCCAGGACGAAGGCGTCGATGGCCGCGGCCCGGTCGCGGGCCTCCGCGTCGGGCAGTCCGGTGTCGCGCAGGTAGCGGTGCAGGGGTTCCAGGGAGTTCCTGTCGAGGAAGGCGGCCAACGCCTCCGCCGCCTCCGGGCGTTCGCCGGACGCGCGGTGCAGGACGAGCAGCGGATCCTCCCCGGATGTACCGAACCATCGTTGCACGATGCTCGCCGCGAGGCGCGGACCGAGCGTGGCGCGGTCGCCCTCGACCGAGTGCTCGACCGGCAATTCGACCCGGGTCGCCGCCAGGAACAGGCCGTCCTTGCCGCCGAAGTAGCGCGTGATGAGGTTGGGCGACACGCCGGCGGCATCGGCCACACCCTTGACGGTGACCGTTGTGTACCCGTGCCGGGCGAACTGGCGTTGGGCGTGTTCCAGGATCCGCTGCCTGGTCGCGGTCGCATCACGAGACGTCATGTGTATGAGTATATACATCATGTGTATGCTCGTACACATGATGGACGAACTGCGAGAGCGAATCCGGCGCACGCGACGCGTGACGACCCCCTGGCACGACGACGCCACGCGCGGCCTCGGCGGTACCCGCCTCGACGAACTGCTCGAACACTGGGCGAACGCATACGACTGGGACGCGCACGAGCGCCGGATCGCCGAACTCCCGTGGGTGACGGTGCGCGCGGGTGACGCCGACCTGCGGGTCATCCACCAGCGGTCCGCGAATCCCGGCGCCCCCGTGGTCGTGTTGCTGCACGGCTGGCCGGACTCGGTGTTGCGGTTCGAGCGGGTCCTGCCGCTGCTCGCGGACCTGCACGTGGTGGTTCCCGCGCTGCCCGGCTTCCCGTTCGCTCCACCGCTCACCACGCCGGGCATGTCGGCCAATACGATCGCCGGCATCGTCGCGGACGCGCTCGACGCACTCGGCCACGCCCGCTACACCGTGTCCGGCGGCGACGTGGGCGGCACCATCGCGGAACTCCTCGCGGCCGAACACCCCGACCGGGTGGCCGCGTTGCACCTGACGAACATCGCCCCGCAGCACGCGCTCAGCGCCGACCCGGCGAAGCTCGCGCCCGACGCGGCCGACTACCTCCGCCGGACCGCGCAGTGGTTCCGGCTCGAAGGCGGATACATCGCCGAGCAGTCGACGCGGCCGAACACGCTTGCCGCAGCCCTCGGCGACTCGCCGGCCGGCCTCGCCGCGTGGATCGTCGAAAAACTGGAATCCTGGTCCGACAAGGCGGCGTTCACCCCGGACGAATTGCTCACCTGGGTCACCGCCTACTGGGCCACCGGTACGATCGGCACCTCTTTCGCCACCTACGCCGAACCGGTCACCCTGCCCGACCGCATCGACACACCGACCGTGCTGTCCGTGTTCGCGCACGACCTCAAGCCGGAACCCCGCAGCTACGCCGAGGTGTTCCTGGACATCCGCGAATACGTGGAGCACCCCGTCGGAGGCCACTTCGCAGCCTGGGAACAGCCCGAAACGTACGTCGCCGACCTGCGGCGAGCGCTCGATCCGGCCCGCTGAGGGCGACCCGCGATTCGCCAGTCGGTGCTCGGGTGGGTGGCCGGGAACCGCGGTCCGACGCGTTCGTAGCCCGGGCATGGCACGACGAGCGGCACGTCGGGCGCCGTCGCGCCCGGGCGCGATTCGGGTCAGGGGCGGGAGTTCGCGTTCGGTGTTGCGGGTGACCTGCCGTCCAGGACCGGACGCTGTGGCAGTGACGCGCGTGGCACCTCGAAGCGGGCCAGCCGGATGTACGGGGCGAGGCATTCCGGCGGTGCGCTGCGATCGGGGAGGCGTACGTCGAGTCGGAGCCGGTTCCCGGTCGCGAACAGGCGGGCGCCCTCGGGGTCGAGGCAGCCCGCGTCGACGGTCACGGTGACCACGACGTTGCGGGCGAAGTCCGTTGCGGGGGTGGGTTCCGCCGGGCGCTTGTTCGGGCTGCCGGCGAATACGCCCGCCAGCACGTCCGCGTCCTGTGCCGCCGATTCGGCGACGGCGAACACCTTGGGCAGACCGCGTGCCTCGGCGAAGGAGATGGTGCGCGTGTCGACGCGTCCGTCGACGGGGAGGGCGGGGGTTCGGGTGCTCGTGGGCGTGGCACGCGGCGGCGTCGTGCTCGGCGGGATCGCCGTCTCGGCGGGGGACACGGCAAGGGTGGCGGCGGGCGAGGTGACGGGGGCGGTGCCCGGTGCGCCGACCGGTGTGTCGGACACGGAGCGGGGCTTTCCCTTCGCGTTCTTTTCCTCGCCGTCATCCGCGTACATGAGCCACAGTGCGACTCCGATACAGGCGACGGCGATCAGTCCGGCGGCGATGACGAGGATCGTCCGGATGGTGGCGGGTGGTCGTGCATTCGACTCGGCCATGGTGATGTGACGTCGGCGCCCGAGGGACGGTTCCCGACGGGGACAAGTCGCGGGGTCTCCTTCCGGTTCGGCGCCGGAACCGGGCGAAACCCGACCTCGGTGGCGGCACGGAACCGCCGGACCGACACGGTCAGTTGCCGTTCGCGGCCCGGATCAGGCGGTCGAGCGTGCGAGCGTCGCCGAGCAGTGGCTCGTCGAACTCCCGGGAGCCGGTGTACGCGGCATCGACCACCCGGTTCAGGAAGAGCCTCATGCTGTCGGCGGGGGCGATCCGGTGAATACGCTCCTTGTTGTCCCTGCGGATCGTCACCCTCGCCTCGTTCTCCGGTGGCATGGAGAACGGACGCTCGACATCCACGACTTCGTGTCCGCCCAGTAGTCGCAGCGCGTTGTGGTAGGTGTTGGTGAAGCCGAAGTGGCCGACGACGGTCCTTCCTTCGGCGTACCGGGCCAGTGCGCTGTACGAGAGGTCGAGGCCGTCCGCCGTGCGGTCGGCCACCATCACGCAGACCTCCTCCGGCTCCAGATCCCACAACACCCGTCCCAACGACGCGAGATAGGGACCGGTGTCGAAAAGCGCACCGCCGCCGCGCCCCCGATCATGGCGGAAATCCCCCGCCGGCACCGGCGGGGTGAAGACGGCCACCACCTTGGTGGCATCGGCGGCCGACTCCCGGACGACGGGGAACATCGGGTGGAACGAATAACACGTCGCCTCGGCGAGCACGAGGGACGACGACCTCGCCAGTTCCACCATCTCGGTCGCCACCCGCGCGTTGCACAGGGCCGGCTTGTCGACCACCACATGCCACCCCAGCCCCAGCGCCTCCCGGACCGCGACGGCGTGCTCGTTGTTGACCAGTGACACATACGCCAGGCCCGGTGCGCACGTGGCCAACGCGCCGCGCCAGTCGCCGTGGAGCCGGCCCAGCTTCGGGACTTCGGCCACGTCGTCCGGCGTGGCGTGCCGGCTGGCGATGTCGACCGTGGTGATCTCGGGCATCGACGCGGCGGCGGGCAACACCCGACGCCGGGCGAACCTCGACAGCCCGATCAGCAGCAGTTCCATCCCTCTCACGCGGAACCACGCCCGTAGATGCGCTCGGCCACGGCCAGTTTGGCGGTGCGCAGTTCGGCCAACCGCTCGACGGCGTACCCACCGGTGGTGGGGCGTTCGGGAATCTCCGGCGGTCGGATCAGCCGCCAGGCGGAGCCGGAGTCGATCAGCGAACGATGTTTGATGTCGTAGTAGTCGTCTCGCACCACCAGGGCCGCGCCGTGCGCGCCGGCCGCGCCGGCCACCATGTGCGGATGGAAGCGGGTACTGATCCAGCACTGGCCGGCGCGTGCGGGCAGACCGTGGGCCAGGACGTCGCGGAGCGAGTATCGGCGGGCACCGGGCAGCAGCGTCTCGGCAATGGCAAGTACGTCCCGATCCTTGTCGGGAGAGCACTCCAGCAGGCCCACGTCCGTCACCCGCCACGCGCGCAGCACCTCGGCCACGAAACGGACCGTCGCCTCGGCCGCCCCCTCGTTCGCGGCCAGAAGCGACTGCACGCTCACCATGACCTCCGGCACCCCCTCGTCCGCACGCAGCAGGTGCGGGCCGAATCCGAGGAACACGTCGTCGCAGTGGTCGACGGACGCCGCGAGCCCGACGAACTCGGCGGAGGCCGCGTCCCGTACGTCGACCACGTCGAACCGTGCGATCAGCGACCGGGTCGGCCCGGCGGCGTCGACCGGCGGCCACAACCCCTGCCCGGTCATCGCCGTCCGCGCGCCGCCCGTGTCGGCGGCGACGGCCATGCCCGCCAACAACCCGACGAACACCGGCCAGATGCCGTTGAGGAAGCCGCCGCCGACCAGGTGCACCACCGCCGCTCCGCGCAATGCCCGGATCTCGTCCGCCAGTTCGGGCACCGAGGCCGGATCGCGCACCGCACCCGCCACGCCCGCGCAGGTCGCCGCCGGGTCGTCGCCGGGCCAGTGGCGCAGGCACAACCGCCACAGCACGCTGGTGAAACGTGCTCGCGGATGCACGCCGCCCATGTGCCCGACGGCCACCTCGGGATAGAGGCAGTCCACGACCACGTCGACATCGGGAGCCACCCGGGCCAGATGCCGCAGCCAGGTGATCGCGATGAGTTCGTCGCCGTAGTTGGGAATTCCCGCCGCGCAGACGAGGTAGTACGGACGGTGCTCGTCGTCGCTCGTGAAAGGCATGAAAAGGCCGATTCCTCAGGCGCGATGAAGGGTGGTCAGTTGCTCCAGTCGGGAAACGCAGTCCGTCGGCGCGGGGTCGGACATCGTGTCGACGTACAGGCGGTGTGCGCCGGCTCGAAAGCCCGGATCGTCGAGCACCCGAACCAGCGCCTCGTACACGGTCGCCCCCGCCAGTCCCGCCGGGTCCAGCGCGAGCCCCGCCCCGTAGCCGGCCACCTGACGCGCGGTGACCATCTCGTCCCACATCGGCTGCGGAACGATCACCTGCGGCACCCGGAAGCCGGCGGCCGCGGAGAAGGTCCCCCGGCCGCCGTTGTGCACGATCGCCGAACAGCTCGGCAGGAGCGGGCCGAACGGCACATAGCCGATGGGCCGCACATTCTCCGGAAGCGGGCCGAGAGCGGACATGCGGTCGGCCGTCATCGTGGTCAGCAGATCCACGTGCAATTCCGCCGCCGCGTCGAGGAAGTCCCGCAGCGGAAACGCCAGTGTGCGCCGGTGGATCTCCTCCCTGGTCATCCCGAGCGTGAGCACCACCCTGGGCCGCGCCGGCTTCTCCCGCAGCCACGGGGAGAGTTCGGCCGCTCCGCCGAAGGGGATCCGGCGCATCGGCACGGTCGTGCCGTGGGCGCGGTACGGATGGGGGCGGCACAGATCGACGGACCACTGGCCCAGCAGGGAATCCTCGGTGAAGTCCAGGCCGTACGGATCGAGCAGCGGCCGCAACCACTCGGCGCACGGATCCTCGATGTCCCCCGCCGAGGCGGCGCGTCGCTCGTCCAGGTCCGTGCGGATCCGGTCCCGGAGCATGCCGATCGTGTCCATGCCCCAGACGATCCGGGCATGCGCGGCGCCGCAGAGCCGCGCGGCCACCGGAGCGGGGAACACGAGCGCGTCCCAGAGCAGGAGATCCGGCCGCCAGGAGTCGGTGAACGCGACCAGGTGCCGCAACAGGCCGCTTTGTGCGCCCACTTCGGAATCCGGCGCGTACACCTGCCGGTACATGAAGCGCACAGCCGCACGGAAGCCGTCCCACCGACCCTCGTCCCGCTCGTCCGGGTCCATGGCCAGGAAGTCGGATTGATTGTGCTCACCCGGGCGAACCGGGGACACGTCGCCTTCGCCGCCCAGGGGCACGGCGTTCAGGCCGGCCGCCTCGATGTACCGCGTCGAGTCCCGCTCTGGGCCCCAGTCGGCGGTCAGCACCACCTCGTGGCCGGCGCTCTGCAGGGCCCACGCGAGCGGAATCACCGTATTCAGATGCGCTTTCACGGGCAGAGTCGCGAACACGACGCGCATGCGCATCTCCGTCTTGTGAGCCAGCCATCCCCCCGAACCGGGCTCCAGCCTCACGCGGTTCCTCGCCGATTGCACGCACCGTTGGGCCGAACGAGTTCAAATCCACGCCGCGATTACTCCGTATGGGTCACGCATCCGCAGTCCGGATCCCGGGACCCCGCGCGCCCCACAAGGATGGTGCAGACCAGTCGAGTTGCCGTCGTCGGTGCGGCGATAGTCCGCCATTCAGCGCGGGTTGCCCCACCCACGGACCGTACGTGCCCACCGGCGAAAGCAGTTACCCGGAGATGCGGAGGACGTCCATGATGAGAGCCGCCATCGTCGGGGCCGGATTTCTGGGCACCGCCCTCGCCATCGGCGCCGAACGCCGCGGCTGGGACGTGACCGTCATCGGCCGATCCGATCCGTACGCGCTGCGCGAGCGGGTCGCGTCCACCGGAAGGCCGCGCCTCGTCCCGGGCGACGGAGCCGCCGAACTACCGTCCGTGCTGGGCCCGGACACCGACGTCGTCGTCATCGCCGCCGGTGGCCGATTCCCGGTACCGTCGGCGCACGCGCCGGCCGCCGACGCCGTGGACACGTTGTCGCTGCTGATCAACGTCTGCGAGGCGGTGCGCACCCACAGCCCCGACACCCGGATCGTGTTCCTCTCCTCCGCCGGCGGCGTCTACGCGCCGGGGCCCGAGCCGGGACTGCGGACCGAGACGCATCCCGCGGAGCCCACCTCCCCGTACGGCATGTCGCGCCTGACGGGCGAGCACTACCTCGAGTTCTACCGAAGGGTGCACGGGCTGGCCGGTACCGCCCTGCGCTGCTCCAACGTCTACGGCCGACTCCTGCCCGCCGCACGCGGGCAGGGCGTGGTGTCGGCGGCCTTCCGCTGCGCGCTGTCGGGTGAGCCGTTCCGGCTGCACGGAAGCGGAGCACAGCGGCGGGACTTCGTGTACGTGGACGACTTCGTGCGCGCGACCCTCGATCTGCTCTCGTTGCCGACGAGCCCGCCCGCGACCGTCAACGTCGGCTCCGGGGTCGGCTATTCGGTGACCCAGGTCGTCGACCGGGTCGCCACCGTGCTGAAGAAAGCCATCACGATCACGCGGGGACCGAGCTGCCGCACCGACCTCGGCAGCCTGGTGGTGGACACCTCCCTGCTGCGATCGCTCGTCGACTTCGCGCCGTTGGACCCGGACACCGGCATCGAGAAGATGGCGCGCGAGCTACGGGTCGACGCCGGTGGGGAGTTGTCGTGAGCACGATTTTTGTGGGCACGCCGCGCGAAGGGCGAGTGGAATGTCGATTCTGATCCGCGGCGCCGAGGACTTCCTCTCCTCGGCGCGAACCCTTCAGACGCCGCTGACCCCGGACCCGGAGGCGTTTCTCAAGGAGCGCGAGGCCGCGTCCACGTTCCGCACGGACGAGGTCCCGCTGGGCTCGCTCACGAACTGGCACCTCGGCGACCGGATCAGCCACTCCTCGGGCCGCTTCTTCGCCATCGAGGGGCTTTGCGTCCGGACGAACTTCGGCCCGACACCGCAGTGGTACCAGCCGATCATCGTGCAGCCGGAGATCGGCGTCCTGGGCATCCTGGTCAAGCGCATCAACGGCGTCCACCACTTCCTGATGCAGGCGAAGATGGAGCCGGGAAACAGCGCCCTGGTCCAGTACTGCGCCACCGTGCAGGCCACACCCAGCAACTACCAGCGGGTGCACGGGGGTCGATCCACCCCCTACCTCGACTACTTCCTCGACCCCGGCGCGCGCACCGTCGTGTTCGACCAACTCCTTTCCGAACACTCCTCGTGGTACCTCCACAAGCGAAACCGCAACATGATCGTCGAGGTGCCCGAACACGAAGAGGTCCCGGTCGTGGCCGACTTCACCTGGCTGACCCTGGGCCAGCTCCGGGACCTGCTCGCCCAGGGCGACCGGGTGAACATGAACGCCCGGACCGTGTTGTCGTCCATCACCTACGCGACGCCCGAACAGCCGGCGGTCGTCGGACACGAACCCGGGGGATTCCATGGCGAGATCGTGCGATCACACCGCAGCGGGGCCTCGGATGCCGCGCTGGCCTCGGCGATGACCTGGCTCATCGACCAGAAGGCCACCTTCAGCCTCGACGTCAAGCGCGTCGACCTGCCCCGGATGGCCGGATGGATCTGCGACGAACAGGGCATCCGACACCACGAGGGACGCTACTTCCGCATCGTCGGCCTGTCGGTCGGAGCGACCAGTCGGGAAGTGGGCACCTGGACACAGCCGATGTTGCAGCCCAACCCGGGCAACGTCGTCTGCTTCGTCTGCCGGCGCCATCGGGGCACCCTGATGTTCCTGGTCCAGGCGATGGCCCAACCGGGCGCCACCGACCGGGTCGAACTCGCCGCGACGGTGCAGCTGACACCGGGCAGCTACCGCGGCCCGCGGGATCTGCCGCCGCTGGCCGAGGTGTTGCACTGCGACCGGTCGTGGGTGGTCGTGGACGCCGTGCAGTCCGAGGACGGCGGACGCTTCAGGCACGCCGACACCAGGCACCTGGTCGTCCGGGTCCCGGACGACCAGGTGATCGAGGCACCGACGAACTACCGCTGGATGTCCCTGGGGTTGCTCAACCGACTCATGCGCCTCGGCTACTACGTCAACGTCGAGGCGCGCAGCCTGATGGCCTGCCTCCTCTGACCCGAGGCCGCGCGCCCGGCCGTCACCCTCGCGGTGCTCCGACCGGGCGCCGCGCCGACGTGTACTTCCCCAACTCGCTCGCGCGCAGGGCCGCGTTGTCGTGGACGCCGATGACGTAGCCGTCGATGTCGCGGAAGTAGAAGACGCGTTGCCCGATGTCGTCGGTGAGCGGACCCTTGATCACCGTGGTGTGGCGGACGACATGATCGTGGAATCCGTCGAAGTCCTCGACACCCATGTACAGCATGCCGGCCAGGCCGATCGGGGTGTCCGCGAGTTCGGGGAGCCAGTTCCCCAGGTCGGCGTTGCTGTACAACAGCCCGCAGAAATCACCCTGGTAGAGCAGCATGTGGATGTCGTCGCCGGGGCGCGAGACGGCCGAGTCCACGTCGAATCCGAGCTTCTTGTAGAACTCAATGCTGGCCGCTGTGTCCTTGACGCTGACGCACGTCGCAAACGGCATGGCAATCTCCCGTGGTGGTCGTCGGTGGGGTGGAGTAGAACTGTTCGGCCCACTTGCGATAGCGGCCGATGGGCCCGTCGCCGGTCGCCAGGCGTGGGGTCTCGCGATACTTCTGGTAGTGCCACACCGGCAGATCCATGGAACCGCCGTGGGCGTGGATGGCATAAAAGACGTCCCGAACCAGGCGCCCGGCCAGAGCACTTGCCGGTTTCGACCACATCCTCGGTACTCGACCGCCGGGTGCGACCTTCGCCGTGGCCGCGAACCCGAACCGGACCCGCCAGGGGTCGACGGGATTGGGGAGGGCGAAGAACCTGGTCGTGACGTGGTCCGACAGGGCACATTCGATGACGGTCAGACCGAGGCCGTACACCCGGAAGGTGTATTCCGCCGAGACCTCCCCGATACGCGGGAGCTTTCGCACGACCCGGAAACGTCCGCCGCACTCCCGGCCGTCGAAGGACACGTCCGGGGCGGCGGCGAGCGTTGCTCCGTGCAGGTGCTCCAGGTGCCCGAAGTCGACGACGTTCTCCGTGATCGGCTGCGGGTGCCCGGCGACCTCGTACATCGTCCCGCGAGGGGTTTGCCAGCCCGAGGTCGAGATGACCGGCGGCTCCCACGTCGGGGGCGAGCCGTCGCGGGCCCGCCAGACGAGGATGAGGCCGCCGACCTCGCGCACGGGCAGCGTGTCGAGCGTCGCCCTGGGCGGCGGCCCGCCGTAGGCGGTGCGCCGGCAGGGCCCGTCCAGGCTGAACACGAACCGGTGGAACCCGCAGACGATGTCGTCGCCGGAGACGGTGCCCAGCACGCCCAGGTGCGCCCCGAGGTGCGGACAGTGCGGGCGCAGCGCGCGGAGTCGGCCGCTCGCCCCGCGGGCCAGGACGACGTCCTCGCCCGTGGACCGTCGGGTGATCACCTCACCCGCGGCGACCTCGTGGCCGAACCCGACGCAGAACCACCCGTCCGGGTGGGGCAGCGCCGCCGACGGGAACGCCATGTGCGCCGGTGTGGCGCCCGCTCCGTCCCGGAACAGCCGCAGGGACCTGCGATGACCCGGAGTCCTCCAGGACATGACCCACTCCGTTTCTCGGGTATCGGTGCGGCGGACGCCGCACACCGGGGCGCGACGTGCCCGCCCCCGCTCGATGTCACCACCGCACCGGAAGTTCGGCCGGTCCGCCGGTCACCGCGTCCGGACGCATCCGCACCGCGTCCGGCTCCACCGCCAATCGCAGCGTCGGTAGACGGGCGGCCAGTTGGCCGAACACCGCGCGCAGTTCGATGCGGGCCAGGGGCGCGCCGAGGCAGTAGCGCGGGCCGTGCCCGAAGGTGACGTGCGCCGAGGCCGCGCGGGTGATGTCCATACGATCCGGGTCCGGGAAGGCGGCGGGGTCGTGGTTGGCGGAGCCGTTGTCCAGCAACACCAGATCGCCCGCCCGGACGGCGACACCGTCGATCTCCAGGTCCCGGCGCGCATAGCGGGGGATTCCGCCGCCGCCCGTATTCGAGGCGCGCAGGATCTCCTCGACCGTGCCGGCGACCAGCCCGGGGTCGTGCACCAGTGCCCGCCACTGGTCCGGGTTGCCCAGCAACAGCAGCACACCCATCCCGATCTGGACCACCGTGGTCTCCTGCCCTGCGAACAGCAGCGCCATCGACAACCCGGCGATCTCGTCGTCGGAGACACCCTCGGCCGCGCACAGCCGCGAGATCACGTCGTCGCCCGGCTCGACCCGCTTGCGCGCGACCAACTCGTGCCCATACCCGTAGAGTTCGGCCAGTCCGCGCTGCGAGCGCGCGGGATCGCCGACGTCGGCGGCATCGGCCGTCCAGGCGCGGAACCGCTCGCAGTCCCGGTACGGAACGCCGAGCAGCGCGCAGATGACCAGGATCGGCAGCGGCACCGCGACCATGGCGTGCAGGTCCGCCGGCGGCCCGTGTGCGATCAACTCGTCCAGGAGTCGGGTGGTCAGGGCCTCCACGCGCGGGCGCAGCGGTCGCATGCGCCCGGGGGAGAAGTGCGGTCGCAGGAGTGCCCGGGTGCGGGCGTGATCGGCCGCCTCCGTGGCGAAGTCGCCGAGCACCGCGTCGAACAACGTCTCCCCGGTGCGGGCCGCGCTCTCCGGCGTCGGATGGGTACGGCCGAGCCGGTCGTCGTCCAGCAGCCGACGAACCTGTGCGTGACCGGTGACCAGCCACGCCTCGTCGCCCATGGCGGTGCGTACGCGGTGCACCGTGCCCAGGGACCGCAACTCGCGCAGCCGGGGCGCCGTCCGCAACGGCCGCTGCCGGAACGGCAATTGCGCCACGATCTCCATGCCACCTCCGAGTGTTCGGTTCACGGGCGCGGTTCAGTCGTCGTGGGGTCGCGGTGCGCCGACGAGTGGCCGCTGTGCGACGACGAGGAGGTATCCGAGCGCGGGCACGTCGATCACGGACCGCGGGTTGTAGAAGCAGGCCGCTTCGGTGTCGTCGAACTCGAAGCGGAGTTGCTCCGCACGCTCGGCCAGGAAGGCGAACGACCTGGGCAGGGTCTCGTCGGTGATGTCCCGCAGTTCCAAAAACCGCAGGCCGCACGTGCGGATCAGCCGCGGATAGTCGTCGATCCGCACGGTCGTCGAACCCATGGTCCGCTGCAGGGCCAATCGGTCGGGGGAGGGCGACGCGCTGCGGCCGTGGAAGTCGGTGGCCACGATCCGGCCCCCGGGGCGCAGGACCCGCGACATCTCGCGGTAGACCCGCATCCGGTCGGGCATGTGGCACATCGATTCGAGCGCCATCACGGCGTCGAACGAGGCGTCGGGGAACGGCAGTTCCATGGCGTCGACCAGCCGGAAGTCCAGGCGGTCCGGAAACGGCGTCTCCCGCGCCAGTGCCTCGGCGCGGGCGATCTGCTCCCCGCTGACCGAGATGCCCGTCACGCTCGCCCCGGTGAGGCGGGCGATGCGCACCGCCGGCGCGCCGACGCCGCAGCCGACGTCGAGCAGCCGGTCGCCGGCGCCGATCCGCAGGCGTTCCAGCATGACGTCGGTGAGCCGATCGGTGGCCTCGTCGTAGGTGAGTTCGCTGTCGGGGGTGTCCCAATAGCCCAGGTGCGCGTTGTAGCCCAGCTGTGCGTCGTCGCCGAGAAAGTCGGCGGCGATGTCGGTCATGCGGTCGTACAACTGCCCGACCTCCGCGGCCACGGGGGCGCCCGGCGCCGCGATGTGTTCTTCCATCGTTGGTCCTCCTCAGGGGTGGCGGATGCCCCGGTGACGCGGGTGCGGGATGGTGTCGCGGGGCACCGTGGGGTCCGTGCGGCTCGCGTCCGGCGTGCGCTCGTGCAGGGACATCGGGAGCGAGCGGGGTGTGGACGACAGTCGTGGCGTGAGGCGTTCACGGGCGCCGGGCAGCGGGTCGAGTTCCCAGCGGGCCGCGATGGAGGCCAGTGCGAGGGTGGCCTCGGTCAGGGCGAAGACCTCCCCGATGCACTTGCGGGCGCCGGCGCCGAACGGGGTGAACACTCCCCGGGGCGGCCGGGGGCCGTCGTCGAGCCACCGGTCCGGGTCGAATCGTTCGGGCTCGGGGAACAGGTCGGCGCGGTGCTGCACGATGTGCGGGCTGTACAGCACGACCGAACCCGCCGGCAGCCGGCGGCCCGCCAGTTCGGTGTCCTTGGTGGTCACCCGGGTGAACAGCCAACCCGGCGGGTACAGGCGCAGCGACTCCATGATCACCCGGCGGGTCAGGTCCAGTTTCGGGATGTCGTCGAACTCGGCGACCCGCCCGGAGAGCACGGCGTCGACCTCCTCGTGCAGTCGCCCGCGGATGTCGGGGTTGCGGCCCAGCAGGTACAACGACCACGCCAGCGAGGGGGCCGTCGTCTCACTCCCGCCGAGGTAGAACGTGAAGACCTGGTCGTGGATCTCGGCGTCGGTCAGCCCCCGGCCGTCCTCGTCGCGGACGGCCAGCAGGATCGACAGCAGGTCCCCGTGGTCCACGCCCGCGTGCCGGTAGTCGGCGGTGAGCCGGACGACGTAGCGCCTGAGCCGTGCGCGGGCCTGCTCGAAGCGGCGATTGGCCGGGGTCGGCAGCCGGTTCAGGAAGGACCAGGGCAGGAGCATCCGGCGCATCATGCCGGTCATCACGGTGTGCATGCACAGCCGCAGTTCCTCGAACGTGGCGTCGTCGAGTTCGGCGGCGAACAGGGTGCGGGTGGCCAGGCTCGCGGCGAACTCGTTCACGGCGACCAGCACGTCGAGTTCGCGGTTCGCCGACCAGCCGTCGAGCATCGTGGCGATCTCGGCGGACATCACCTTGGCGTATCCGGGAAGCCGGTTGCGGTGGAACGCCGGTTGCAGCAGTCGACGTTGCCGGCGGTGGTCGTCGTGCGGACAGGTCGCCAGGCCGTTTCCGGCGATGGTGCGCACGAGGTCGAAGATCGCCCCGCCCTTGTCGTAGGTCCGGTCGTCCAGGAGGACCTGGTGCACCAGATCCGGGTCGCAGAGCACATGGAACGGCACGGGTCCGAGCCTGATCTCGACCAGGTCGCCGTGCGCGGGCAGCGAGGCGAGGAAGTCGAGCGGTCGCCTGCCGAGCCGCACCGCGTGACCGAGCAGGGGCAGTGCTCCCGGAACCGAGCCGAGCTTCACGTGGTCCGTCATGTTCGCTCTTCTCTTCGGAAGGACGGTTCGCGGCGTCGTCACCCTCGCCTGCGGGCGACCCAGCAGCCCATGATCACTTTGCCCGCCCGGCACGCGTCGCGGAGCGCGGGCACCGATGCCTCCAGAAGGGACTCGAAGCTCTCCGGCCGCGAGTTCGAGGCGTCGACGGCGCCGCTCGCACCCCCAACGCCCGCCGCGTCGACTGCGCCCGCCGTACCGGCCGCGTTCGCCGAGTTCTCCGCGCACAGCCGCCAGTTCGGGGCGACGTCGCCGTGGTCGTCGTACCGGGACACCGACTCGACCTCGAACCCGGCGGTCTCCAGGTGTTCCCGGACTCCGCCGAACGGGATCACCCGCGGGATGGCGAACGCCCGACACATCGGCTCCACCCACCGCGCGTAGTCCGCTTCCGAGAGGTCGTCCGCACAGAACCAGTCGGCGCCGACGAACGCGCCGCCCGGCTTGAGGACCCGGGCCACCTCCGCGTAGGCGCGGTGCTTGTCGGGCGTGTAGCACAGCGCCTCGATCGAGTAGACGCCGTCGAACCGGACCGGCTCATACGGGAGTTGCATCGCATCGGCTTCGACGAACGTCAGTCGCGTGCCCACGTCGCCGGTGTGCATGGATCGGGCGACCCGGACCTGGTGGCCGCAGATGTTCACGCCCGTCACCGCGGCACCGGTGTACTCGGCCACGTTCGCGGCCGGGCCGCCGATGCCACAACCGACATCGAGGAGTTCGTCGCCCGCCGTGAACCCGCCCCGATCCGCGAGCCACCGCTGCATCGTGCGCTGCGCCTCGTGCAGTTGTTGCCCCTCGGCGAACCACGCGAGGTGGAAGGAGTCCGACCACACGTCACGGCACATCGGCGTCACGAGTTCGTAGTAGCGATCGACGACGCGCGCGTAATGGTTCTCCCGGCCGCCGGCCGTCTCCACCAGTTCGAGATATTCGGTGTTCTGCATACGATGCCCCTTTCGGCAACGGGGATGACGATCGACGGGAACTGCTCAGTCGCGCGGGCCGATCACCCGTCCGTTCTCCGTCACGGTGATGGCCCGAGCCGGGCAGGAGTCGGCCGCGTCGAGCACCGTCTCGTTTGGGGCGACGTGCTCGGTCGGCGGCCGGGCGCGTTCGTCGTCCAGGACGAACAGCGAGGCGGCCAGGGCCACACACACGCCCGAGCCCATGCAGCGGTCGCGATCCACCGTCGTCCGCCAGACCGGCACCACCCTCACCACCCCACGGGCATGGTGTGCGGACCGCGGACGAGCGAACGACTCTTCCAGACGACGTCACCGGCCGGGTGCAGGCTCGGCATCCGCAGGGCCAGGGCGCGCAGCGCCTCCTGCAACTCCAGGCGGGCCAGCGGCGCGCCGACGCAGTGGTGCACACCGTGGCCGAACGCCACGTGTCGATTTCCCTCGCGGCCCAGGTCGAGCACGTCGGGAGCGGTGAAGCGCCGAGCATCGTGATTGGCGGCGCCCACGGAGACCATGACGGGCTCTCCCTCGCGCACCGGCGTTCCGCCGACCTCGACCTCCTCGGTGGCCCAGCGGGCCGCGAGCGCCCCGGTGCGCAGCGGCACGAAGCGCAACAACTCCTCGACCGCCGCCGGAATACGATCGGGCTCGTCGCGCAACCACCCGAGCCCGTGGTGCCGGCCGAGCAGAAGGTGGACGAAGTTCGGGATCAGCATCGCGGTGGCCTCGTGGCCCGCGATCAGCAGCCCCATGCACTGCTCGACCAACTCGGCCTCGGAGAGCCGCTCCCCGATGTCGCGGGCCTCGATCAACTCGGTGATCAGATCGTCCGCGGGTCGGACCCGGTGCTCGGCGATCAGCTCGACCATGTAGGCGCTCAACTCCCGCATGCTGCTCGCGACTTGCTCCGCAGTGTTGCTGGACACCGCGTCATCGCTCCATTTCCGAAACAGCGGCCGGTCCGCCTCGGGCACCCCGAGCACCCGGCAGATCACGGCTACGGGGAGCGGGAGCGCGAAGGACTCCACGAGATCGGCGGGCGGGCCCGAGTCCGCCATGTCCTGCGCCAAACGCTCGGCCAGGGCGCGAATGCCCGGGCGCAGCCGCTCGATCCGCTGCACGGTGAAGGCCTTGGCGACCAGCTTGCGCAACCGGGTGTGGTCGGGCGGGTCGGTGGCGCCGATGCCCGCGGTGACCCGGCCCGGTTGCTCGCGCGGCTCGTCGTGCGCGGTGCACGCGGCGCGGCTGAACCTCGCATCGCCCAGGACGAGCCTGGCGTCCGCGTAGCGCGTGACGAGCCAGGCGGGTTCGCCGTAGGGCAGCCGTACCCGCTCCAGTCCGTCGGCCTGCTGCGCCTCGGCGTACCGTGCGGACAACTCCAGGCCGGCGGCCTCGTTGAAGGGGTAGGCGACGGGGTCGCCGACGGGATTGGGCATGCGTACCTCGTGACTTCTCACCTGGTGGTCGACCCGAGGACTACTCGGCCGACGCGCGTCGGGGGGACCGGCCGTGCCGCGCCGCGGGCACGGGCGCCGGTGTCAGCGAGAAGAAGCGCTGCTGCCACAGGGCGTGCAGTTCGGTCCTGATCGGCGCGGTCGGGGCACCGGCCGCGAGGGCGGCGAACGTGCTGGTGCCGTCGGCCTGTTCCAGGAGCGCGAACATCTCCGGCGACACCGGGGTTCGCGGACCGGTGGCGTAGTCGAGGACGATCTCGTGGGAGACGACGCTCCCCCCGGTACCCGTGGCCCTGGTGGTCCTGATCAGTCTCGTGACCGGGCGAAGCCGCGGGACGAGGTCGTCGAGGGCGGGCAGGAACCCGGGGCGGCGCCGGACCACGAACTCGTCGACGACCAGACCGTCGAGTTCGGTGGTCAGCAGACAGGTCAACGCGTCCTCGACGCTCTGCACGATGGGTTCCGCGTTGTTGTTCATCGACGTGTTCAACAGGACCGGGGTGCCGGTGAGTTCGCCGAAGCGGGCGACGAGGCGGTGGACCCGCTCGTTCGCCTCCGGTTCGACGACCTGGATCCGGGCCGTGCCGTCGACGTGGGTGACCGCGCCGAGCGTTTGCCGATGCTCGGGGCGAACCCGCACCACGAACGACATGAAGTCGTAGTCGGCGGCCGTCTCCGGTAGTTCGAAGTAGGTGTGGGCCGCCTCGGACACGACCATCGGCGCGAAGGGCCGGAAGCTCTCCCGCTTCTTGATCATCGTGTTGATCCGGGCCCGGTTCTCCGCCGGCCGGGGATCGGCGAGGATGCTGCGGTGGCCCAGTGCGCGCGGGCCGAACTCGGAACGGCCCTGCGCCCAGCCGAGCACGGCGCCGTCGGCGAGCAGCCGGGCCGTCGTGTCGACGAGGTCGGCGGGCCGCTCGTACTCGATCAGCCCGCCCCAGGCGGCGAGTCGCCGTTCGATCGTGTGCGTGTCACCGAGGGCGGGGCCCACGCTCGCGCTGCGCAACCGCTCCTTGAGCCGCACCGGGCCGGCCAGTGCCTCCTGCGCCAGCAGCGCCGCGCCCTCCGCCGTGCCCGCGTCGTGGGAGGCGGGGTGTACGAACATCTCGTCGAACAGCCCCGAGCGGAGAATGGCCCCGTTGAGACTGCAGTTGTGTGCGACGCCGCCGCTGAACACCAACGCGGTGTGCCGCGTGGACCGGCTCCAGTGCCCCATCAGGTGCAGCACGATGCGTTCCAACATCTCCTGCAGCCCGGCGGCGAAGTCCTTGTGTCGCTGTTCCACCGGGCCCGTCGAGCGCCGGGGCGGCAGTCCGTGGGCGAGGAAGACGCCGCCGACGTAGTCCAGGGACAGCGCGTGCCGGTCGAAGTCGTAGTCCCCGTCCGCGTTCAGCGTGTACATCGACTCGAACACCGCACGGTACACGGCCGGATCCCCGTACGGCGCGAGGCCCATCACCTTGTACTCGTCACCGAAGCGGAATCCGAGGTGTCGGGTGGCGCCCATGTAGAGCAGGCCCAGCGAGTTGTGCATCGGCAGCTTGGCCAGGGTTTCCAGTCGGCCGTCCCGCGCACCGAAGATCGTTCCGGAACAGTCCTCGCCCATGCCGTCGAGGACCACGACCAGCGCGTCCGCCAGGCCGGAGCGGGCGAGGCCGGACATCGCGTGGGCACGATGGTGCGACGCGAAGAAGAGTCTGTCGTCGCCGAGTTCCCAGCCCAGGTCCCGGCTCAGCCGGTCCTTGATGAGCTGCCGCGAAGAGCGGGCGGAAACCGCGGGGTTGTCGAGGTAGAGCCCGTTGAGCATGAGGTCCAGGTAGGGCTCGGGAAAGTAGTAGCCGACCGCGTCGACGTCGGCCGGAGTCACGCCCGCCGTTTCCAGGCAGGCCCGGAGGGCGTTGCTCGGGAACTTGGTCGTGTGCTTGATCCGGTTGAGGCGCTCCTCCTCGACGGCCGCAATCAGAACGCCGTCGCGCACCAGGGCCGCGGCCGCGTCGTGGTACATGTACTCCCGTAAGCCGGGGACGAGATCCGAATCCCCGGGGGAGAAATTTCCGTTCAGTCCGATCGTCAACACGATCGTGAAGCTAACCGCAACGTTGGATGGGCACAACGCGGATCGGCGAATCCGGCGGCGGCTTCACACGTTCGGCTTAAGACGGGGTGTCGGGGTCGATGGTGCTGGGTAGGCAACGCGGCTTCGGGTAGCGGAAGTCCGGTTCACGCGGAGCCAAGTCCGCAGTTATCGGGACGACTTGCGGGCAAGCGTGATGTGTGGCCTCAGCCCCGGCGGTCGGGGCTCGCGTGCGCGTCGTCGATGAGGTCGCGCAGCTGGGAGCGGGTGGTGACGGCCAGCTTGGGGAAGCTGCGGTACAGGTGCGAGCCGACCGTGCGCGGGGACAGGAACAGCCTCTCGCCGATCTCGCGGTTGGTCAGTCCGCGGGCGGCGAGCCGGATGATCTGCTGTTGTTGCGGGGACAGTTCGGCCAGCGCGTCGGGCACGGAGTCGGTGACGTCGAGGCCGGCGGCACGCGCCTCGGCCCGGGCCCGCCCGATCCACGGGCGGGCGCCCAGACGCCGGAACGTCTCCAGGGCCTCGGCGAGGGGGACCCGCGCCTCGGCGATGCGCCGTCGCCGGCGCAGCCACTCGGCGAAGTCCAGGAGGGTTTGGGCACGTTCGAACGGTCGGTGCGCCGATTCCGGGTCGGCCAGGGCCGCGCGGAAGTACGGCTCGGCGTCCTCGGCGTCGGCCAGCAGACCGCGAGCCCGCGCGATCAGCGCACGCAGGCGAGGTGAGGCATCGGCGCCGAGCGTGTGTGCGGCGTGCGCGACGATGCCGGCCACCTCGTCGCGCCGGCCGGTGCGGACCGCCGCCGCGGCCAGATCCGCCAGCGCCGGATAGGCGGCGTGGTAGTGCACGGGCTCGCCGTCCGCGGTGAAGACGGCGCGGAGTTGGTGGTACGCCGCCTCGTGCGCACCCTCCGCGAGGGCCGCCGCGCCGAGGGCACGGCGGGCGTAGACGGCGACCGAGCGGCTCTCCGCCGGGTCGATCAGGGCAAGCGCCTCCTCGGCCCGGGCGCGAGCCGCCGCCGGGTCCCCCTGGTAGGCGAGGATCGTGGCATCCACGGCGGCCGCGCACGCCACCGCGTGGTCGAGGCCGGCCCTGACGCCCAGTGCCCCGCTGCGGGCACACGCCTCCCGGGCCCGCCCCCACCTGCCCACTTCCACATAGCTCCAGGCGGCCGCGCCACCCAGCCCCTCCGGCAGCGGCCCGCGCACGCCCCAGTGGTCGAAGGCCTCGTCGAAGGCGCGGACGGCCTGCGGGGTCTCGTCCAACAACCACGCCATGACGGCGAACGCGGTGAGCCGGTCGGGGCGGCGTCGCGCCTTTGCCGCCAGGCGCGGGAGCAGGGACAGCAGTTCGGCCCGGTTGTCGAAGGGGTCGGACACCGCCCGAATCCAGACGCGCAACCACGACGCGTCGTCGGGGATGCCGGCCAGCACGTCGCGGACGCGTCGCCGCTGCGTGTCCTCACCGCAGTAGAAGCGAACCACCGCGGCGCAGGCCACAAGGTCGAGCGCCGTGCCGGGCCGCGTGGTCGCCGACTCCTCGGCGGCGTCGGCCAGTCGGGCGAAGACGACGGTGTGCCGCACGGTCAGCGTGGCCAGCCGGCCGAGTTCGCCGGCGGCGCGGGCCAGGAGCGACGCGTCGTCGGTGCACGCCCGCACCTCGGCGGCCAACTCCTCGACCCACGGCAGGTCCCCGGTGAGCGCGGCGGCCGCGGCGGCCTCGACCAGCAGCCGGGCGCCCTCCCCACGCGGTGCGAGGTGGGCGGCACGGTGCAGCGCCTCGGCCGCCGCCGCGTGGCCGCCGCGACGCCGGGCCCGGTCGGCGGTGCGCTCCAGCTCCGCCGAGACGGCCGCGTCCGGCGGTGTGCTCGCTGCGGCGAGGTGCCAGGCGCGCCGGTCGGGCTCGTCCCGCAGCGCCTCGGCGAGCGTGCGGTGGGCGGCGCGCCGGGCCTCGACGGGGGCGGCGTGATAGACGGCCGAGCGGGCCAGGGGGTGACCGAACCGCACACCCCCACCGGTGTGCCGGATCAACCCGGCCCGTTCGGCGGGCCCCCACACGGCGGCGTCCTCGGGGCCGGGGAGGGTGGCCGGGGCGGCGATCGCGGAGTCGACGGTGTCCATGGCGGCCAGAAGCAGTACGGCCCGCGCGGTGGTGGACGGCAGGTCGCGCAGGCGGGCCGCGAACAGGCGTTCCAGGTGCTCGGTCAGCGGGAGCGGGCCGCCGGCGGGCGGCCCGGCGGCCGCGTCCGGTGCGCCCGCCGTCCGCGCGAGCTCGGCGAGCGCCAGCGGGTTGCCGTCGGCCTGGGCCAGGATCCGGGCCCTCGTCCGGCCGCTCGGGCGTCGCGGCTGGAGGTCGAGCAGGTGCCCCGCCGCGGCGTCGTCCAGCGGTCCGAGGGTCAGCGTCGGGACGTGGCGGTCGAAGCCGGGCAGGTGATCGCCGGTGCGGGCGGCGATCAGCATCGTGACCGGTTCGTCGGCCAGCCGTCGGACGGCGAAGGACAGCGCGTCCAGGGACGCGCGGTCGAACCACTGCGCGTCGTCCAGGACCACGAGCACCCGCCCGCGTTCCGCCAGGGCGGACAGCAGGCCCAGTACGGCGACGCCGATCAGCATCGGGTCGGCGTCCGCCGGGATCGGACCGCTACCGAAGGCGCCGTACAGCGCGGCACGTTGCCGCTCCGGCAGCTCGTCCACCTCGGCCGACACCGGGCGCAGCAGCTGATGCAGGGCGGCGAACGCCAGGCTCGACTCGGACTCGCTGCCGGCCGCGCGAAGGACGCGGGCGTCGTCGGTCGCGGCCGCGCGCACGACCCGGTCCAGCAGGGCGCTCCTGCCCATGCCCACGTCGCCGAGCAGCAGCAGGAGCGGTTCGGCCGCGGCGGGGTCGAGCGTGTGGAGCAGGCGGGCCGCCTCCCGGTCCCGGCCGACGAGCGCCTCGGCGGGTTCCGGGTGCGATCGGGCGGCCGGACGGGGGGCGCCTGCGTGCGTGCTCACGGGTCTCCGCTGATCGGGGCCCGTCGCTCGACCGAGCCGTTCTGCCTGGTCGCCTCCAGGCTACAAGCGGGCGGGCCGACGCCCCGCGCGGTGCAGTCACGTGACGGATACCGAAGCCGACCGGGCCGTTCGTACGCTTTCGGAAAGCCCCCGAATATATAAGGAACCCAGGGAAAACCATGGAGCAGATCGAACTCGGCGACGTCACCGTCACCCGAATCCGGGAATACTACGGATCCGTCGACATGACCCCGCACGCCTTCTTCCCGGAAAGCTCGGAGGAGGTCTGGACGGACGAATCCCCCTGGCTCGATCCGCATTTTCTGGATTCCGAGACCAATATCGTGAATTCCGCGATCCAGACCTGGCTGCTGCGCAGCGAGGGCGGGACCATCCTCGTCGACACCGGCGTGGGCAATCACAAAGAGCGCCCGTACGCCCCGGTCTGGAGCCGACTGGACACGGACTTCCTGGCCAATCTCGCCCGCGCCGGTGTGGCACCGGAAGACGTGGACATCGTGATCAACACGCATCTCCACATCGACCACGTCGGCTGGAACACCCGACTGGACGGGCGGGAGTGGGTGCCGACCTTTCCCAACGCCACCTACCTGATGCCGAAGGACGACTTCGACTTCTGGAATCCCGAGAACGGCCACGAAAGCGTATTCGGCCGCGGAAACCAGAACGTCTTCGAGGACAGTGTGGCTCCGGTGCACCGGGCCGGCCGGACGCTGTTGTGGGAGGGCAGCCATCGTATCGACGCCCACCTGCGCCTGGACGCGGCTCCCGGACACACGCCCGGCTCCTCCGTACTGACCCTCACCTCCGGGACGGACCGCGCGGTGTTCGTCGGCGACATGCTGCACAGCCCGGTGCAGGTGCTCGAACCACACGCCAACAGCTGCTTCTGCGAGGACCCCGCGGGCGCCCGCGCCACCCGTCGCAAGGTATTGGGCTGGGCGGCCGACCACAACGCGCTGGTGATCCCCGCGCACCTGGCCGGCCACGGCGCGGCCGAAGTCGCGCACGAGGGAGCCGGGTTCGCGATCAAGGGTTGGGCCCCGTTCACCCCGTACACCGAGCGGGACTGAGAAAGGCATCGTCGTGTCGCACATCGTCACCACCACACACGGGACCGTGCGCGGTCCGCGCCGGGACGACGGCATCGCCGTCTTCCGGAACATCCCCTACGCCGCGCCGCCACGCGGCGCGGGCCGATTCGCCGCGCCGCGACCGCACGAGCCGTGGCTCGGCATCCGCGACGCCGGCGCACCGGGACCCAATGCCCCCCAGGCCGAGCGCAGGCTCGGCCGGGTGGACATGTCCCCCTACTTCGGGGCCGGTTGGAGTCGCGGGGAGGACTATCTCACCGTCGACGTCCATACGTCCGCCGATGCGATCGCCGACGGCGGACGGCCCGTCATGGTGTTCGTACACGGGGGCGGATACGTCGCCGGGTCGACCCGGTCCGCGCTGTACGACGGGTCCACGTTCGCCCGCGACGGCGTCGTGCTCGTCACCGTGAACTACCGCCTCGGCATCGCCGGGTTCCTCGACATCCCCGGAGCCCCCGCCAACCGCGGGCTGCTCGACGTGGTGGCCGCGCTGCGGTGGGTCCGGGACAACATCGCCGCCTTCGGCGGTGATCCGGGCAACGTCACCCTCTTCGGCCAGTCGGCCGGGGCGACCATCGTCGGCGGTGTCCTGGCCGGCCCGGACGCCGCGGGCCTGTTGCGCCGGGCGATCGTGCAAAGCGGCAGCGGTCTGGGCGCGTTCACCACCGAGCAGGCCGCCCGGGTCACCCGGGCGGCGGCCGAACACCTGGGCATCCAGCCGCACGCCGACACGTTCGCGGACGTCGACGACGAACGCCTGGTCGAGGCCGCCTCCCGGCTCTCCGGCCTCGATCTGCGGACCGATACCCATCACGATCCGCTGCTCGGGCTCGGCCCGTTCGGCCTGGTCCTGGACACCCAACCCGCCGAGTCCGTCGCCGCCGGCCACGGTGCGGACGTCGACCTGCTCGTCGGGACCAACACCGAGGAGGGCAACCTCTACCTGGTTCCGGTGGACGCCTACGCCGGCTCGACCGCCGCCGACGTCGACGACACGGCCGCCCGCGCGCATCCGGATCCGGCGCGGCTCGTCGAGACGTACCGGAAGTCGCGCCCCGAGGCGGGCTTCGGCGAACTGCGCGCCGCCATCCTGGGCGACGCGCTGTTCGGGGCGGGCAGCCGCGCGCTGGCCGACGCGCATGCCGCACACCCTCGATCGGCCACCCACGCCTACGAGTTCGCCTGGCGCTCACCGGCGCTGGACGGCCGCCTCGGCGCCACGCACACGGTGGAGGTCCCATTCGTCTTCGACCTGGCACACCTGCCCGAACTCCGGGGCCCGCAAGCCCTGTTGGGTCCGGCCGTGCCCCCCGCGGACCTGGCTCGCCGCATGCACGCGGCCTGGATCGACTTCGCCCGCACCGGCAACCCCGGATGGGATCCCTACGACCCGGACCGCCGGGCCACGATGCGCATCGACACCACGTGGACCCAACGCGACGCCCCACACGACGAGGAGCTGCGCGCCTGGGCCTGACGCACGGGTGACCGGGGATCCGGGCCGGAGTTTCCGGCGCCGGATTCCCCCGGCGCGGTGGTCGGGAGTCAGGACAGGATCTCGACGTAGCCGTCGGTGCCGTGGACCCGGATCCGCTGCCCGTCGCGGATCAGCCGGGTTGCCTGGTCCACGCCCACGACCGCCGGCAGGCCGTACTCCCGGGCGATCACCGCGCCGTGCGTCATCAGGCCGCCCACCTCCGTGACCAGGCCCGTGATCCCGACGAACAAGGGCGACCAGCTGGGGTCGGTGTGGGCCGTGACCAGGATGTCGCCCGCCTCGAGATCGGCCTCGGCCATGTCCAGGACGACCCGGGCTCGCCCCTCGACGGTGCCGGCGGAGACCGGCAGGCCGACCAGGGCACCGGCCGGCACGTCGTCGCGGTGATAGGACCCGTTGACGGCCTCGCCGTCCGAGGTGAGCACCCGGGGCGGGGTGAGCGCGTGGTACGACCGGAACGCGTCCTTGCGTTCCCGGATGAGCCGATCGTCCACCCGGTGCGAGCGCACGACGTCGTGGAGTTCCCGGAACGTGAGGAAGTAGGCGTCCTCCCGATCGGCCAGCACGCCGGCGCGAACGAGGCGGTCGGCCTCGGCCAGCAGGGCCTGCTTGTAGACGAAGTAGCGGGTGATGATGCCGTACTTCGGGTACTCCCGGTATCCGATGAAGGTGCGGACCCGGTCGATCATACGTTTGGTCTCGTCGGCCTTTCGGTCTCCGTCGGGCAGGGTTCGCAGGCGCGCCAAAACGTCCCGCTCCTTCGCCAGGGCCCGCTGCCGGCCCTCCTCGAACCGCCGTTCGGCGGCGCCGGGTTCGAAGTTCTTCACATGGTCGAGGATCACCGGGACGAGTGTGGCGGGGCGTTCGCGCCACCTCGGCCTGGTGATGTCGATCTCGCCGACGCAGCGCATGCCGTATCGGTCGAGGTAGGACTCCACGGCGTCGCGCGCCTCGGCCCCGCCCGCGAGCTTGGGCAGTTCGTCCAGGAAGTCCTCGCCCTCGACACCCCGCAGGTAGGCGACCACCTCCGGGTGCGGGCGGATCACGTCGGCGACGTCGAGCAGCGCCAGGCCCATCTCGGAGGTGACGTTGCCGGGGGCGGACAGGGTGAGCGTGTCGGCCGCGTTCTTCTCGCCCAGCCACTCCCACAGCTTGTCGTTGAGCCACCACGTGGCCTCCATCCCCGCCATGATCGCCCGAAGGCTCAGCGGATCCCCGAGGGCCCGCTTGTGCTCCGCGAAGGCCTCCGCCAGGAAGTCGAACAGCGCCGGTCCGGACCTGCCCCGGATCTCGCGCCGCAGGGCGTCGACGGACGTCCGGCCGCGCTCGATCAGCTCGGTGACGATGGCCGGGTCCGTCTCGATCGCAGTGGGCGCCGCGGCGACGATCAGCGGCTCGGGCGGACCCGCGTCCGGGAGCGAGGGAACGAAGCCGTCGTGGTCGAGGACGGTCTCCAGCGCGTCCCTGACCAGCGGATCACCGCGCCCGACGAGGTCCAGGAACGCGGTGCGGCTCGCGGGCGAGGCCAGGCGGCGGGTGACGTCGACGAACAACCTCCCGCCGGCCGTGGACATCGGGGCCATGGCCGTCAGCTGCCACACGGACAGTCCCAGGGGCTTCATGGGGTCGGTCATCATCTGCCCGTGGCCGACCGAGACGTAGACGTGGTTGTCCCGGTCGTCGCTCTCGGGAATGGGGAACAACGTCGTGATCGGCCGGCTCTGCACGATCCGGAAGCCGTCGTCGTCCAGGCACCACTCGATGTCCTGCGGCCGACCGAAGTGCGCCTCGATCCGCCGCCCGAGCCGCACCAGTTCCAACACCCGCGCGTCCGTCAGCGCCGGCTGCCGCCGCCGGTCCGGGTCGATCGCCACCTCGTGCGTGCCGCCGCCCGGCACGGCGTGGAGGGCGCGCCGCTTGGCGGCGATCGTCCTGGCGACGATCTCGCCGTCGCGCACCGTGAAGACGTCCGGGTTCACCAGGCCGGAGACCAGCGCCTCGCCCAGACCCGGGCCGGCGTCGACGGTGGCGACCCCGCGGTTGCCCGTCACGGGGTCGGCGGTGAACAGGACGCCGGCCGCATACGGGAAGACCATCCTCTGGACGACCACGGCCATGTGGACCGCACGGTCGTCGATGCCGTTGTGCCGACGGTAGGCCACCGCCCGTTCGGTGAACAACGAGGCCCAGCACCGGCCGACATGCCGCAGGATCGCCGTCGGCCCGACCACGTTCAGGTACGTGTCCTGCTGGCCGGCGAACGAGGCCGTCGGCAGGTCCTCCGCCGTCGCGCTGGATCGGACGGCGTAGCCGGCCTGTTCACCGAACCGGGAGAGCGCGCCGGTGATCGCCGTCGCGACGTCGTCCGGGACGGCGATCTCCTCGATGGTCCGGCGGATTTCCGTGCTCAGCGTGCGGATCTCCTCCCGGTCGTCGGGGTTCGAGCGGGACAGCCGGTCCAGCGACTCGTCGAGCGACGGCGCCCCCGCGAGGACCCGCCGGAAGGCGTCCGTGGTCACACAGAAGCCGGCCGGCACGTGGACGCCTTCGATCCCGGAGAGCGCGCCCAGGTGCGCGGCCTTGCCGCCGACGAGGGGGACCATCGTCGTGTCGATCCCGCCGAGATCCGATACGTAGCGGTCGATCACCGCGATACCTCCGAGACAGTCCTGCTCCGGTGCCGCCGCATCGCCGGTGCCGCCGGCGTCGTCGAACCTGTTGTCGGGCACGCTCATCCCTCGTTGTCGTCGTTCCCATGTACGCGGGCAGTGGCCACGGCGGACGATTCTGCGCCGCGACGGGGGCCTTGCCGCAAGCCCCCGGGTGCGCTATAAGTTGAGAGAGGCAGGGAGAGGAATCTCCTTGCCTTCGCTGTTTCGCGGCCACGTCGACTCACTACGTTTGCCGCCATGAGCCACCCCCTCCCTCCCGCCGAGTACTACGCCACCCTGCCCCGCCACATCGGCAGCGCCGGCGCCATCCTCCATGCCTCCGAGGACCGAATCCTCCTGGTCGAGCCCCGGTACGGCGACGGCCACTGGGAGATCCCCGGCGGCGCCATGGAGCATGGCGAATTCCCCTGGGACACCGCCCGCCGCGAGGTCCGGGAGGAACTGGGCCTCGACCTCCATCCGGGGCGTCTCCTGGTCGTCGACTGGATGCCGGCGCAACCCGACGGCCGGCCGGCGTTGGCGAATCACCTCTTCGACGGCGGACCGGTCACCGAGACCGAGGCGCGCGCACGTATCCGCCTGGCCGGCGACGAACTCGCGAACTGGCGTCTGGCGCGCCCCGCCGAGTGGGACATCCTGATGGCTCCCCACATGGCCCGCCGCCTGCGGGCGTGCGCCGCGGCACTGGCCGATGGGACCACCGCCTATCTGCATCAGGGCACCGCTCCCGACGTGCGCCCGCGTTGACCGGGCCGCCTCGGACGCCTGGATTACGGCGACACCGACATCACCCACGGGTTCGGCAACCGCGTGGAACCCACCCGGGACACGTGCGCGGAGCCGAAGAAGGGGGCCGCCGCGACCGGGCGCCACCAGTGCCGACCGCATGTTCCGGTAGCGGGCGGACCGTTCGGGACGGGGGCGTGGCGTGCGCGCCCTCGCGGGCCGCCGGCCGGCGGCCCTTGTCGGCGTCGGTACACGACGGCGGCTTCGGCACTGCGTACGATGGCCGGATGATCAAAGTACTGCTGCGGACCTCGAGCGGGGACATCACCCTGGAGCTCGACGAGTCGAAGGCTCCGAAGTCGGTGGCGAATTTCGTCGACTACGTCAAGGCCGGTCACTACGACGGCACCATCTTCCACCGGGTGATCCCGGGCTTCATGATCCAGGGCGGCGGCCTGACCGCGGACATGGAGCGGAAGCCGGCGCCGAACCTGGTGGAGAACGAGGCCAAGAACGGTCTGCGCAACGACAAGTACACGGTGGCGATGGCGCGCACGTCGGATCCGCACTCGGCCAGTGCGCAGTTCTTCATCAACGCCGCCGCCAACGAGTTCCTCGACTATCCCGGTCAGGACGGCTGGGGCTACGCGGTGTTCGGCAAGGTCGTGGACGGCAAGGACGTGGTGGACGCCATCGAGGGCGTGCCCACCACGTCGAGGAACGGCAGCCGCGACGTGCCCGTGGAGCCCGTGACGATCGTGTCGGCGCGACTGGTCTGACCACCGCGCACAGCGCCCGGCATCTCCGCCTCCGCCTCCCCGACCGGGGGCGGCGGCGGACGTGGTCCGGGGGCTCAGCGGAAGAGGGCATCGACGTATTCGGCGCCCAGGCCCACCTTCGTGTAGTGCCGGCGGCACAGGGCGATGTAGTCGTGGACGTCGAAGTAGCCGGTAGTGTCGCCGTTTTCGTCCAACCAGATGAGCGGACCCTTGACGATGAACATCGTCTTCATCGGTTCGTCGCTCTCGTAGGCCACGAGTGTGTGGCCCTCGCCCGGGGCCTCGTATACGAAGTCGCCGGCGGAGGCGGTCCACGGGCGCTCCAGGTAGCCCCACTTGCCGGAGATGGTGTACGCGAACACCTCGTGCGGGTGATAGTGCCGGTTGATCAGGCCGGCCTCCTTGGCGCGCAGGATGTCGCACCAGGAGTTGTCCTTGACGTTGATCCACAGCGGGCGGGACCCGACCGTCTCGGTGAACGGCGCGTAGTAGCGGTCGTCGTCGGTGGCGACCCGCGGCAGGTAGACCTCGGGAAGGGCGTCCGGCTTGAACGAGTTCTCGAGCGGCCCGAGTTCCTTCCGGAACTCGCCGCGGGGGTCCTCTGGCATCTCGATGTCCAATCGTGGAACGACGCGGTGGCGCGTGGCGCCGGCGAAGCGCCGGACGAGGGTCGAGACCACCCGTCCGGCGCTCGGTCGTGCGGTCGTGCGGTCGATCAGGGGTGCACCGTCCAGTGATGGTTCTGGGCGGCTCGGGTGAAGGTCAGCGACGGGCACAGGTAGTCGCTGCCGCGCGGGTTGGTGCTGGTCCACGGCGAGTCGGTGGGGGTGGCGAGTTGCCACGCGCCGCCCCGGCGGAGCTTGATGTCGGTGCTGTCGAACGTGGTATTGCGGGCCTCGGTGCAGTAGTAGCCCTTACCGGTGGCGGGGTTGACCGTGGCGTAGATCTCGAAGATGTCCCAGCCGTAGTTCAGTGCGCTCTGGTCGGTGCCGGACGAGCGGAACAGCGACTCCCAGGCCTGGGTCTTGTAGTTGTACAGGAACGACGACCACGCGTTGCCCGAGGTCGCGTCCTTGCTCAACTGCACGCTGTAGGACGTGATTCCGTTGACGGTGGTGGTGTACTTCGCCAGGAACGCGGCGTCCACCTTCACGGTCTTGGCGGGGCCGCTGGTGCCGCACCAGTCCCACGCCCAGATCTCGGCGCCCTGGCTCCAGTAGGCGGTGACGACCTCCATGCACGAGTTCAGTGCCTTGGTGGTCGGCGCGTAGGTGAAGTTCTGCGAGTTGCTCACCTTGTACGAGGGATCCACGCTGTGCGTCGCGGTGATGCCGTCGTGGGTGCCGGCCTGCGGGAAGACGCCCCAGAAGTTGTGCGTCGGCGCGAGGCTCGCGCCGGAGGCGGCGGTCGCGGCGTCGTTCGGGGTACTCGCAAAGTCCCCGGACAGGGTCGCGCGCAGCTTGGCGCGCTGCTCGACGAAGGCCTGAACGGCCCGGTCGCGCCCGGGAGTCGGCGTGTCGGAGGAGGTCTGCGCCACGACCCCTCGGTGCGGCGCGGTGGGGGAGGGAACGGCGCCGGACGGCCGCGAGCCGGACGCGCCGGCGGGCCCGGCCGGAGCCAGCGCGAGGAAGGCGACGAGCGCGGCGACCAGAGTGGTCACCAGGCCGATGGGGAAGGGGCGGGGACGTAAGCGTGGCGTGACGCGACGAGACATGCGTCTCCTCGGGAGGGGGGAAGGGGTGTGGAACCGGAGGACGGGCACCGCCGCAGGGTCCGAACCAACCACCGTCGAGCGGGACGTTCTCGTACAGCTCCGGTCGGACGGCCTCAAGGTAGGGGACGGTTCCGCTCCGGGGGTAATCACATCTGCCGATAGCATCACAAGAGCCGCGGGTCGTAGGGCTGTTCGGGACGGTGGCGAGGAGCGGGAGTGGTGGTCGTGGCGCTGCGATACTCGACGAACGGCGAGCAGTACGACTTCCCGGTGTTCGCCGGCCCGCCGCCGGTGCGCTACGTGCTGGCGTCGAGCCCGCGCTGCGGCAGCAACATGCTTGCCCGTGCGCTGTGGCATACCGGGGTGGCCGGCTTTCCCGAGGACTATCTGGCCGACGCCCACGTCCTCGACTACTTCGAACGCTGGGGATTCGACGCCGACGATCCGGACGGGCTGCCCGCCGCCCATGTCCGCGCCCTGACGCGGTGCCGGACCAGCCCCAACGGTGTCTTCGGCATCAAGGTGCACGCCGGCCACCTGGCCGCCCTGGAGGTCGACCCGCACGAACTGCTGTGCGCGCCGCGCTACATCCACATGGTGCGCCGGGACCGCCTGCGGCAGGCGATCTCGTACACCGTGGCCGAGCAGACCGGCGTGTGGATCGTCGACGGGACCTACCTGCCGACGGGGCGGGCGAGTTCGACCCCGCGCTACGACCACGACGGCATCCGCCGGCACCTGCGCATGCTCGATCACGACGCGGCGACCTGGGCGCGGTACTTCGACCGCCACCGCGTCACACCCCACGTCGTCGTCTACGAGGACCTGCTCGCGAAGTACGAGGACGGCGTGCGGGGGTGTCTGGCCTTTCTCGGCGTCGAGGCGCCCGAGCGTATTCCCGCGCCCGGTATCGCGCGCCAGGCCGACGAGACGACGAGCCGCTGGGTCATCCGCTTTCTCGACGAGGCCGACCCCGCCGAGCGCAACTTGCTTTTGCCGTACGGCTGTTGACACACCACCCCACACCGCTACCGTGAAGGCGTCAGCCACCATCGCGCGCCAGGGGAGGGATCATGAGTGTTGCACCGCCCGAGGTGACGGTCGAAACCGCCGCCGACGAGGCAGAGTTCGCCGAACTCGACGACCTCGAAGTGATCGAGACCAGCGAGTTGAAGGTCGGTGGGGCCTACCACTCCTACACCTACATTGCGGCGAACAACGAGGAAGACGTCTCCGTCTGAGACCCCGGACTGCCGAGGTGGGAATGTGCCGTCCGAACGGGCAGGCGGCGGGGATCGGGTCGACGTCCTTTTGATCTTTCCGCCGCAGACCGAGGCCAGGTTCTTCCCGTACCTGAGCCTGCCCTACCTGACCGGCCACCTGCGGCGTCGGGGTCGGCGCGTGCACCAGGCCGATCTCAACATCGGCCTGGTGCACGACGTGCTGCGACACCCGGAGACGTTGAACGCCGCGGTCGCGGCCCGCGGCGGCACCGGTCTGGACGGCTGGTACCGGCAGGCCATGGCCGACGTCGTGGTCCGGCACGCGGGCGAGATCCGCGCCCGGGTCACGAAGCGACCGGCCGACGTGCCGCGCGAGCTTCACGAGCCCCGACTGCCCCACGCGCCCGCCGCGTTCGACGCGCTTCGGCTCGCGCGCAACGCCGTCGAGTTGTTTGTCGGCGACACGCTCCTCACCCGGACCTGGCGCGACCTCGGCCGACTCGACGACGCCGTGCGCGTGGCCGCCGAGGCGCCGCCCGCCGCGTCCGGTGTCGCGGTCGAGCGGCTACACCGTCACGTCGTGGACCTGCTGGCCCGATACCGCCCCCGCGTGGTCGGTCTGTCGGTGGCGTTCTTCAGCCAGTTGGCACCGGCGCTGCTGATCGCCGCCTGGGTGCGGCGGCTGCGACCCGACACACACGTCTGCCTCGGCGGCCAGCAGGTGATGCTCCGTCACCAGGACCTGGCCGCGCTCGCCGGCGTGCGCCACACCGTCGACGCCCTGTGCCACACGGCGGGCGAGGAGCCGCTGGAACGCTGGCTCGACGCGCTGGACGGGACCGGCGCACAGGCCGACGTACCCGGCATGACCTGGCTCTCGCCCGACGGCGCCGCGCAGTGCTCGACACGCCCGGTACGACTGCGGTTCCGCGACCTCGGCCCGCCCGACTTCGCCGATCTGCCGATCCACGCCTACCTCTCGGAGACCACCCAACTGGCCATCGTGTCCTGCGTGGGCTGCTACTGGGGCCGGTGTGCCTTCTGCTCCTACGGCAATCGTTCCCTGGCCCGCGGCGGCTACCAGCAGGGCACCCCCGCGCAACTGGCCGACGCCGTCGAGTCGGTGGTCCGCGACACGGGCGCCGAACTGGTCGCGATCGCCGACGAGAACACCAACCTCCGGTTGATCGCCCGGGCGATGCGGCTGGCCCGGGCCCGCGGCGTTCGGGTGCGCTTCGATGTCCGTGCCCGGCTCGAACCCGGCCTGCTGGACCCGGAGTTCTGCCGCGAGCTGGCCGACCTCGGCTGCGCGCAGATCGCCATCGGCTACGAGGGCACCGCGCAGCGCCTGCTCGACCTGCTGGACCGGGGCGTGCGCGCGGCCGACTACCAGCGCATCGTCGACAACCTCGCCGACGCGGGCATCACCATGCGGCTGTCGGTGATGGGGCACGTCCTCGACGAGACGCCGGGCGAGTTCGAGGAATCCCTGCGTTTCCTGACGGACAACCAGGACCGGATCGGCATCGACGCGCTGGAACTGCTGATCGCCGAGCCCGGCAGTCGGCTCGCCCGGCACCCCGAGCACTTCGGCCTGGCGCTGGACACCTCCGGGCCGCTCACCGGCAATCCGGAACTCAACTACCTCGGCGGCCGGGTCGGTTATCCGATGGCCGTCGGCGGCGGCCCCGCCCGCGCCGAGGCGCTGGATCGACTGGAGCGGGTCTTCCGCACGGTCACCCCGGGCCGGGCCGGCCGGCTCTCGCCCCCGAGCAGCGCGGCGGGGACCGGCCCGCGCGAGGCCGAACTGGTCGGGCCACACCCGTGGGTGCGCATCGTCCCCACCGAACTCGACGGCGTCCACGACCGGATCGCCATCGCCGATCTGGTTCGGGAACGCTTCTACGCGCTGCCGCGCCGCGATGTCGTGCGGCGTGCCGACGGCCTGCTCGCCGCGCGTACCGCACGCGGCCGGCTGCTCCTGGGCCGCCTGGTCGGCGCGCTGGCCGGCCGACCCCATCCGGGCACCACCACCGAGGCGGACGTCGAGTACGCCGGGAGGCCGTCGTGACACCAACGTCAGCCACCACGACCAGGCTGGGTCTGGGCCTGGTCATGGACATGCCGTGGAGCGGAGGCACCCTGGGCAATCGGGGCATCGGCTTCGTCGAAACGCCCGACGGCGGCGACATCTCGCCGCGCGTGCGCGCGTTCCTCCGGCGCCACGGCCACGACTTCGCCTACGCCTGCCCCTCGTTCCAACCGCGTTCGCGAGCCGCCGTACGCATGGCCGACTACGCCCCCGCCTACGACCGCTTCTTCGCCGAACCGCCCGCCGGGACCCGCCGCGCACTGCACCAGACCGAGCTGAACATGGGCTCGCCCGAGCGCTACGACCGCGGCCCCACCATCGAGTTCACCAACGAACTCACCGCCCGCCACGACCTGTCCTGGGTCGTCGAAGACCTCGGGATCTGGAGCCTGCGCGGCTGCCCGCTCCCGTATCCACTGCCGCCGCCGCTGACCGAACGCGGCCTGGAGATCGCCACCGCCAACACGGCGGACACCGCCCGTCGCCTGGTCGCGCCGCTGCACGTGGAGTTCCCCGGCTTCACCGAGGGCGGATCCTTCCACCTCGGCGGCCTCGACGCGTTCGAGTACTTCGCCAGGCTGGCCGACGACGCCGACGTGTGGGTCACCCTCGACGTCGGCCATCTGCTCAGCTACCAGTGGCTGCGCGGGCGCACCGGCCGCCACATGCTCGACGGGATCGAGGCGCTACCCCTCGACCGCTGCCGCGAACTGCACCTGTCCGGCTGCCAGATCGTCGGCGGCAAGTTCCGCGACCTGCACCACGGCGTACTCCTGGACGAGCAACTACAGCTCACCGAATACCTGTTGCCACGCTGCCCGAACCTGCTCGGGGTCAGCTACGAGGACCCGATGTACCGCGAGGACGGCCGCCTGGTCGAGCGGTCCCGGCCCAACTTCGAGCGGCTGCGCGACCTGGCCGACGCATGGCGGCGCGGCGACGACCGCCTCGTCGGCACCTCCGCGCCACCGCGCGAGCCGACCTCCGCCCGGCCGGCGACCGGCACGGGGCTGACCGGCGGGCAACTCGCCGACCTGCTCATGCGTCTCCTGCTCGACCGCGACCTGCGCGCCCGCCTGACCGACGAAGGCGCCGCCGAGGTGGCGACGAATCCGGCCGAGCTGGAGTGTCTGGAGACCGTCGAACTCGACGAACTCGAAGCCGCCGCACGCAGGTTCCGTTCCCGAATCTGGCGGCTCGGTCGCGACGGCGGGCTCGCCGGCTCGTTCGCGCGCAGCCTGCACACGCTCCGCGCGGCCGGCCACGGCGACGCCGACCTGCTCGACGGGTTCCTGACCTCGACCCACTTCGGCGCCTTCCGGCTGGTCCCCCACCTCGGCCCCGGCCTGTCGGTGGAGGAGGCGTTCGCGCGATTCCTGCTCGACCTGCCGGAGGCGACCGCCACGACCGTGCGCGAGACCGTCGATCACGAGCTGATGCTCTCCCTGTTCACCGCGCTCTGCCACGAGCAGCCGCTTTCGTTCCTGATCGGGGTCGAGGGCGTCGTGCGCACCGACCGCGGCCACGCGGCGCTGCGCCGGTATACCCGGGCGGCCATCGCGGGCTGGGGCCCGGGCGTGGCCGGACCCCCGGAAGAAACGACGCTCTACGCGTACTTCGCCACTCCCGCCGGACTCGCGCACGGCCCGGTCTCCGCGCGGGTGGCCGCGGCGTTCGAGACCACCCCGACCCCCGCGGGCGACGCCGCCCGTGCCGCGCTGAGCCGGCGCGGGCGCTGGTGAGCGACATGCGCGTGGTACTCGTGGACATGCCGTGGTCGTCGATCGACATGCCGTCGTTGGCTCTGGGCATCCTGCGGCGCCGCGTCCTCGACGTCTTCCCCGACGCCCACGTCGAGGTCGTGCACGCCAACCTCGACTACGTCGACTGGCTGGTGGCGCACACCGGCTTCACCGCCGAGGAATACGAGTTCTGCGCCAACTCCTACTTCTCCGGGCTCAGCGAATGGATCTTCTCGGCCGCGCTGAACGACCGCCCACGCTGGCAGGTACCGGAGTTCACCGCCCGCCTGGCCGGTCGAGTGCCCGACGGCACGACCGCCAGGGCGCTGGAACTGCACGAACTCGCGCCGGGGTTCGTGCGCGAGACCGCCGCCCGGATCGTCGCCGAGGCGCCGGACGTGGTCGGCTTCACCACCACGTTCGCGCAAAACGCCGCGACGCTGGCGGCGGCGCGTACCGTCAAGGAGCTGGCACCGCACACGCTCACCGTGTTCGGCGGCGCGAACTGCGACGGCCCGCAGGGCGCCGCCCTGCACCGCAACTTCCCGTACGTCGACGCCGTCGTGCGCGGCGAGGGCGAGGCCGCGTTTCCACAACTGCTCGCCGCCACCATCGACGGCGACCGCGACGAGAAGGCACTGGCCGACATCGCGGGCCTGTGCTGGCGCACGTCGGACGGCGCGTGTGTGGTCAACCCGATGGAGGCCGCGCCGCTGCCTCCGGGCGCGCTCGTCGCGCCCGACTACGGCGACTACTTCGAACGACACGCGAGGTCGACCGCGGGCTCCTGGGTCGAACCCCGGCTCGTCGTCGAGAGTTCGCGCGGCTGCTGGTGGGGCGCGAAGCACCACTGCACGTTCTGCGGACTCAACGGCTCGTTCATGGAGTTCCGCAGCAAGGACCCGGGCCGGTTCGTCGCCGAGCTCCTCGCCCTGGTCGAACGACACCGCATCCTCGACGTGTGGGTCACCGACAACATCATCGACATGGCCTACCTCGGCTCGATGGCGCCGCGCCTCGCCGAGTCCGGATACGACCTGCGGATCGGCTACGAGATCAAGTCGAACCTGCGCCGGGACCAACTCGAAACCCTCTACGCGGCCGGGATCAGCCACGTGCAGCCGGGGATCGAGAACCTGAGCAGCAAGGTGCTGCGGCTGATGGACAAGGGCGTGACGGCCTGTCGCAACGTGCGGCTGCTCCGCGACGCGGAGACGGTCGGGATCGAGGTGAGCTGGAACCACCTCTACGGTTTTCCCGGCGAGAGTGACGAGGACTACGACGATGTGATCGAGCAACTGCCCGCGCTGCACCACCTGATGCCGCCCGCCGGTGCCACCCGGGTCAAGGTCGAGCGCTTCAGTCCGTACTTCGACCGGCCCGAACTGGGCTTCGGCCCACCCCGACCGGCCGCGCACTACCGGCACATCTACGACCTGCCCGAGACGGAACTCGCCGATCTCGTCTACATCTTCGATGTGCCCCGGCGCGGGATCTCGGCGGCGTGCCTGGACCGGTTGCGGCCGGCCATCGCCGACTGGATCGCCGCGCGTCCGCGCAGTCGGCTCACCCATCACGACCTCGGGGACCATATCGTCCTGGTCGACACCCGACCCGGCTTCGACTGGCGCCTGCTCGAACTCGTCGACCCGGTTGAGACGACGGTGTTCCGGCTGCTCGACACCCCGCACAGCCCGGCGGCGCTGCTGCGCAAGGCCGCCGCGCGCCTCGACGGCGTCACCGCGGCGGCCGTCGAGGACCTGCTCACCCGATGGCGCTCGCTCGGCGTGGTCTTCGTCGAAGGCGGCGAGGTCGTCCAGGTCGCGCCGGCCGCGCGCAACCCGGCGCCGATCCGGCCTCGGCGGCCGACGGCGCGACGGAGCGCACCGCTCGTGCCCACATCGGCCGCCGATGAGCACTGACCTCCCGCCGGTACGGCTGGCCCTGTGGCGCGACCGCGACCCGGAGGCCATGCGGATCCCGGGGATGTACCTCGGCGAGGCGGACGTCGCCGGCGACCCCCTGGACGAGGTCGCACGGCTCGCCGCGAGCGGTGCGTGCCTGGCCCGGCCGCACGCCGCGATCGACCTGTCCGACGGGGGGACCGGCGCCGCGGCCGTGGCGGGACTCGTGGTCGTCCGCGAACTCACCGCGCACGGCATCGCCGTCGACTGGACGCTCCGCCCGCCCGCCGGGCCCTGGGACTGGCGCCCGCTCGGCCACCTGCACCCGCCGACCACCGTGATCGACGGAGACGGCGACGGCGACCACCTCGCCGCAGCCTGGCGCGCCGACTTCCGCCCCGCGAAGTTCGGCTACCGCCACGGCCCCGGCTTCATCGAGGTCCGCGACCACCGCGCCGACCCGCTCCGCCGCCTGGTCATCCGCAACCCCCGCTACGCACAGGTCATCGAGCCGCTGCTGCGCGGCGTGGCCGCGACGGACCTGACCGAAGCGGTGACCGCGCGCTACCACGACGCGGGCCTGCTGCACCGGGTGGGCCGATACGTGTGGTGGACCCCGTACCGCGTCCGCCACAGCCCCCACGGCACGGGACCGCCGTAACCGGAGCCGTGGCCCCGGGGGCGGGCCCCTGCGCACAGGCCGCGCCCCGCGCCGACTACCGTGGCCGGCGACACCGCCGGGGCAGACACGCCGGTGGTGGTCGTGGCGCCCGGCGTCGGCGGGATGGTGGAGGCGACGGGCCGCAAGGACTGACGGAGTTGTACGTTCGGGTGTCGTCGGGCCTCAGAGCGTGTCGAGGGTGTGTGGGGCGAACACGGCGGCCATCGCGCTGCCGAGGGCTCCGTTGAGGACATGGTTACGGCCCATTCGCGACCCGTAGCCGATCACCCGCCCACGCAGAACGGCGACCTTCAGGTCGCGCATATATCGCCCCCCATCGGTGTCGACGCGCGAGGGCGCGACACGTTCCTGGACGAGCCACCCCCGGCGCGCCGGATCTCGCAGCAGATCCGTCCAGGTGTGCGGGTCCGTGTCGACCCCCATGTGTACGGCCTGGCCGCGGAATCCATAGGGGGCCTTGACGACCAGGTCGACACGACCGGCGATCGCCTCGGCCACGGAGACGCCGTCGCCGAGTTTGCGGCTCCAGGGCACGAGCGCGTGCAGCGCCGTGTGCTGCGCGGGGGTGAACAGGTGCCGGAACCGGGGATCGGACATCACGGCCAGGCATAATTTGTTCTCCGCCACCCAGCGCTCGGCCAACGCATTGGGCGCGACCAGGTCGCCGGCGGTCAACCGTGCGCACAACACGCCCCACCGCTCGACCTCGGCGGCGTCGGCCGGGACGTGCTTGAGGTAGGCCAACGCGAACTTCGACAGGGCGGCGTCGTCGTCGGCGTCCACCGGGATCAACGCACGGCCCCGCGCGGTGAACTGGGCCCGCATCACGTCGACTTCGAACCGCGACTGGCGCCGACCGCGGATCAGCGCGATCCGCCTGGTCCGTTCGTCGGGAACGCCGCGTTCACGACCGTGGGCGAGTACCCAGTCCGCGAACCAGGACGGCTGTTCCATCGGCGCGTCGGGAACGCCCCACTCGGCCAGGACGTCCCCCACGGGCGATCGCCGCCACGTGCGGTTGACCGTGCCCGTCACCATGACACCTCCCGGGCTGCTCGGGTTGAACTCCAACACTCGTACCGAACCCAGATCCGCGCCGACCAGGTCCGGCCGACAGAAGTCCACCCGAGGTCGCTCCCGACGGTCGTGCCGCATGATCCACCGGTGCAACACCGCCGGCACCTCCAGGAAGTCCCGCAGCGGGGGGTCGTCGCGATAACGCTCGACCACACGCTCCAGGCACTGCACCACCGTGAGGATTCGGCGGCGCAGGATTCGCTCCGCCTTGCGCTCCAACACCGAGACCGCAGGCAGCAGGGCCCCCGCTTTCAACGCCCGCTGCGCCCCCAGGCCCGCGTCCACCCTCTCGAAGGCCGCCCCCACCAGCCGTGCGTAAGGCCCTGAAGAGCCGGGCACGCCGGATATGGCCATCAGATCACGCTCGGGATCCCATATGGGAAAGGCATCATTCATTCGGGACATCAACACTCCGGTCGTTACGTCGTGACCGTTTGCCGAAAAGCCGCCGGCGGATGCGACCGGCGCCGATCGGATTTCCCCTTTCGAGGCTCGACATGCCCGGGATCGGTGTCCTACGGTGAAAACCGTCCTGGTATCCGACGGGAAATTCGGAGGTAGATCGTGATCGAAAGTCGACTGAAAGCCGCGGCCGAGCGGATCGCCCGGGAAATACCGACACCTTTTTACGTGGTCGATCCGAACGGGGTCGAGCGGGATTTTTCGGCGATGGGCAGGGCATGGCGCGAGTGGTTTCCGCGGTTCACCCTGGCGTATTCCTACAAGAGCAATCCCCTGACGGCGTTCACACGGCTGTTGTGCGCACTGGGCGCGGCGGCCGAAGTGGTCTCCGGCCCGGAACTCGAAACCGCCCTGAACGACGGTTTCCCGCCCGATCGCATCCTCTTCGACGGACCGGTGAAACAGGCCGCGGAATTGACCCGGGCGCTGAGCCTCGGGGTCGGCGTACAGATCGACTCGGCGGCGGAGATCGAACACGTCGCCGCCTGGATTCCCGAGGGCGGTCCACGACCGCGCGTGTGTTTACGCCTGGCCATCAGGACCGATTCGGGGGAGTGGTCGCGATTCGGGTTGATGCCCGACGAGGTGCCGCGGGCCCGGCACATTCTGGCCGAGGCGGGAGTGCGAGTGCGGGGCGTACATCTGGGCGTGGGAACCCTGGTCGGCGGCCCGCGGACATACCGCGCCGCGATACGACTGTGGCGCCAGACGTTGCCGGAATTGGCCCACGACGCCCCGGAGCCCTTCGTCCTGAATATCGGCGGCGGGTTTCCACCGCGCGCCGACACGGCCGATCCGGCGGCGCCGTGGGCGGAGTTCGCGGCCGAGGTCGCCGAGGAGTGCGAACTGCTCGGGCTGCGGCCCCGGGACGTGCACCTGGTCGTCGAGCCGGGGCGCAGCCTGGCGGAGGAACACGGCGTGCTCGTCGCCCGGGTGGCCGTCCGCAAACGCCGCGCCCAGGGCCCCGACCTGCTGGTGCTGGACGCCGGCACCAATCTCGCCCGGACGGTGAAGTCCCGCAACCACCCGATCGAGTTCGTGCCTTCGGGCCCCGACGACACGGGCGATACGCCGGGCGTGCCCGCCGCCGATTCCGCGCGGGAGCCGTACGCGGTGTACGGCAACAACTGCTACGAGGGCGACGTCTTCGCCCGAGCCGTCGACGGCCCCTCGTCGCTGCGCCCGGGGCAGCTGGTCCTGGTGGGCTCCGTCGGCGCCTACGACATGCCGTTCGCCCACGTGTGGGTCCGGCCGCGTCCCCCGGTGTACGCGGCGGCCGGCACCGGCCACGTCCTGGTGCGCAAGCCGGGGCGGGCCATCCGCTGAGGTGTCCGAGCCCCACCGACCGGTCCCGGGCGGTGGGTGGGGCTCGCACCGGTGTCCCCGGTGGGTCGTCGGGCGCGTCACGAGCGCGTCGACATCCGGTGGTAGTGGACGTAGCGGTCGAACACGTTCGCGTCGATGACGGGCGGTCGCAGGCCGATCCGCCGGGCCAGCCGCTCGGCGCGGGTGACGGAGAACAGCGCCGTGCCGTCCTGGAACACGTCGGCCAGCCGATTTCGGTGCGGTTGCGGATCCCCGTCGGGCGCCGGCAGTACGGCCAGCGCCCCCGCCAGGGTGCGGTCCCCGGGCGCGGCGAGCGAGGCGTCGTGCAGGGCCGCCCAGAACGTCTCGTAACCGACCGGCTCCAGTCCGAAGGCCGAGCCGAACGCGCCCAGCAGTCCGCCGAGTTGCACGGGCGTGGGATGCAGGAGGTGGAACCAGCCGCGTTCGTGGTGCGCCACGGCGGCGGCCAGCAGCGCGCCGACGGTGTCCAGGGGCGTGTAGTCCAGGAGCAGCGCGTTCGTGGGGTACACGCCCACCCGCAGGCACGCCCGGATCAACAGGTCCGTGCGGGAACCGGTGTTCGGGACACCCGTGTCGGTCGCGGGCATGACCTCGCCGAGCCGGTGCACCGCCGTCGGCAGACCGCGCTCCGCCGCCTGGAGGACGAGTTGTTCGGCCACCCATTTGGACCGCCCGTACCCGGTCGTGGCGGCGTCGGCGGCGGGCCACGGCGCCTCGGGCGCCCGGGAACCGGCGCCGTCGGGGACCGGCGCCCGACCGCGCGCGGCCAGGGTGGATACGAAGTGCAGCGCCTTGGGGCGGCTCCGCGTGGCGAACCGCAGGATCTCCACGGTGCCCTCGACGTTCGCCGGGCGATGCGCGGAGTATCCGCGCACGAGGTTGACCAGGGCGCCGGCGTGCACGATCGTGTCGACACGCTCGGCGAGGCGGCGCGCGTCCGCGTCGTCCAGGCCCAGGCCCGGGGCGGACAGGTCGCCGACCACGACGCGCAGGCGCTCGGCGTGCTCGTCGCGCCAGAGGCCGTAGTGGCGCAGGTTGTCCGCCACGCGCCCGCGGGCGGATTCCGCGTCGTCGGCGCGGACCAGGCAGTACGCGGTGACCCCGGGCAGGCGAAGCACGTCGTACAGCAGTTGTGCGCCGACGAAGCCGGTCACCCCGGTGAGCAGCACGTGCTCGACGCGCGGTTCCGTCGGCGCGTACGGGAGTCGGATGTCCGGAGGGAGCACCGGATCGTGGCCGAAGTGCTCGGCGTGACCCGGGCGGGTCCGCCGTGCGGCGGTCGAGGTGCCGGTGCCGGTGCCGGTGTCGTTTTCGCTGTCGTTCGCGCTGCCGTTTCCGTTGCCGTTCGATCCGGTTCGGCCGCGCAGCGCCGCGAGTTGGTCCGTCACGGTGGGGGCCGCGACCACGTCGCGTACGGAGAAGCGGGTCCGGAAGCGGGCCGCGATGGCCAGCGCGAGGCGTTGGGCGCTGAGCGAGTCGCCGCCGCTGTCGAAGAAGTCCCTGTCGGCGTGTATGACGGGTTCCGGGAGCACCTCGGCCCACAGGTCGAGCAGTGCCCGCCGCGCGTGTTCCGCGGTCGGCAGGGGCCGGGTCGGGCCGCCGGGGGCGCCCACCGGGAGCGGGGCGGCGGGGCCTTTGGCCTGCGTCGGGCGGTCGAGCAGTCGTTTCAGGGCGCCGCGATCGGCCTTCCCGTTGCCGTTGAGCGGCATGTTCTCCAGGATCACGAAGCGTTTCGGGGTCAACTCGGCCGGGAGCGTCGCGCGCGCGTGGCGGATCAGGTCGTCGGTCGAGGTGTCGCCGCCGACGGTGACGAAGGCGGCCAGGTACGTGGAGCCGCCGTGTTCGTGCGCCACCACCTTCGCCTCGCGGACGCGGGGGTGCGTGGCGATCGCCTGCTCCACCTCTCCCGATTCGACCCGCACCCCGCCGACCTTGAACTGCTGGTCGCGTCGCCCGCCGAAGAAGAGCACGCCGTCCGCGTCGTGATGCCCGAGATCGCCCGTGCGATACATGCGCGACCCGGGCAGCTCGGCGAACGGATTCGCGACGAACGCCGCGTCGGTGCGCCGCGGATCGCCCAGATAGCCGAGGCCCAGGCACTCGCCGCCGATGTGGATCTCGCCGATCTCACCCGGCGCGACCGGCCGATTGTGCTCGTCCAGGACGATCGCCCACGTGTTGTCGATGGGACGGCCGATCGGCAGCGGACTGCGCCGGTCGCGGGTCACGTCGTGGAAGACCGACCCGATCGCGGCCTCGGTGGGGCCGTACGTGTTGATCAGCGCGACGCCGGGCAACATCTCGTGGAACAGCCGCACGGCGCGTGCGTTGATCTCCTCGCCGCCGATCAGCAGCCGCCGCAGGGAACCGAGTCGTGGCACCAACTCCGGCTGTGAGTACAGCAGTTCGACCAGGCTGTTGAAGATCGTCGGGACGAAGTCGGTCATTGTGATCCGATGCCGCGCGATCACGTCGACGGTGGCGGCGAGGTCGAGCATGCCCCGGGGTTCCGGGATGACGACGCTTCCGCCGTGGGTGAGCGGCCACAGGAGTTGCCACAGCGACGAGTCGAACGTGTGCCGGCTGTTCTGGAGCACCCGCTCCGGGTCTTCGGTCACGAACCGGTGGGTCATGTAGAGGAATCGATTGAGCAGGCCGCGGTGCGTGTTGAGGGCGCACTTGGGTACACCGGTGGACCCGGACGTGTAGAAGCCGTACGCGAGGTCGTCGGGGCGGGCCGGCGGGCCGAAGCGGTCGGCGGTCGGGGCGCCGAGCCGGTCGAGGTCGACCGCGAGGGTCACGGGGGCGTCGCGGTCGCCGCCCCACGCCGGCCGGGCGTCCCGGCTCGTGCCGGCTCCCGCGTCCCGCGCCGCGTCCGGGCCGGCGACGGACAGTACGACCTTCGGGTCGCACGCGCGGATCATGCCGTGCAGCCGCTGCTCCGGCCAGGTCGCGTCCAGGGGCACGAACGCCGCGCCCGTCTTGAGGACGGCCAGCATGGCCACCGGCAGGCCGAGGCCGTTGCGCGCGGCGAGCGGTACGAGGTCGCCGGGTCCGGTGCCGTGTTCGTGCAGGTCACGGGCCAGCGCGCTCGCCATCCGGGTCATGTGCTCGTAGTCGAGGACCCGGCCGGCACATTCCACGGCCGGGACGTGCGGGGCTCGCGATGCCCAATCCTCGACGAGGTCCAGGACGGTCCGGTCGGGCGGGAGGGAGACGGCTCGGCCCAGGAATCGTGCAACCTGTGTCTCGCGCAACCTCTGCATGTCGATGAAGTCCCCTGTCGCATGGGTGCGAACAACTCGTGACAAGCGGCGGCCGCGACGCCGAAAAAGATGGGAAAGCCCTCGCCGATGGGTCGCCGAGGGCTTTCCCGTCAGTGATTTCGAAACGCCGGATCAGACCTCGGTCGCCACCCAGCTGATATACCAGCCGTGACTCACCGCGTATTCCACCGGCAGCGGCCGACCATCCTGCCAACGCACGTAGATGCGGAAGCCCTTGGCGGTCGGCGTGTAAATGGTATTTCCACCGGTGGTGGTCCACATGGAGTCGCGCCCGCACAGATTCGCCGTGTACACCGGGGTTTCCGAGAAGTTGCCCGCGGTGGTGTCCACGTCGATGTAGATCCCGGTGCCGTTGTCCTCCTCCACGTGCTGCTGCCAGTCGTCGATGGCGGTGTTGCCGGCGATAAACCTCGGATTGCTCATGTGATCTCCTCGGTCGCAGCGAAGACGCGTATCCGCACGTCGGCGTCGCGTTCGAGTGTTAGCGATCGGTTCCGTAGATCACAAGGCACCCCGGCAATCTTCATGGAATTCGACAGAATGATCTGTTCCGATTCCGGAGCACCGGAACGGAAGGATCAATTTCTGCTCGATCGATCGGTAGCGAACCTCGCACGGTCGCTTCCCGAACGAATCCTCGACAAGCCTTGACAGTCGCAGGCCCCGGCGTGAAGCATGATTGTTGGCCGATGGCCTGTAAAGATCAACCGGCGGTCGATAAAGATCACTCGGTGGTCGGTCGGCCGTAGGCCGCCGCAATTCGGCAATTCTCCCGTTCGGGTCGTCGCCGACACGTGCACCCCGAACTCTTTCGCATGCCTGCGAGGTGTTTTTGCCTGTGGATCAGAGCCGATCACGTGTCGACGGGTACGATTTTCGTGCGCCGGATTCATGGGACCAATTCGCCGACGTCGTCGCCCTCGCCTACGGCGGATACGACGCGGTTCCGGAATATCGAAAAATCATCGGCGACATATTCGAGCCGAAGCGCTCGCTGCTCGCGCACCGCGCCGGCGAGACCTGCGCCACGCTCGCCCTGTATTCGCTGGACATGAGCGTCCCGGGCGGTCGGCAGCCGATCGCGGGCATCGGCTACGTCACCGTGGACCCCACGCACCGCCGCCGCGGCCTGATGCGCGGCCTGATCAGGCGCACCCTGGCCGGCCTGCACGACCGCGGCGAGGAGGCGGTGGTCGCGCTGCACACCACGGAGCCGGCCATCTACGGACGCTTCGGATTCGGCTCCGCCACCCGCGCCGTCCGGATCCGAATACCCCGCTCCTCGCGCGAGTCGACCGCCCAGGGCGCCGACCCGGCCGCCGACCCGCCGTTGTCCGTGCGCGTCCTGGACCCGGCTCGATGCGGCGCGGACATCACCCGGATCTACGAGCACGCCATCGATGGGCGGCCGGGCATGCCCCGGCGCGACGGCACCTGGATGCGCCGGGCCGTGCTCGACCTGCCGGAGCGGCGCGGCGGCGCGGGACGGCTGTTGTGCATGCTGGCCGGGGCCGACGGCGAGCCGGCGAGGGGATACGCCCTCTACGCGCTGACCGCCCGGTGGGAGAACTCCTACCCGCGCTACGAGGTGCACGTCCGCGAGCTGTTCGCGAACGACCCGGCCGCGTACGCGAGTCTGTGGCGGGCCCTGCTCGACATCGACCTCGGCGGCGCGGTGATCGCCGACCGCCCGGTCGACGACGCGATCCTGGCCCTGCTCGACGACCCGCGCAGCGCCGCGCCCGTCGCGCGCGATCAGCTCTACACCCGCCCGGTGGACGTCGAACGTGCCCTCGCCGGACGCGGATACGGCGCCGAGGTCGATCTGGTGCTGGATGTCGCCGACCCGATCTGCCCGTGGAACGAGGGCCGTTGGCGACTGCGCACCGGCACGCACGAGGCCGAGTGCGCGCGTACCTCGGCCCCGGCCGATCTGGCCCTGACCGTACGCGAGTTGGGTGCCGTGTACCTCGGCGGCACCTCGTTGACGCAACTGGCCGCGGCCGGGCGGGTGGTGGAACACCGGGCGGGTGCGCTCCGGGCCGCGACCCGGGCGTTCCACCACGACCCGGCGCCGTTTTGCCCGACGGTGTTCTGAGTCCACCGCACCGGCCACGAACACGACGTGAGGAGGCGGTCGCATGCCCGGTCCCGGGTACGCGTCCTTCGGTGACGAGGAACGACGCAACATCGCGGAGGTCCTCGACGCCTGGCAGAACACGGTCGGAGTGCACTCCCAACCCGTGGCACAGGACTCGCAGTGCCGCCGGCTCGAACGGGAGGCGGCGAGCCGGCTCGCGTCCCCACACTGCCTGACGGTCAACAGCGGCACGTCGGCGCTGCTGACCGCCTTCGCCGCGCTCGGCATCGGACCCGGGGACGAGGTGATCGTCCCCGGATACATGTACGTCGCCTGCCTGTCCGCCGTGGCCTACAGCGGCGCGACGCCCGTGCTCGCCGAGATCGACGAATCGCTCACCCTCGACCCGGCGGACGTGCTCGCCAGGATCACCCCGCGCACCCGCGCGATCATGCCCGTGCACATGCTGGGCGCCTCCTGCGACATGGACGCCCTCACCCGCATCGCCCGCGAGCACGACCTGCTCCTGATCGAGGACGCGGCCCAGGCGTGCGGCGGCACCCACCGCGGCCGCCCGCTCGGCGGCATCGGCGAGGCCGGGGCCTTCTCGCTCAACGTCTTCAAGGTCGTCACCGGCGGCGACGGCGGTCTCCTGCTGACCCGCGACGCAGCCACGTTCCAGCGGGCCTACTCCTTCCACCACCACGGCTGGTTCCCCTACGCGCGCGAAACCGGTCCCGGCGACGTGCTGTTGGGTCTCAACCTGCGGATGGGCGAGTTCGGCGCGGCGGTGGCGCGCGCGCAACTGGCGCGCCTGGACGACGTCCTGGCCCGCACCCGCGCGCTCAAACGCGACCTCACCGACGCGATCGGCACCCGCGACGGCGTCGCCGAACGGGTCCTGCACGACGCCGAAGGGGACTGCGCCACCGTCGCGGTCTACGTCTTCGACGACTGTGAGGCCGCCGAGGAGGTCGCCTCCGGGCTCGGTTCCAAGACCCTGCTGCACTCGCCCAAACACCACTACGGGGGTCTGCCGGAACTGCGGGCCCTGGCCGATCCCGACCACCCGTCCTGCCCCTTCCGCCCGGTGGAACCCCCGGCCCGCGGACACACCTACCGCCCCGGCGCGCTGCCCCGTACCGACGACGTCCTGAGCAGGTCCCTGGCCCTGACGGTGGGGTTGACCGACACCTACCTGGGAGCCGACTTCGGAGTCGACGTCTTCAGCCGCCCGCACGACGTCGCAGCCGCCGCCGAGAAGTTCCGGGCGACGCGCGACGCCGTCCTGGGCTGAACCGGAAGGAGTCCGCACCGTGTCGCAGCGAAAGGCGGACGGACCCGCGCCGCACACGCCGCTGATCAGCGTGGTGGTGCCGTGCTACAACGAGGGAGAGGTGGTCGTCGAGGCACATCGCCGCATCTCCACCGTCATGCGGGCACTCGACGGATACGACCACGAGATCGTCTTCGTCGACGACGGCAGCCGGGACCACACCTGGGACGTCCTGACCTCCCTGGCCCGCACCGACAACCACGTGCAACTCGTGCAACTCACCCGCAACTTCGGCCACCAGCCCGGCATGATGGCCGGACTGCGCGAGGCCCGCGGGGACGCCGTGGTCACCCTCGACGCCGACCTCCAGGACCCGCCCGAACTGATCCCCGCGATGGTCGAACGCTGGGGCCAGGGCTGGCCCGTCGTCTCCGGTCGCCGCGTCGCGCGGCCCGGCGACACCCGCTTCAAGGTCGCCACCGCCTACGTCTACTACCGACTGCTCAAGTCCCTCGCCGACCACCCCATCGCCCTGGACACCGGCGACTTCCGCCTGCTCGACCGCTCGGTCGTGCAGACCCTGACCGAACTGTCCGCCGACCCGGGCTTCCTGCGCGGACTCGTGGGCTGGGCGGGCTTCGCCGAGACCAGCATCGAATACGGGCGGGCCCCGCGCTCGGCCGGCCGATCCAAGTACACGCTGCGCAAGATGGCGAGCCTGTCCCACCGGGGCGTGATGACCTGCACGGCCACGCCCGCCCGGCTCCCGACCGCCGTCGGCGTCGCCTGGCTCGGCGGCGTCGCGCTCACCTCCGCGGTGCGTCGGCGGCCGATGCCGGTCGCCGCGTGGACCTTCGGCGGCGAAGCGCTGCTCTTGGGCGTGCTGGGCGAATATCTGCGCCTGGTCCACCACGAGACGCGCGGCCGCCCGTCCTACGTGGTCGCCCGGCGCGACCGGCAACACGCGGTCACCCCCGTGACCGCGCTCGCCGAACCCGAGGAGCAGGCGTCGTGAGCCGCGACGACACCCGCTTCGACGTGGTGGTCGTCGGCGCCGGATTCACCGGCCTCGCCGCCGCGCACGAACTGGGACTCGCGGGTCTGAAAACCCTGATCGTCGAGGCGGACGACCGCATCGGCGGCCTGGCCGGCACCTTCGACGTCGGCGACGGACAACTCGAACGTTTCTACCACCACTGGTTCGAGTCCGATCACGACATGTTCCGGCTGTGCGCCGAACTCGGCCGCGGTCACCTGGTGGAGCGCCGGCCGGCCCGCACCGGCTTCTACCACGCAAACACCATCCACCGCCTGTCCAGCCCGCTCGACGTGCTGCGCTTCGCCCCGCTGCCGCCCGCCGACCGGGTGCGCCTGGGACTGATGGTGATGCGCGCCGCGCGGGTACGCCACTGGCGCCAACTCGAAGCGCTCACCGCCGAGGAATGGCTTGTGCGCATCGGCGGACGCCGGGTGTTCGACCTGGTATGGCAACCACTCCTGGAAGGCAAGTTCGGCGCCTACGCCCCCCAGGTCGGGGCCACATGGATGTGGACCAAACTGCACCTTCGCGGCGGCAGCCGCAGCAGATCCGGACGCGAGATGCTGCACTACCTGCGCGGAGGTTGCGGCGCTCTGCTCGACGCCTGGCGGCCCCGACTGTGCGAACTGGGCATCAGACTGCGGCTGCACAGCCCGGTCTCCGCCGTCCTGGTCGACCACGGCGGTGTCACGGGGGTCCGCGTCGGCGACGAAGTGGTCCGCGCCCGACGGGTGCTGGTGACCACCGCGCCGAGCGTGCTCGCCGACATGCTGACCGGTCAGGACGACGAACACCTCGCCGTACCCGCGCTGCGCCGCCAGTTGGGCAGCATCCCCTACCTGGCGAACATCTGCCTGGTGTTGGAGAACACCCACGCGCTCTCCGACACCTACTGGCTCAACGTCACCGACCCCACGTTCCCCTACGTCGGCGTCATCGAGCACACCAATTTCGACGATCCGGGCCACTACGGCGGCCGACACGTCGTCTACCTCTCCAAATACCTCCCCGAGGACTCGGCGCTGTACCGGATGAGCGACGAGGAGGTCCTCCGGTACAGCCTGCCCCACCTGCGCCGGATGTTCCCGCGCTTTCGCGACGAATGGGTGCGCGGCTACCACGTCTGGCGCGCGGATCACGCACAACCGGTGATCACCCGGAACTACTCGAGGATCGTGCCCGGCGTGGAATGCGCGGTACCCGGCCTGTACATGGCCGGCATGGCGCAGGTCTTCCCCGAGGACCGCGGCACCAACTACGCGGTGCGACACGGCAGAAACGCGGGCAGGCTCGTCGCCGATCGGGTGCGGGCCCACGAACGCACCGGTCTGGCCAGTCTACGAACGGGAGACGGGACGTGAGCGAACTGCTCGACGCCGAGGATTGCGAGCACCTGTCGATCGACGAGGTGCACGATCTCCACCGGCGCCACGTCAGCCGCAGCCAGGTCACCCTGATCGGCTCGTTCGGATTCGGCCGCGACCTCGTGGAACACGCGGAAGGCTGCTGGATCACCCTGCGCGACGGCCGCCGCGTCCTCGACTTCACCGGCGGGGTGGGCGTGCTCAACCACGGCCACAACCACCCGCGGATCCTGGCCGCACGCCGCCGCTTCGCCGAGCGCAAGAGCATGGAGGTACACAAGAACTACCTCTCCCCGTACGTCGCCGCGCTCGGCCACAACCTCGCGATGCTCCTGCCGGGCGACCTGAACATCGCCTACTTCCCCAACTCCGGGGCGGAGGCCGTGGAAGGCGCCCTGAAACTGGCGTACAAATACCACCGCGGCCGGCGGGGCACGGTGCTGCACACCGACATCGCCTTCCACGGCAAACTCCTCGGCGCGGGCAGCCTCACCGCGTCGCCGGAGATCCACTTCCCCTTCCCGAGCCTGCCCGGCACCGACCGCTTCGCCTACGACGACGTGGACTCCTTCGTCCTCGCCCTGGACCGACACCGCACCGGCGACGGCGGCAGCGACGTGTACGCGGTGGTGCTCGAACCCTTCAGCGCCTCCGGACTGCGCGAGTGCTCCGAGGAGTTCCTGCGCGCGGTGCGCCGAATGTGCGACGAACTCGACATCGTGCTCGTCTTCGACGAGGTCTTCACCGGATGGGGTCGCACCGGCTCGCTGTTCCACTTCATGCGCCACCGCGACCTGATCCCCGACGTGCTCGTCACCTCCAAGTCCTTCGGCGGCGGCAAGGCGTCCATCTCCGGCTACGTGGCCCGTGAACACGTCTTCCGCAGCGCGTACGACAACCTCGCCGACGCCACCCTGCACAGCACCACCTACCACGGCTTCGGCGAGGAGACCGTCACCGCCCTGGAAGCCGTCGCGATCGCGGTCGAGGACGACTACCCCGCCCGGGCCCGACACATCGGCGAACGCCTCGGAAACGGACTGGCCAAACTCGCCGAGACACACCACCGCCTCGTCGCCGCGACCGCCGGACGCGGCGCGCTGCACGGGGTGTTCCTCAACGCCGGCCCGGCCCGCCTCGACCGCGTCACGCGGCTGCTTCCCGGACCCTTCGCCCGGGACCCGCAACTGCGCGCGAAGCTGGTCACCGGAGCGGTGATCTCGGCGCTCTACCACGACCACGACGTGCTCACCTACTACGGCTCCAACCATGGACTGCCGCTGATCGCCGCACCGCCGCTGATCGCCGAGGACGAGGAGATCGACCTCTTCCTCACCGCCCTGGACCGGGTCCTGGACAAGGGCATCACCCGGCTGGTCACCGCCTTCGTGAAGGACAGGGTGACCGCGTGAGCGGCGGGGACGTCGCCCCCGACCCGGCGGCGGGCCGGCGCGCCCTCGCGCGAACCTCCCGGGCGTTGCGGGCGAGCGGCCTGGCGCGCGTGTGGGCGGTCCGGTATCCGCCGCTGCGCGAGCCAAAGGCCGCCGTGCTCGCCGACGAGCACGTCGCGGGCAGCCTGGCCGCGCTGGCGCCGCCCTATCGGGCCGCGTTCGGCGTGCTGCTGCGCCTGGTGCCGTCCGTCTTCCGGCTCGTGACGGGCCGTCGGCTCGATCTCGCGTCCGCGGAGGTGCTGTCGGTGGGCGCGGCGCGGCTGGAACGGCTGCCGGTGCTGGGCACCGTGATGCGGACCACCGGCGCCCTCGCGTGCTACGGGGCGCTGGACGGCGTGCGGCCGGCGGTGCCGGCGCGAGCCGCACGTACCGAACTCCGGGAGCCGGCATGGCCGAACGACCCGCGGTGATCGACTGCGACGCCCTCGTCATCGGCTCCGGCGCCGGTGGGGCCGTCGCCGCACTGGAACTGGCGCGCGCGGGCCGGCGACCGATCGTGCTGGAGGAGGGGCCCGAGGTGTCCGTCGCGGACATCGCCGCGGCGTCGCCCGCCGAGAACATGCGGCGGCTGTACCGCAACGCGGGGCTGTCCCCGATCCACGGGCGCCCGACGATCGCCTTCGGCGAGGGGCGCTGTGTCGGCGGCACGACCGTCGTCAACGGCGGCCTGCTGTGGCACCCGCCCGCCGACCTGCTCGACCGCTGGGCGCTGCGCTCGGGCATCGACGGATATCGGGCCGAACACCTCGACGCACACCTGCGCGGGATCACCCGCCGGTTGTCGGTGATCACGCACACGCAACGGCCGCCGGCCAACCGGGACTCGCGACTGCTCACGGTCGGCGCGGACGCCCTGGGGTGGCGCCGACAGGACGCCCGCCGCGCGGTGCGCGGATGCCGACACAGCAACCGCTGCGCCACCGGTTGTCCGACCGGGGCGAAGCAGAGCATGGCGCTCACCTACCTCCCGCAGGCCCGGCGGCGGGGCGCGCGCGTCGACGCCGGCATCCGCGCGGTCCGCATCGGGCACGACGGACGCACCGTCACGGCGGTATACGCGGTCGGCCCCGAGGGACGGCGGGCGACCTACCGGCCGAACGTCGTCTTCCTCGCCGCCGGCGCCCTGGGCACACCCGCCCTATTGCAACGCAGCGGCATCCACGCGCGCCGGGCCGGGCGGCACACCGCCATCCACGTCAACCTGCGGGTGAACGCGCGCTTCGCCGATCCCGTCGTGGCCCGGGACGGGACCATCTTCACCACCCAGCTCCACGAGTTCGCCGACCTGGGCATCCTGGTCATGCCCGCCAACCTCACCCCCGGCACCCTGGCCGCGAGCCTCATCGGGCATCCGCCGCACGTGCCGGCCCGGCTGCTCGCGGACATCGACCACGTCGGGACGTACACGGTGCAGGTCCGGGTGTCCGGCGGCGTCCGCGTCACCGCGTTGCCCGGCGGCGGCCTGCTCCTGCGGCATCATCTGCGGGCGGGCGACCGGGAGTTGTTGCGGTACGGACTGCGGCAGGCGGCGCGGGTGCTGTTCGCGGCGGGCGCGGTCGAACTGTACGCACCCGAGCGGCGCGTATTGCGCTCCGTCGCGGAGGCGGAGGCGTTCGTCCGGCGAGCCGACCCGAGGCGCTGGGACCTGGTCTCGGTGCACGCCATGGCGTCGTGCCCGATGGGCCTGCCCGAACGCGGCGGGATGTGCGACGGATACGGCCGACCGTACGGCCTGCGCGGACTGCACCTGTGCGACGCGTCGGTGCTGCCCGGCGCGACCGGGGTGAGCCCGCAGGGGACGATCATGGCGTTCGCCCAGGAGATCACCGCCAGGTATCTGGCACTGCCCGGGCTGCCCTGACCGCCTCCACTGTCCAGATTGCCCCGACGCGGAATCCGGGAAAGGAAATCACCCACGTGTCGAATATCCCTCCCGCACAGCTGCCCGGCCTGCTCGAACCGCGTTCCGAGGAGATTCGGTGCGATATCGCGATCATCGGCTCCGGCATGGGAGGCGCGACACTCGCCTACGCGCTGCGTGATCTCGGGGCCCGGATCACGGTGATCGAGCGGGGGGACTTCCTGCCGCGCGAATACGAGAACTGGTCGCCGAAAGCCGTTTTCACGCAAGGCCGCTATCGCAACGGCGAATGCTGGTACGACGGCAGGAACCGGCCCTTCCGACCCGGCGTGCACTACTACGTGGGCGGAAACACCAAGGTATACGGAGCCACACTGCCGCGATTTCGGGAAACGGACTTCGGTGCGGTCGACCTGCACGAGGGCGTCTCCCCGGCCTGGCCGATCGACTATCGCGACATCGAGCCGCACTACGCCCGCGCGGAGCGGGTCTACCGGGTGCACGGCACGCCGGGGCAGGACCCCACCGAGCCGTGGCGGTCGGGTGACTTCCCGTTTCCCGCGGTGGCCCACGAACCCGCCGTCGCGGAACTGGCCGACTCCCTGCGCGGCCAGGGACTGGCGCCGTTCGACATGCCGATCGGGGTGGATCTGCGTACCGGGGGAGGCTGCGTGCGCTGTGCCACCTGCGACGGGTTCCCGTGCCTGCTCGACGCCAAGAGCGACGCCGACGTGTGCGCGATGCGCCCCGCGCTGGCCGCCGGCAACGTCGAACTCCTGACCCGCACCACGGTCGTACGGCTGCGCACCGACCCGAGCGGCACCCGGGTGACCGAGGCCGTCGCCACCCGGGACGGCCGGGAACTGCGCGTCGTGGCCGAACGGTTCGTGCTGGCGGCCGGGGCGGTCAATACCGCCGCGTTGCTCCTGCGGTCCGGGTCCGGGTCGGGGCGCGGCCTGGCCGACGGCTCGGGGCGGGTGGGCCGCAACTACATGGTGCACAACAGCACGTTCGTGGTCGCGGTCGACCCGCGCCGCCGCAACGACACGGTCTTCCAGAAGACCCTCGGCTGGAACGACTGGTATCGCGACGAGGGTCCGCACGGGCCGCTGGGCAATGTACAAACGCTCGGGAAGCTCCAGGCCCCGATGGCCCGCGTGCTCGGGGATCGGGTACCGGCGCCGATCCTCGGCGCGCTGGCCGCGCACAGCGTCGACCTGTACCTCACCAGCGAGGACCTGCCCACGCCGAACAATCGCATCACCGTCGACGGGGCGGATCGGGTGGTCGTGCACTGGTCGCCGAACAACCTGGCGCCGCATCGGGAACTGGTGCGGCGCACCACGGACGCGATGCGGCGATCGGGGTACCCGATGGTCTTCACCCGACGCATGGGCGTCGCGGTCAACTCCCACCAATGCGGTACGGCGGTGATGGGTGAGGACCCGGCCACCAGCGTCGTCGACCCCTACGGCAAGGCGCACGAGCTGAGCAATCTGTGGGTGGCCGACGGCGCGGTGTTCCCGTCCTCGGCGGCGGTGAACCCGGGCCTGACCATCGCGGCGAACGCCTTCCGGATCGCCGCGGACGGCGAACTCGCCGGGTGAGGGCGGGTATCAGGCGTCGGACGGGGGATCGCCGGCCAGGAGGTCCCAGGCCAGCAGACCGGCGCCCAACGAGCCCGACTCGTCCTCGAAGCGCGCGCCTAGCAGCTGCGGCGGCACCTGGAAGGTCAGCCGCCGTTCGAGTGCCGCGCGCAACGGGCGCAGCAGCAGGTCACCCGAACGCCCGATCCCCCCGCCCAGCACGACGGCGGAGGGATCGAGCATCGTCACGGACGCCAGCAAGGTGTCGGCCAGGCCGTCGATCACCTCGGACCACACCCGGGTGGCGACCGCGTCGCCCTCGGCCGCCAGACGCGCGACGTCGGCGGCATCGACGGCCGACCCGTCGCCGGGGTCCGCGAGCTCGCGATGGCGGCGGGCGATGGCGGGCCCGCCGACCACGGTGCTCACGCATCCGCGCTGACCACAGCCACAGGCGCGGCCGTTCGCCCGCAGGATCGTGTGGCCCATCTCGCCGGCCCGCCAGTGCGCGCCGACGAACGGCCGTCCGCCGATCATGATCGCCGCGCCCACGCCGGTACCGATCGGCACGAACAGGAAGACGTCGTGGCCGACGCCGGCGCCGAGGCGGGCCTCGGCGACACCGCCGGCGCGCACGTCGTGCCCGAGCACCACCGGCAGGCCCAGCCGTTCGGCCACCCGGTCGCGCAGCGGCACGTCCCGCCACCGGAAGGCGGAGGAGAACACGGCCACGCCCGCCGCCTCGTCCACCACCCCGCAGGCGGCGACCCCGACGGCGCGCACCACGGCGCCGCGCCGGGTCGCCTCGGCCACCGAGGCGGCGGCGTGGTCGAGCACGTGGTCCACTACGGCGTCGGGGCCCACTTCGCGCCCGCTGCGGTGCCGGCCGACGAATTCGTGGGTGCCGTCGCGGCCGATCAGCGCCGACTTGAAGGTGGTGCCTCCGAGGTCGAGACCGAGCACGACGTCCTCGCCGGCATACGTCCGCACGACCGCGACTCCTCACTCGGGGCGGCCGTCCCGGCCCACCCGCGCGTCCCCGAGAGCGTCACGATACAAGGCGCCCGAGCCGCCCGGGCGCCCGATTCGTCCGGTTGCTCAGTCGGCGGGTCGCAGCCGCGCGGTGCTGAACGGAATGGTCACGCGGTGACTGACCAGGCCACCGTGTACGGGGTGGCCGTCCGGGTGCAGCAGGGAGTAGGCGTCGACGCGGGCGCGGTACAGCCGATTGGGCGACGCCCCGCGGAAGTCCTCCGCCGGGCGCTCGCGCTTGACCCGCACCTCCGGGTCGGGGTAGCGCCGCTCGTAATAGACGGCGCAGCCCTCGGCGACCTCGTCGTCGGTCAGCAGTCGGGCGGTTCCGCTGCCGAACAGGGCCTGGTCCGTCCCGGTCGTGCCGAGGTCGTAGGCCAGCACCGAAACGGCCGGATTCTCGTCGATGTTGCGCGAGTGCCGGGAGTCGGCGGCCGATATCCAGTAGAAGTGGTCCTCGAAGTCCCAGGCGTGCGCCAATGGGGTCATCCACGATTCACCGCTCCGAGAGGCGGTCCCCAGGGTGAGATAGCGAACAGATCGCAGAACGTCTCCGGCGATGACTCGAAGATCCTCATCGGACAACGACACGTGCACCTCCGTCGGTCGGCTGATCAGGCGAAGAGAATCCCCGCCCGGCTCGCTGCGTTTACCGTGTCACTCTAACAACGGGCGCGTATCGCCATAAGCCTGCCGAGGTCGTGGAATCCGGAACGCTTCCGCTCCGTTCCCGTGCATTGTGCAATCGATCAAGGGGCGGCGGTCGAACGGCCGAATTCCGAGGCGGCGTGTAAAACTCCCACAGGATGGGCGTGGCGTCGGCGACGATCCGTATCAGAGTGACTACTCTGGGTGTCCGGATGTGTCGCGGTGTCGGGGCTCCCGTCGCAGCTCACGTCGCAGCCTTCGTCCCATTTCCCGTAGCGGCTCATGTTGCAGCTCGCGTTGCAGCTCTCGTTGCAGGTTGCGTTGCAGGTTGCGATGCAACTCCCGCCGGGCCCGGTGGTGACGGTCGGCGCCGGACCCGAAGTCCCGGCGCGCAGGCTCACATGTCCATGGCACCGCGTGGGCGGCCGATTGCCAGGCCGGTTCGCAGCGGATTTCGGGCCCGTTCGGCAAGGGGGGCGTTGCCGATCGAACGTTCGCGTCTGTGCGGGGGCGGAGCAGCCGGGGTGGCTCCACCATCGCGCCGTGCGACCGGCGGGGTTCTACTCGTGGGCGCTGATCTCGCCGCCCGCGCTCAGCACGATGTATATGCCGTTGGCGACCGCGCCGGCGTCGTGCTGGTTCGCCTCCAATGTGCCGTAGTCCGCGCCCCCGTTGCCGAGGATCCGCGCACGGAACCGGAGTTCGCCGACCTTGGTGACCTCGGCCGTCCAGCCGCCGGGGAGTTGGAAGGTGCCCGGACCGGTGTGTTCGCCGCCCATCCAGGAGTGGATCGTGCCGTCCATCGAGAGCACGACGAACATGCCGTTGGCGTCGAGCCCGGCGTCCTTGTCATTGGTTTCGAGCGTGGCGAGGACCTGGCCGCCGTTGACGATCTTGGCACGGTAGCGCTGCGCGCCGAGGTTCTCGATCTGGGCGGTGCTACCGTCCACCAGGGTCTTGCCCCCGCTCGAGGAGCCGCCCTTGGGCGCCGTGGCCGGCGGGGTGCCGGTCTTCGGCTTGGTCGTACCGCCCGGCGCGCTCGTGCCGGGCCCGTTGGGTGTGGCGGCCGTCGCGGGCGGGGTGGCCGGGACGGGCGGCGGGGTGTTGTCGCCCGCCTTGGCCGTGGCGGCCGGCGCGGTGGTCTTGTCCTTGTCGTCCGAGTTGCACGCCGTTGCGGTGGGAATCAGCAGAGCCGCCGCCAGCATGGTGCCGGCCAGCGTACGGACGGTGTTCGTACGGCGGGTCGTTACGAGGGACATGCGATTGTTCTCCCGAGCAATTGGTGTCGAGGACGCGCACGTTGCCCACTGCCTCCGGTGTCGGGACGGGAGACGGTGGCGCGCCGTGCAAGATCGACGTTAGTCCGGAACACTCGACGAATCGGGTCCCGCCATGTCACCGGATTGCTACGCCTCGGACCGTGCGGCGGGCCCCACAAGTGACGCCGCACAAGCCCCACGCCCCTCGACCTCCGACGGAACGGTCGCCGTCGGTCGGTGGGCTTTGGTCGGGGGCGGGGCCCGGCCGCCGTAGGGTCTGCGCATGGCGAAGTATTTCGATGTGCATCCCGAGAACCCCCAGCAACGCACCATCGGCAGTGTGGTCGACCTGATCCGCGGAGGGTCGCTCGTCGTGTACCCGACGGATTCCTGTTTCGCACTGGGATGCCAATTGGGCAACCGCGAGGGCATCGCCCGGATTCGCGCGATCCGCGAGTTGGACGACCGGCACCACTTCACCCTGGTGTGCGAGAGCTTCGCCCAGCTGGGCCGGTTCGTGCACCTGGACAACGACGTGTTCCGGGCGATCAAGGCGTCGACTCCCGGCCCCTACACCTTCATCCTCCGTGCGACGTCGGAGGTGCCGAAGCAGCTGTTGCATCCGAAGAAGAAGACGGTCGGCGTGCGGATTCCCGACCACGTCGTCACCCAGGCCCTGCTCGCCGAACTCGGTGAGCCGATCCTGTCCAGCACGCTGCTCCTGCCCGGCGAGGAGGAGCCGCTGACGCAGGGCTGGGAGATTAAGGAACGGCTCGACCACGTGGTGGACGCCGTGGTGGACTCGGGCGACTGCGGCACCCAGCCGACCACCGTCATCGACTTCTCCAGCGACGAGGCCGAGATCGTCCGCCGCGGGGCGGGCGACACCGCGCGCTTCGAGTAGCGGCGCCCCGGCCGCCCCGGCGGCGGACCGGGCGGCACACGGAAAAGCCCCGGACGACTTGACGTCCGGGGCTTTTCGCGAGGTATATTTGGTGGTTCTGAATACCGATTCGGAATGGTATTCGGAAAGCTCAATGACGACATGATATCCGTCCGGGAGTCGAATTGTCAAACGCCGAATTGCGACACGAGCAGGAATTCGTCGATGTGCTGTACGCGCACCTCGCGGACCTGCGTGCCCGGACGGAGGTCGCCGTCAAGAGCGCGCTCGGGCGCGAGCACGACGGCACCCGGCAGGCACGCGTCGAGCGGGACATCGCGGTCTTCGAGCAGTCGGGTCTGCTGGCCGCGTTGGACGCCGGTGCGAACGGCCTGTGTTTCGGCCGATTGTTGTTCCGCGACGGCGCCGACCATCACATCGGACGTATCGGTATCCGCCGCGACGACGCCGAGCACACGCCGTTGGTCATCGACTGGCGTGCCGATGTCGCCCGGCCGTTCTATCTGGCGACCGGGCACACCCCGATGGGGTTGCGGCGCCGGCGGCACATCACCACGTCCGGGCGCCGGATCACCGCGCTGCACGACGAGATCCTGGACCTCACCGACGCCACCCGTACCGGCTTCGAGGGATCCGACGCCGACGCCGTGCTGCTCGCGTCGCTCGACGCGGCCCGCACCGGGCGCATGCACGACATCGTGCAGACGATCCAGGCCGAGCAGGACCGGATCATCCGTGCGCCGCACGGCGGGGTGCTCGTGGTCGAGGGTGGCCCGGGCACCGGCAAGACCGTCGTCGCGCTGCACCGCGCGGCGTACCTGCTGTACGCGAACCGCGAGCAGTTGACCCGCCGCGTCGTGCTCGTGGTCGGCCCCAACCCCGCCTTCCTCGGCTACATCGAGGACGTACTGCCCTCGCTCGGCGAGACGGGCGTGCAATTCGCCACCCCGGGCGAGCTGTTCCCGGGCGTGACCGCCACCGCCGTCGACACCCCGGAGGCGGCCGAGGTCAAGGGCCGCGCCGCGATGGCCGAGGTGCTGCGCCGCTTCGTGGCCGATCGGCAGACCGTGCCCGAGACGCCGTTGTTCATCGAGCACGACGACGGCGACCTGTACCTCGACGCGGCGATCACCGAGGCCGCCCGGAGCAGGGCGCGGGCGACGCCGCTGCCGCACAACCTCGCCCGCCCGGCGTTCGCGTCGCGCGTGATCGACGGCCTGACCGGGCAGTTGGTGGACCGGCTCGGCGCCGACCCGTTCGGCGGGCCGAACTTCCTCGGCTCGGACGAGATCGCGCAGTTGTCGATGTCGGTCGCCGAGAGTCCGGCCGTACAGGCGGCCATCGACGAACTGTGGCCGCGCCTCACGCCGCAGGAACTGGTCGCGGACTACCTCGCCGAACCGGTCTACCTGTCCGACGAGGACGCGGCGGCGATCCGCCGGCCGATCGGATACGACCCGGTCTTCGGGACCCGCGACGCCGTCGAATGGACCGTCGCCGACGTTCCGTTGCTCGACGAGGCCGCCGAACTGCTGGGCGAGGACGACTCGTTGGCGCAGGCCCTGGCGGCGGCCGAACGCCGGCGGCGGATCGCGTACGCGCAGGGCGTGCTCGACCTGTCGTACGGCTCGCGCACCCAGGAGTTCGAGGATCGCGACGACGAGGAGTCCGAGGTGCTGAGCGCCCACGACCTCGTGGACGCCGAACGCCTCGCCGAACGTCAGGAGGAACTCGACCACCGCACCTCCGCCGAACGCGCGGCGGCGGACCGCACCTGGGCGTACGGCCACATCGTGGTCGACGAGGCCCAGGAACTGTCCGCGATGACCTGGCGGTTGCTGATGCGGCGCAGCCCCACCCGGTCGATGACCCTGGTCGGCGATCCCGCGCAGACCTCGGAGCCGGGCGGGTGCGGCTCGTGGGAGCGCATCCTGGTGCCGTTCGTCGAGGGCCGCTGGGAGCGGGTGCGGCTGGGCGTGAACTACCGTACGCCGACCGAGATCATGGAGGTCGCGGCTGACGTCATGCGGGCCGTCGACCCCGCGTTCGAGCCGCCGGACTCGGTGCGCTCGACCGGCGTCAAGCCGTGGTCGCGGCACACCGCGGACCTGCCGGCGGCGGTGGCGTGGGCGGTCGCGCACGAAGGGGTCGCCCCGGAGGCGGGCCAGGGGGACGCGACCGGCGGCGCCGACGCGCGGGTTCCGGTCGACGGCCGCGTCGCCGTGATCGCGCCGCGCGAGTTGATCGACGCGCTGGCGACGGCGATCCCGCACGCAGAGCGAGGCGTCGAGCCGGACCTGACCCGGCCGTTGGTGCTGCTCGACCCCAAGCAGGCCAAGGGCCTGGAGTTCGACGCGGTGATCGTCGTGGAGCCGGCCGCGTTCGCCCTGGCGGACCTGTACGTGGCCCTGACGCGGGCGACGCAACGCCTCGGCGTCGTGCACACCCGCGACCTGCCGCCCGGCCTCACCGGCCTCGCCCAGGCGGGGTGACCGGGGCGGGGCGCCTGCCACGGGCTCGACCGGCGCGTGGCCGGCGCCCCGCCCGGCGCCCTCGGCCGTCAGGTCCGGCGGCGCAGGGTGTGCCGCAGGGGCCGCGGCAGCCGGCGCGGGGCTCGGAGGAGGCGGTCGGTGGGCGCCACCACACGCCGGATGCGCTCGCGCAGGACCGGACCGGGCCGGGCGACCACGGCCCGCAACCGGCGCTCCTCGGCCAGTCGCCGCCGCCGCTCCTCGATGCGCTGCGCCAGGTCGCCCGGAGTGCCCGCCGGGCGGGTCTCGTCGACGAGCTTGTCGACGGCGGTCAGCAGCGTGCCGTACAGCTCCCAGCGATCCGGGTTCTCGATCGAGTCGGCGAGCAGGATCGCCTCGGTGCGCGAGCGGTCCACCAGCGCCTCGGCCAGTCGTTCGCGCAGGGTGTTCTCGGCCCTGGCGGCCTCCTCCGGCAGCGCCCGCCCGTGCAGCACGACCAGATGGCCGTACGCCGCGAACAGCGCCGCGAGCGAGTGGAACAGGCTGCGCAGGGACTGCGCGGTGGCCAACGGGATCTCGGTGTACGCCGGCTCGCCGCGCTCACCCCGCGCGTAGAGCCCGCTCAGCGCCCGACACACCATGCGCAGCGCCACCGCGCTGATCTCGGCGGTGTCCAGGCCGCTGCGCAGCGCCAGCACCCGCACCGTGGCCCGCCTGCCGCGCGGGTTGAGCCGGGTGCCCTCCTCGGCCGTCGACAGCGTGGCGTCCACGCGCACGATGTCCCGGTCGATCCGGCGGGCCTCCTCCAGCCAGCCGTGCGCCCGGTCGTGGCTGACGTCGTCGCCGATCTCCCGGGCCATCGTGTCCAGAAGTCGTGTCAGCGCGTCGAAGGCCGACATCACCGCCTCGTTCGCGGGCCGGACGTGCACCGGCGGCGCCAGGACGAGGGAGAACACCATGCCGACCGCGGCCCCGATCAGGGTCTCCGCGATCCGGTCCCACGCGGTGTCGGCGACCTGGCTGACGCCCAGCACGATCATCGCGCTGATCGCCACCTCGTTGATCGAATCGCCGAGCCGGATCAGGTGCCCCAGACCGAGCGAGGCCAACAGCAGCAGGGTCAGACTCCACCAGTTGAGCCCGACCGCCTCGCTGAACACCACCGCGATCAGCACCCCGGACACCACGCTTGCCACTCGCTGCACACCCGTGGTGAACGTCGCGTACGAGGTGACCTGGACCACCAGGAGCGCGGTGAGCGGGGACAGGATCGGCTGTGGATCGGGGCCGGTCAACAGCAGCGCGGCGACGTACGAGGTCACCGCCGCCACAGTGGTCCGCAGCACCTGCGCGACCAGCGAGGTCTCGCTCTCCTTGACCCTGGACAGCGCCGCCGAGAGATCGACGTCGGACGGCATTCGGCTCCCTTCTCCACGTGCTCCACGCGGTCGGACGGTGATCTTTCGATCCCCCACGTATGCCCTGTCCGCGACCGTCACACCTGTCCCCCGACCCCAGGCGACGGGCGGGTCGCCGGTTCGGTGGGGTGGGTCAGCGGGGGTCTCGGCCGAGGAGTCGGGTCGTGTGGTCGCCGCCGGCTACGACGACGAAGCGGTGGCCGAGGGCGGTCGGCTCGGTGTCGAGGTGCAGGACGCCCTCCACGCCCGCCGCCAGGGCGGGTGGGCCGTCGATGACGGCGGTCCACCTGTGGGGGAGGGTGTCACCGTCGATCGGCCAGTCGTAAAGGTCGAGCGTGACCTCGACGTCGTCGCGGTCGGGGAGCGTCACGTGGCCGTGCGCTTGGTGGATCTCCATTCTTCGAGTCTGCGTCGATCGACGGGATCGCGCCGGCGAGGCGGCCGTCCCGCCCGCCGCCGAGGCCGCCGCCCGCCGCGTACCCGGGTGGGGTACGCGGCGGGAACGTCCCGCGGTCAGGTGTCCCGCGTCGCCGTTGCCGTGGTCAGCCCATGGTCACGACGGCGGGGGAGTTCTGGTACGACGCGAGCAGCCACCTGCCGTCCCGGCGGGTCAGGACCCACGTCGCGATCGCGGCGCGGTCGGCCGGTGCCTCGGTCTCGCCCGGGAAGACGACTTTCGACTCGCTGACCACGAGGGCGACGTCGTCGTTGAGGAAGCGAATGTTCAATACCTTGTTGTCGGTCGTCGAGCCCTTCAGGAAGCCGTCGAAGCTGGCCGCCATGCTCCGGCGGACGTCCTCGCGGGACGGGCGGTAGGAGCCCGGCAGGATCGCGCAGGCGTCCTCGGTGTAGTCGGCCACGAACGCGTCGGCGTCGTGCGCGTCCCAGGCGTCGTACACGCCCTCGAGAACCTGGAGGACGGCGGTCTCGTCCGCGGTTTGCGGGCGGTTTGCGGTCGCGGTCATGGTGTCCCTCGTTCCGGTCGTACTGCCGCGGATCGTCGCGCTCTGCGACGCACGGGGAGTCGTGTGTGGCTCCGCGGATACATACCGGCGGTGGGATCCGAACTCATCGCGCCCGGACGAAGTTTTTTCGGCGGGATCGAGGACAGGCCCTTCCGGCCGTCAGACCTCGAACCGCGGCGCGAGGTCGAACGACGCGAACACCTCGGCGTCCCGGAACACCGTGTTCCTGCCGATGCCGGAGGCGGTGACGGTGAACACCTGGAGCGTGTGCAGCTCGAACACGCCGTCGGCGCCGAGGTTGTAGGCGGCGAACCCCGGCTGGCCGTTGGCCGCGACGGGGACCAGGTGCCATGTGGTGCCCGCCTTGTCGAACACCCAGTCCATGAACCGCCCGTAGTTGTCGCGCCCGACGAACCAATTGAGCATCGGCGGCATCTCCATCAGCACGTCGTCGGTCAGGAGCCGCTTGAGCCCCTCGACGTCGGCGTTCGCGAACGCCGTCATGTAGCGATCGACGCAGGCCCGCTGTTGCGCCTGCGAGGGCTCGCCGACCTGGTCCTCCAGGACACCCGCCTGGTTCAGCCGCGCCCGCGCCCGCTGCAGCGAACTGTTGACCGAGGCGACCGAGGTACCGAGGATGTCCGCGGTCTCGGCGGCGGAGAACGCGAGCACCTCGCGCAGGATCAGCGCGGCACGCTGCCGCGCCGAGAGGTGCTGCAATGCGGCGACGAAGGCCAGTCGCAGGCTGCCGCGATCGACGGCCGCGCCGGCGGGATCCCCCAGGTGCAGCAGCGCGTCGGGCATCGGTTGCAGCCAGGTGACCTCGCCGCCGTGGACCAGCGGATCGAGCGGCCGGCTGTCGGCGACCATTCCCGAGGGCAGCGGTCGGCGACCGCGGCTCTCCAACGCCGTCAGGCAGGCATGCGTCGCGATCCGGTACAGCCAGGTCCGCAGCGAACCGCGGGCCGGGTCGTACCGATCGCGTGCCCGCCAGGCCCGCAGGCAGGTCTCCTGCACCAGGTCCTCGGCGTCGTGGACCGAACCGAGGATGCGGTAGCAGTGGGCGAGCAGTTCCCGCCGATACGGCTCGATCCGCCGGCCGAAGTCCTCCACCATGCTCGCCCCCCGGCCGAAGTCCCCGCTGTTCCCGGCCGCGAACCATATCGCAATCACCCGGCCCTCCCGGCGCCGGCCACCACGCGGGTTCGGGATGGGGGTCGGGGCCCCGGAAGCAGTGTGTGCCTCCGGGGCCCCGGGGGTCAGCGCCGGTTGCCGGCGTCCGGACGGGTCAGTCGGAACCTGGCCGTGTTCTCGTCGGTGGTCCAGTGGCGGAAGCCGGCCTTCTCCAGCACGCGGACCGAGGACGGGTTCGACAGTTCCACGGTGGCGGACACGGTGTGGACGCCGGGTGCTCCGAGGGCGAACTGCGCCAGGGCCGAAGTGGCTTCGGGGGCGTAGCCACGGCCGCGGCGGGAGGGCACGATGCCGTACCCGATTTCGAGCGTTCCCTCGTGGGGCGGCGGGAACAGGCCGATCGAGCCCACCACCAGGCCACCGTCTCGCTCGATGATCAGGCGGTGACCGTATTCGCCGAGCCAGGCGGGGTTGTCGTCGAAGAGGCCCGCGATGACGCGGTCACCGTCGGCGGGGAAGTCGTCGGCCCAGTGGGCCGATCCGGTGCCGTCGAGGACGGCGCCGGCTTCGGCCGCGGTCCAGGGCCGAAGGACGAGGCGGTCGGTGGTCAGCCGCGTGCGGGCCGATGAGGCGGAGGAAGTCACGTGTCACTCCTGGTCGTTGAACGACCCGCCCCGCGCTCTGTCAGTACGCGGGACGGACGAGGGCATGCCGAAGAGAGCCGACGGCGGCCATATTCATCAACCTCCCTGTCCCGCTGATCGCGCGCCTCCCGCGCGGGGGGTGACGGTAGCAACCCTGGCCGGCTCGGGCAAAGGCCTTTCGATCGGAGGCGGCCTTCGGGTGGCGGCGACGGTTGTGTGTCGGGGGTCCCGTGGGGCTGCACGGAACGTCATGATGGACCTTCGTACCGTGATGGAGGGGAAGAGTGCGGAGGCGGCGGGGAACCGCCGTGAGTGGGCGAGTTGTTGTCGTGCTCGATGTGTGGCTCGGATGGTTCGGGCGTTCGGAGGCGATGGTATGAACGGTGATTCCCGCGAGTCGGGTGCGGAGGCCGCGCGGCGCAGTGCCGCCCTTGTCGTCGAGGAGGCCCTGGGGTTCCTGTATCCGGCCGCGTTGCGCGCGGCCGCGGCGGTCGGGGTCGCGGACCATCTGGCCGACGGACCCCTCGGTGTGGCGGAACTGGCGCGACTGACGGGCACTCGGGAACAGAACCTGTATCGGCTGCTGCGACTCCTGGCCACCCGGGGGTTGTTCGAGGAGGACGACCGGGGCCGGTTCCGGCTGACCCCGGCGGGGGACTCGTTGCGTTCGCACGCGCCCGTCTCGGCACGCGCGGCGGTCCTGATGCTGACGGATCGCACGATGTGGCTGCCGAGCGGGGAGATGACCCGCTGCCTGGAAACGGGTTCCTCGGCCTTCGAGGACATCTTCGGCGTGCCGTTCTTCGAGCACTTCGCCCGGGACGAGAAGACCGCCGCCGTCTTCCACGCGGGCATGGACTCCATGTCGGAGGCGGAGAACGTGCCGATCGCCGCCGGCTACGACTTCCCCGAGGCGGCCACGCTCGTGGATGTGGGCGGCGGCTACGGCGGCTTCCTGCTGGCCGCGTTGCGGGCCGGCCCGCGGCTGCGGGGCGTCCTGTACGACCATGCCCACGTCCTGGCCGGCCACCGACTGGACGTCCCGGAACTGGCGGACCGCTGGGCCACGGAGGAGGGCGACTTCTTCGCCTCGGTTCCCGCCGGGGACGTGTACCTGATCAAGCGCATACTGCACGACTGGGACGACGAGCAGTGTGTGCGGATTCTGCGCAACTGCCGCCGGGCGATGGCTCCCGGCGGTCGGGTCCTCGTCGTCGACGCGGTGCTGCCGCAGGGCAACGAACCGCACCAGGGCAAGGCACTGGACCTGATGATGATGGCGTCCCTGGTCGGCCGCGAGCGCACCGAGGCGGACTTCGCCCGACTGTTCGACGCGGCGGGCCTGCGGTTGGTCCGGGTCGTGCCCACCCCGACCGTGCTGTCGATCGTGGAGGGGGCGGCCTCCGAGGGCGCGTAGGCGGCGGCCGGCCATCGACGTGGGCCGGCCGCGAGGGGGACGCCGGTGCGGCGGGACCGGCCGGTGTTGTGACTCGGCGGCCCCGTCGCGCGGTCGCGAGTCCGGGCACAATGTAAGGTCGATGTCGGGTCCGGAGTGTGCTCGTTGATAGATTCACCGGTGGAGGTGGATCATGTCCGAGCCCCAACCGGCGTTGTTCGACGCCGTGGACGCGTTGTTGGCCGAGGCGCCCGGTGACCTCCCGTCGCCGGCCGAGCGGGCGAGGTTGCGCAAGGCCGCCGGGTTCACGCAGCAGCGGGTCGCGGACGCGCTGGGGGTCCAGCGGGTGACGGTCGTGGCCTGGGAGGCCGGGCGCAGTGACCCGCGCCCGCCGCAACGCCAGGCGTACGCCCGCCTGTTGGCGGGACTCGCCGAGCGCTACCCCGCGCCGCGACCTGCCCCGGGCGGGGCCGACGCGGCGGAGGACGCCACCGGGTCGGCCGACGAACTCGACGGGTCCAACGCGGCCGGGCCCGCGGCGGACACCGCCGCCGCCACGCACACCACCTCCACGCCGGCGCACGGCCCGGGCGGGGCCGGGGCGTGGACGGCCGCCGCGCCGTGGGTGCGTAGCGCGCCGCCGTCGCCGGCCGTGCCGCAGACGCCCGCAGCGCAGACGCCCGCAGCGGAGTCGCCCGCCGTCGACAAGCCGCTCGCCGCGTCCGCGCCGCCCGCCGCCCGGCGGCCCTCGCGCTCCGCCCCGCCTGCGGCGGCTCGCTCCGCCCCGGCCCCCTCGGCCGCGTCTCCCAAGTCGCCGCCCCGCACCCGTGCGGTCGCCAAGACCGACACTCCCCCCTCCGACGCGCCGCCCGCCGCCCGGTTCCCCGCCGGCCCCCTCGCCGTCCTCGACGCCGACAAGGGCCGGCTCGTGGCCTACCTGGTCGACGGTCGGGTCCTGCCCGGTCCCGCGAAGTCGCTGCCCGCCGTGTTCGCCTGGGCCCTGGACATCGGCCTCGGCGCCGAGCGCCTGCACCGCGCCGGCCGCGACGCCGACCCGCTCGTGGTGGTCACCGCCGCCGCCGCCGAGCGCCTGGGTGTACCCGCCGACCTGGAGGACCGCCGCAACCTGCGCCTGCCCGACGACCACAAGCTGGTCAAGCAGGTCACCCAGGACGGCCGGCGGCTGACCCGGCGCGGCTTCGGCCCCTGGACCAAGGTCTACCGACCGCCCGCCGACGGTGGCCGCCGGCAGTGCGTGCAGTTCGCCTTCCTCGGCTGGGACGCGCTCGACACCCGTTCCTGGGCCGACGCCGCCGACCTGCCCGCACCGCGACTGGCCGAACTCCTGGGCACCTACGCCACCCGTGTAGTCACCCCCCGCGGCTCCACCGCCGTCGCCGGCCTGACCCTGATGACCGAGCTGCGCCCGCCGACCCAGGCCGTCAAGGACGAGAGCACCGGCAGCTGGCGCTCCGGCCCGGTCGGCGGCTCGCTGACCGAGGCCGTCGACCCGGCGCCGCCGGAGGCCCCGGACGAGCACCCGGTCGCGCAGAACCGGGGCGGCGCCGACGTGCTGGTGGAGGAGGCGTACGACTGGCACCGACCCATCCACCTGGTCGGCGACGACGAGGGCAACCGCGAGTACGCCGTCGGCCTCGACGTCAACACCGCCTTCCTCGCGGCCGCGTCCCGCCTGCCGGTGGGCCTCGGCGCCCCGGTCCACGTCGAGGCCCCCGCCTTCGACCGCAAGCTCCCCGGCTGCTGGTACGTCGACCTCTCCGGCATCGAACTCGACCCCCGCCTGCCCAGCCCGTTCACCCCGACCGGCCTGCCCCCGACCGGCCCCGGCTGGTATGCCACCCCCACCGTCGCCTACGCCGCCGAACTCGGCGCCGAGATCGACCCGTTCGAGGCGTGGATCCGTCCGGAGCACGGCGCCTACCTCGACCCCTGGTACACCCGCCTGCGGGACGCCTACCTGGCCACCATGGCCGACCTCGGCGTCACCCCCGACCTCGACGACACCGCGTTCCTGGCCGCGATGGCCGAGCACAAGCGTGCCGACCCCACCCGCGCGATCGTCCTGGCCGCGATCAAGGCGACCGTCAAGGGCGGCATCGGCAAGCTCCGCGAACGCCCCCAGGGCGCCCGCTACCGCCCCGGCGACCGCTGGCCCGCGCTGGAGCGACCGACCTGGCGTCCCGACATCCGCGCCGCCGTGATCGCCAACGCCCGCGTCGGCATGCACCGCAAGATCCGCAAACTCGCCATCACCGCCGACCTGTACCCCATCGCGGTGCTCTCCGACTGCGTCGTCTACCTCTCCGAGGGGCCCTCCCCCCTGGACGTCCTGCCGCGCACGGCCGACGGCAAGCCGATCCCGGGCGGATTCCGCCTCGGGGTCAGCCCCGGCATGGTCAAACACGAGGGCACCCGCCCCCTCGAATGGGCCCTGCGCATGCTCGTCGAGGGACAAAACCCCGCCCGCCACATCAAGGACGGCGTCGACGCCGTCGCCGAAGGCGAATAGGAACCCGCATGGGCAAGATCGGCGACGGCCTGGACCAGGCCGCCCAACACGTCCTCACCCGCAAACCGCCCCGGTCCACCAAGGCCCGCGTACGGTTCCTGATGAGCAGGAACCACAACCGCACCCGCATCGTCGCCGCGCTCCTGGGCGTCAGCCAACGCACCGTCGAGCGCTACCTCAAGGGCGACCGCAAGAATCCGCCCGCCCCCGTCAACGCCCGGATCGACGCGGAGGTCCGCCGCCTGTGGCAACCCCGCGTCCGCCGCCGCGCCGAACAACGCGCCGCCGCCGCGGGCGCCGTGATCGTCGAGACCAGGGCCCGATTCGGGTTCTCCTCGGCCGTCGGGTCCACCGACGACCCCCGCATGCGCCGCATCACCCAACCCCTTCCCCCCGACCGCGCCCGGGAGTTGTTCGACGCCCACCACGCCGGCGCCCCCGAACGCGACCTGGAGCGCATCGTCGCCGCCGGCCTGCACCAGGCCTACTTCCAGGAGAGCGGCACCCGCGCCCAAGACCTGGAGGTGGTCGAACTCACCGACGTCGACTACTGCGAGTTCGACATCCGAGGCTGACCGAGCCGAACCCGTGCCGAGCCGAACGCCGTCCGCGACCGAGCGCCGTCGCGCCGAGGCACACTCGTGGTCGAGCGTCGGTGGCTCGGCGTACGGTCCGGGCATGGATGATCACCGGAATCCGGCTCGCTCGATCGACGACTTCGCGACCTGGGAGCCCGTGTTGCGCCTCGTGCGGGCGAGCCGGGAGGAGCGCTTCGCCGCCCCGGGCGCCCACGTGGCGGGCCACATCGGACGGGGCGGCTGGAGCGTACCGATCAAGCAAGGGGTGTCGCGGACCCATCGGGACGAGCACGACGCCGTGGAGCGGGTGCGCGACGCCTTGGCGCAGGACGGCATCGACACCGTTTCGTTCACCGTGAAGGTCGATCCGGCGGGACGGGCGCTGCTGCGCATACTCGACTACGGCCCGGCCGTGGAGCCCGGCGTCGGCCCGCATCCGGGAGCGCTCGTCCTGGTCGAGGGCTCGCTGCCGCAGCCCTGGCATCGCCTGCCCGACGCGGTGCCGGGGGCGCTGCCGGCGCCGTCTGCGGACCCCGAGCTGCTGGAGCGCACACTTCGCGAACGACTGCCCGGCGCGGTCGGTGCCACGGAGGCCGAGATCGCCGCCGCCGAGACGCGCCTGGGCATCGCCCTGCCCGACGAACTCAAAGCGCTCTATCGGGTGACGCGGTCGCATTGGGAGGATTGGCAGGACGACGAAGAAGCGGCTCGGCGCCAGGCCGAGGCCGTCCGCTGCGAACTCTTCGGCCTGGCGGACCTGTACGTCGCCGAGGCGGCAACCCGCTACTTCCTGTGGCGGTTCGCGGCGATGGACGCGGTCGACAACCGGCCCGACGCCGCCGTACAGGGGCTGGTCGGTTCCCCGGGCTGGATCGTCTTCGGGGACAACGGCGGCGGCGACCGGTTGGCCGTCGATCTGACCCCCGGCCCCCGCGGCCACACCGGACAGGTCATCATCCTCTCCCACGAGGAGAGCGTGGGCGCCGGGCTCGTCGCCGACTCCCTCACCGACATGATGCTCGATCGACGCCGGCGGGCGGAATCCGGGCTGCGCGGAGCGGGGCGGCAGTCACCGGCGGTGGCATGGGTCAACGCGTCGAGCCTGCGCAGCCTGGAGGCCGCCGCCGATCCCGGCCTGGAAGTCGTGTCCATCGGTGTGTGGAACGACCCGCCGCTCAGCCTCGCACCGCTGATCGGCCTGCCACGGCTGCGGACCCTCACCGCCTACCCAGGCACGATTGCCGACCCACGGGAGATCGCCGAACTCACCGGGCTGGAATACCTCGAACTCGCGCCGCGGGACTGGCGTGTCCTCCTCGACGCCGGAGCCGTCCCGCGTGGTCTGCTGGCGGCCTCGATCAAGGCGGGTCACGACGACGACCCACTACCCGTCGCGGCCTTGGCCGACGAACTCCTCGCCCTGTGGGGCCGCCCGCCGATCACCCGAACCGCCCTCACCGGCGACCTCGGCCCCGTGGCCGACGGCCTCGGCGATCTGTAGCGCCGCCTCGGTGGGGGTGAGGTGTGTGGTGTCGACGACCTCGGCCTCGGCGTGCAGCCAGGTGCGGGCCGCCTCGGCGTAGGGCTCCAGGTACTTGAAACGGAAGGGGGAGGGGCCGAGGAGGGTGTCGCCCTCGATGCGCCGGCGCAGGGTGTCCTGGTCGGCGTGGAGGACGAAGTGCCGTATCGGGACGGCGTGTCGGGCGAGGCCCGTGCTGATCTCGCGCCAATACCGCTCGACCAGGACGGTCATCGGCATGACCAGGGTGCCGCCGGTGTAGTCGAGTATGCGGTAGGCGGTCTCGACGACCAACTCGCGCCACGGCGGCCAGTGTTGGAAGTTGTCCGTTGCCGGCAGCCCGGGCTTGACGTCCATGAGCGTCTCGCCGACCTTCTCGGCGTCGAACACCCGTGAATTCGCGAGAAGTGGTTGCAGGAGCGCACTGGTCGTCGTCTTGCCGGCGCCGTGTGTGCCGTTGAGCCATACGATCATGGGCTCGACGCTATCGAAGTCGGTCGCGCCACCGCGGTTCGCGGATCAGGGCCGCCGCGCTTGTCCGACTCGCGGGCCTCGCGCGACCGGGAGGCCCGGTCGGAGTCGTGCGGTGGAGGAGCGCCGGATGCCGGGTCGGCCGAACCGGCGGGCGTGCCGGCGTGGCCTTCGCCGTGCGGTCCGGTTTGTCCGGCCGCCCCGCGGAATCAGCGCCCTCGCACGGCTCCCGTAGGGTCCAGTACGCCCACCGCGGCGTCGGCGAGTTCGGTCAGCAAGTCCTCGAACGGCAGGGGGAGTTCGGCGCCCCGATCGAGGCGGCGTTCGCTGTCGGCGAGGGTCGCGGTGACCAGGAGCAACATCAGCCGCAGTCGGGTCGCGTGCACGGCGGGCGGGGTGTCCGGCTCGGCCGCGGCGAGGGTGTCCTCGATCAGCGCGGTGACGGCGCGCACGCCGCCGGCGACGTCGGAACCCAGCGGCGGGGACAGCACCTCGCCTTCGAGCGTGAAGCGATGTACGAACCGGGCGTAGTGGCTCTCGCGCGCACCGTCGCGCATGGTCTCCGCGAGCGGTCGCAGGTGGATGTCGACGAGCGCCGAGAGATCGCCGCGGCGTTCGTCCGGGAGGGCGGCGAGCAGGTCGAGGCGGCGCAGGTTGAGCGGCGCGAGGCGGTCCTCGTACAGCGCGCGGACCAGTGCCTCGCGGGTGCCGAAGTGGTACTGCACCGCGGAGTTGTTGCGCTGTCCCGCCGCGGCGCCGATCTCGCGCAGCGACACGGCGGCGATGCCGCGCTCGGCGAACAGACGCTCGGCGGCGTCCAGGATGCGGGCGCGGGTTCGGGTCTTGACATCCACGGGAGGAGTGTAAGACATTCCGTCTCAGTCGTTGATTAAGACAATCTGTCTCACAAGCTCGATCGCATCGATCGCCGAACAACAAGACCCTGGAGTACCCGTGTTCGACATCCGCCCCCTGACACCCGCCATCGGCGCCGAGATCGCCGGGATCGATCTGAGCCGCGATCTCGGCGCGGACGCCTACGCCGGCCTCGCCGACGCGCTGCACACCCACCAGGTGCTGTTCTTCCGCGACCAGGACATCTCCGCGCGCCGCCAGCGCGACTTCGCGGCCGGATTCGGGGCGCTCCAGCGCTTTCCGTTCGGCGAACCGCCCGAGGCCGATCTGCCGGAGGTCATGGTGCTGGCCACCGACGGCGACGCGCCCAAGGTCTCCAACGCCGACATCTGGCACAGCGACGCCACGTTCCTGGCCCGCCCGCCGATGGGCACGATGTTGCGGGCGGTGTCGCTGCCGCCGCTCGGCGGCGACACGCTGTGGGCGGACATGGAGAGCGCGTACGCCGCCCTCTCCGCGCCGATGCGCGCGCTGTTGGACGGCCTCACCGCGGAGCACGACGTCACCAAGTCGCGCTCGCACCGCGGCGGCGACCCGCGGGCGTTGCCGCCGGTCGTGCATCCCGTGGTGCGCACACATCCGGTGACCGGTCGCCGATGCCTGTACGTGAACCGCATCTTCACCACCCGGATCGTCGAACTCGACGAACGTGAGAACGAGTTGCTGCTGCCCCACCTCTTCGAGCACGTGACCCGGCCCGACTTCCAGGTGCGGTTCACGTGGCGGCCGGGCGACATCGCGCTGTGGGACAACCGCAGCACGCAGCACTACGCGGTGTACGACTACCGGGGCCCGCGTGTCATGCACCGCATCGTCATCGAGGGCGACGAGCCGCGCTGAGCCCGGCGGAACGAGGCGTGGTCGGCCGATCCGGTCCGGGCTTGGGGTATCGTCGGCCGGGTACCGCATCGCATGGCGGCTTCTCTGTCGGATCGTCAACGGAGTTCTCCGCATGCCTTCGTCCGCTCCCACGGTGCGCCTCTTTCGTCGCGACGACCGCGACCAGCTCACCGATCTCGTCAACGCCCACGTGGCCGCCGTGGTCCCGGGTGTCTCCGTGTCCGTGAACACGGTGCTCGACTGCCTGACCCGGCGGCCCGCCGAGTTCGTCACCGATCCGTGGGTCGTGGAACGGGTCACGTTGGTGGCCGAACACCACCGGTGCGTGGTGGCCGCGGCGCACCTGCTGCGCTATCGCGACGATGCCGAGGTCGGCGCCGACTACCGGGACGCGAGTGTGGTCGACTGGTTCGTCTGTCGGCCGGCCGGCTCCCTTCGGCCCGATGCCGAGCGGGCCGCCGACCTGCTGATGCAGGCGTGCCTGGCGCAGTCGGCCCGTTGGGGCGTGCGGACGCGGTACGCGGACGGCGCGCTGCCGGCACCGGGCGTGTACGGCCTGCCGCGGCCGTGGCCGCACGTCCGGGCCGTCTTCGAGCGCGCCGGGTTCCACCACACGGGCGACACCGAGGCCGTCCTGATCGCGGAGGTCGCCGATCTCCGCCGAGCCCTCGCCGACCCCTCGGCACGCTTCGTCGTGCGTCGATCCGTCGGCGAGTGCGGTACCCGGCTGACCGCCCGAGACGGCGACCGCGAACTCGGCTTCATCGAGGTCGACACCATGCTCGATCGGCCCGAACGCCGCGCCCGAGGCGGCGGCCTGGCCGACATCGGCAACCTGCACGTCGTGTCGGACGCCGACGCGGACGACCTGACCGCTCACCTGCTCGCCCACGCGGCCGAATGGCTGCACCTCGCCGGTACGGACCGCGTGCTCGACTACGAATCCGCCGCGGACACCACGTCGATCGCCCGGCTGACCGCGGCCGGCTTTCGCGAACTCGCCCGTACCGACCGAGGCTGGGAACACCGGCCACACACCGGCTCGCACACGCACCCGACCTGACCGTCGCCGTACCTCGATACCCCGGTCGCGGCCGGTGGCACGGCTCGTGGCATGCTCGGCTCGTGCTTGTGACCCGGCGGCTGACCATGGACGACGTACCCGCGCTGACCGGGTTGGTGGTCCACAACCGCGAGTTCCTGGCCCCCTGGGAGCCGCTGCGCGCCGACGACTTCTTCACTCCGGACACACAGGCGGCGCAGATCCGCGACGCGTTGGCCGAGGAGTCGGCCGGCCGGGTGCACCTGCGCGTGATCGTGGACGAGGCCGGGGACGTGGTCGGCCGGATGACGCTGAGCGGCATCGTGCGCGGAGCGCTGCAGTCGTGCGCCATGGGCTATTGGGTGAGTGCGCACGCCAACGGCCGCGGCCTCGCCACGGCCGCGGTGCGCGAGACGTTGCGGGTCGCCTTCGACGAGCTGCGGCTGCACCGGGTGCAGGCGGAGACGCTGACGGACAACGTCGGGTCGCAGCGGGTGCTGGAACGCAACGGCTTCACGCGGTACGGCCTGGCGCCGGAATACCTCAGGATCGCCGGACGCTGGCAGGACTTCGTGATGTACCAGGTGATCAACCGCGCGTTCGATCACGACGTGCCCGAGGGCGGGTTCCGTGTCGCCGAGACCACGACCGGGCCGGCGACCGGATCGTCCTGATCGTCGAATCGCGCAGGAGAACCGGTTCGAGGAGACCGTGCACCTGGACCACGCCCCTCGGGACGGCATCCGACGTACCATCGCGTCCCACCGCCTGGAGGGGGGTCGGGTCAGGGGAAGTGTTGGGTGCGGGGGGTGAAGGTGGATTCGGGGCCGGTGGCTCGGCCCGTGGACCAGATGGTCGTGGTGTTGGGGACCGGCGTCAGGTGGAGGGTGGTCGAGGCACCTTCGCCCGGGACGGCGGGTTCTTTGTACTCGGTGAAGGACTGGCCGGTCCAGGCGAGGAAGTCCGGGCCGGGGATCAGGGGTGGGGAGTTGCCCGGTGGGGCCCATTTCTGTGAGCGGATCACCGAGATCCAGGCCAGGGCGCCGGAGGGGGCGGGGGCCAGTGAGGTGATGGCTCCGAAGTCGGTGGGTACGGCGACCCGGTGCCACGTCAGACCGTCCCAGCGGACCAGCAGGGGTGGGATCGGGCGGCCGGGCGGGCCGCCGATGAATCCGGCGGTGCCGCCCGCCCATACCTCCGTCGGCGAGACCGCCAGTACGCTGCCGACGCCCGAGCGGGGGAAGCCGTCCACGATCGTCTGCTGCCACACCCGACCGTTCCAGTGCGACACCGTCGCGCCCGAGGCGCCGGCGCCCGCGGCCCACACGTCGTCGGCCGCCAGGATGTGCAGGCCGTACACGGATCCGGGCGGCACCGGTAGGTCCCGCCACGCGCGCCCGTCCCAACGCAGCAGCGCCTGAGCGTCGCCGCGCGTGCCGATCAGCCAGACCCGGCCGCCGCCGGCGACGACTCGGGTCGGCGCGACACCACGCGGCGACCGGCCCTCGTACCAGGCGGAGCCGTCGGAGCGGAGCACGTGGCCGCCGCCCGCCGTGTCGCGGCCGACCGCCCAGATCGCGGTCGGGGAGGTCGCGGCGATGGACGACAACTCGCCCTGCCAGGTGATCCCGGGCAGGCTGCGGCGCTGCCACGCGGTTCCGTCCCAGCGCAGCACCAGCGGGAAACCGGGCGCCTCACGCCCGACCGCGTCCGCGCCCACGGCCCACACACGATCCGGTCCGAACGCCACGGCCTCGTTCAGGGTGGCCTGCGGGCGTACCTCCGCCGAGACCGGAACGTGCTGCCAGGCCGGGGGTTCCGCCGAGGCCGAGGCCGAGGCCGAGGTCGGCGGGACGAGGGTCATGCCCGTCATGGCGACGGCGACGGCCACGACCACAAGTCGGCGTGTCATGGTCGACCTCCCAGTCGCTCGCTCATCAGGTTCGGTTTCGAGCCGTAGATCTCGACGGTGCCGAAGGACAACAGAGCGGATCCGACGGTCGCCAGTGCGCGCGGTTTCACGTCGATCGCGTTCGTGCGCTCCGGGCCGTAGGAGAACGTGGTGCGGAGGCCGTCGACCCGCGCGTACTTCGACTGGAACGCCCGGTCGCCGCGCACCGGCAACCACAGCGCGCCGTCCGGGCCGCGCACCATGGCCTCCGTGGAGGTGTCCCCCAGTGGGGGGTAACGGGTGTGCCAGGTAAGCCCGTTCCCGGTCGTCAGGTAGGTGCGGGCCACACCGTCGGTGTACCTGCCGCCGCCGATCGTGATCCGGCCGGACGGTTCGAGGACGATCGTGTGCACGTTGCTGTTCGGCGGCAGCGGTACCTTCGCGTCCCGCCACGAAGTGCCGTCCCAGCGCAGGATGGTGGTCCCGTCCGCGGTGTCCGCCCAGGCCCAGACGTCGTCGGCGGTGCGCGCGGTGATCCCCATCACGAACAGCACGCCGTCCGGGGTGGACTGCGTGCTCCAGCCGGAACCGTCGTAGCGCAGCACCTTCGGTCCGGTGTCGTCCTCGCCGACGACCCACGCGGCACCCGGTACGGCGGTGAAGTCCTGGTAGGTCCACAGGGTTTGCGGCAGCGGGACGGCACTCCACCCGACCGCCGACCGGCGCAGGATCTCCGCGATCCCCACGCGGTAGTGGAAGATCCACACCTCGTCGCCGACGAACTGTATCCGGCCGAGCGAGCCCGGCTCGTCGGCGCCGGGAAAGGAGGTGTCCCGGCTCCACGCCGTGCCGTGCCGGTGGTACAACGTCGGCCGGGATCCGTCGGCGGCGTTCTCGGACCCGGTCGCCCACGCGTCCCCCGGTCCGCGGGCGGCGAGATCGGCCACGCTCACCGGCGGGGCCGCCGCCGGCACGGGCAGCGCCGACCATCTCGTCGATGGGGATTCCGATGTCGATGTCGACGCCGGTGCGGCGGGCGACACCACCGCCGTACACACGATCACAAGGCAGACGACGACCGCACGAAGACCGTTCACGAGACCTCCCGAGAACGTGAGGACCGCTCAGCTTATGGGCATGAGCCGGGCCGTGAACAGACGGCATATGGCCGATCCGAGGCATCGTCTCGACGCGGTGGTCGTGGCCGGTCGGTCCCGGTGTTCGGCTTACCCGGCCGCGTCGATCGTGGTGAGTTGGAACCCGTATCCGATCACCACGATGCCCGCCGCGGCGGTCAGGATCGGGCCGGCGCGCTCCCCGGGAGGCCGTACCGGGAACGGGTGTTTCCACCGGGTCGTTCCGGTCGTCGCCTCGACCGCCCACAGTGTTCCGGTGCTGTCCGCGACGTACACGTTGCCGAAGTCGTAGCGGACCATGGGGCCTTGCGTCCCGAACGTGGGTCGACTCGCGGAGCCGCCGGGTATCGAGCTGCGCCAACGCAGCGTGCCCTTCCTCGCGTCGAGGCAGTAGAGCGTGGTCTGCGTGGTGGCGAAAACCGTGTCGCCGTCGGTGTTCGAGGCGCAGTCCGTGAAGGTCTCGCCGGCGCCGGCGGCGGGGAAGTCCCACACCGGCTTTCCCCGGTCCGGTTCGACCAGGTGGACCCGGTCCGCGCAGTAGACGAAGCCGCCGGTGGTCCAACAGACGGGGATCGGGGGCCGGGTCACGGGGACATAGCCCTGCGTCGACACGGGTGGTACGTCGGTGGTCCAGCCGCGGGCGCCTCCGCGCGTCGCGTCGAGCATCACGAGGCGCCCGTCCGAGCCCCGGTCACGGTCGCCGTGCGACAGCAGGTTCGGGCCGCGTGGGGGGACGAACAACCCGTCGACGTCCGCGCCCACGGTCTCCCATACGCCGGTTCGGGTGCGCAGGTCGACGGCCCACACGAACCCGAAGGAGGACGGCGTCGTCGTCGTACCGGTAATCCCGCGGCCGGTGACGAAGGCGATGTCGTCGACGATGCCGGCCACGCCCGTGGGGGTCCACCCGACATGTGGAAGCGGGAGCGTCCACAACTCCCTTCCGGTACCGGGCTGGACCGCGCTCAGCACGTCCTGCCCGACGGCGGCCCCGGTGCCGGTGAGGTAGGCGACCCGGTCGTCCCCGGCGACCGTGCCCGCGTCGTTCCAACCCACGGTCAGGGGCAGCGTCCACCGCGGTCGGCCCGCGCCGGCGTCGAACGCGTCCCGGCCGTTCTTGCCGGTGGCGATGACCGAACCCCCGTACACGGCCACGTCGGTGACGGGTCCACTCGCCTTGGCCGTCCACGACGTCGCGGCCGCGGGGCCGTCGAGGACACCCCTGCGGCCGGTGGGCGCGGGCAGCGGCGCATGCGGGACGACCGGCGGCGGGGTCGGGACGGTGGCCGGGGGCGGGGATCCCGGTACGCCGGCGGGCGGCGTCGCGGCCGCGCCCCGGGCCGAGTCGGCTTCGCCCCGCAGCAGGACCGCCGCCACGCCGCCGGAGACGGCCGCCGCCGCGCCGGCGGCGAGCCCGAGGAACAGCCGCCTGCGCAAGACCTGTTGCCGAGCCTGCCCCGGCGGGCCCGAGTTTGCGGGACGGGCGGACGCGCCGAACGGCGACCCCGCCCCGGGCAGTGCGGACGCCTCGGGCGGCGACCCCGCCCCGGGCAGTGCGGAGCCCCCGGGCGATGCCGACGTCTCGGGCAGCGCCGCGATCCCGGGCGGCGACCCCGCCCCGGGCGGCGCGGCGATCCCGGGTGGTGCCACCGTCTCGGGTGATGCCGATGTCTCGGGCGGTGGCCATGTCCCCGGCGACGCGGCGATCCCGGCCGGCGCGGAGGCTCCAGGCCGCGCGGCGGTCCCGGGCAGCGCCGACGCCTCGGCTGATGCCGAAGTCTCGGGTGTCGTCGACGCCCCGGACCGGGTGGGGGTTCCGGACCCGCCGGACGCCCGCGCCGGCGCCGGCGGCGTGGGCCGGGCGTCCATGCCCGTCGTGGGCGGGGTCTCGTGCCCGCTCGCCGCGTCCCGCGTCGCCGGCAGGCCCGTCAGGACGTCGGCCGCACGGCTCACGTCGCGCGTCACCGCGTCCGGCAGCCAACTTCCCCCGCCCGACCCGTCCTCGTCCCGGCTGACGAAGTCGATCAGCGCTCGCGGGGTCGGACGTCGTACGGGGTCCTTGTGCAGACACGCCGCCACCACGTCCCGGATGGAGGCCGGCAGCGCGCCGACATCGGCCGGTTCGCCGACGACGCGCCCCAGCACGGCGGCGGGCGGCCCGTCCCCGAACGGCCGCCGCCCGGACGCCGCGTACACCATCGTCGAGCCCAGCGCGAACACGTCGCTCGCCGCACTCACCGACCGCCCCAGGGACTGCTCCGGCGACATGTACCCCGGCGACCCCACGACGGTGCCCTCGCGAGTGAAGGACGTGCCGTCCAGCGCGTGGGCGATGCCGAAGTCGATGACGTGGGGACCGTCCAGCGCCAACAGCACGTTGCCCGGCTTGAGATCGCGGTGGATCACCCCCGCCGCGTGGATCCCGACCAGCGCCTCGGACACCCCGGCCAGCAACATCCGCAACGAGGCCTCGGGCAGCGGCCCGTGCCGCCGCACGGCGTCGTACAGCGACAGACCCGAGACGAACGCCGTCGCCATCCACGGCGGATCGCCGTCGGGATCCGCGTCCACGACCGGCGCGGTGAAGGCCCCGGACACCCGCCGCGCGGCCGCGACTTCGGCCCGGAAGCGGTCGCGGAAGTGCTCGTCGGCGGCGAAGTCCGCACGGATGACCTTCACCGCCACGGCGCGTCCGGCGGCGGAGCGGCCGAGGTAGACCTTCCCCATGCCGCCCGAGCCGAGCGGCAGGAGCAGCACGTACGGGCCGACCCGCCGAGGATCCGAGGCGTCGAGCTGTTCCATGGCCTGCCGCCGTCATCCTTTCATTGATGAACGCCCCGACTCGGAGCGGAAGTTCGGACATCGACCGGGCATCGTCCGGGCCGGTCGCGCGTGTCGTGGCGATTGTGTGGGCGGTTCGGCGGCTACGCCCCGCTCGCGGCGACGACCACGAGCGAGGTGCGGTTGGCGCCCCACACCCGACCGCCGCCCACCGCGGTGAGCAGGACGTTAGTCGCGTTCTGGGTGGGGTCGCTGTACTTCCATCGCCCCTTGCCCGTCTCGGCGTCCACCGCCCAGAGGTTCGCCCTGTCGTCCGCGACGTAGACGTTGCCGTCCGCGATCCGGATCCCGGCCGAGTCGGATTCGCGGAGCGAACCCTCCTGCGGCGCGGTGGCCCACTTCGGCGCGCCGGTGGCCGCGTCGAGGGCGATCAGGCCGACGGAGCAGGTGATGTACACCGTCTTTCCGTCCGGGCTCGCGACCGGTTCCCCGAAGCCGTCGCCGCCGTTGCGGCCGGTCCGGAACGTCCAGCGTTGCCGGCCGTCGAGTGGGTCGACCGCGGTGACCGAGGATCCGGCGTACACGTACGCGCCACCCGCGAAGCACGCCCGCGACCGTGCGTAGGAGCCGAAGGAGCCGCCGGGTACCGGATTGCGCCAGCCGCGGTTGCCGGTCGTCGGGTCGAGCACGACGACCTCGCCGTCTCGGCCGATTCCGCCGCCGCCCGCGAGGATCATCGACTCGGTCGTGGGCGGTACCAGCAGCACCGCCGTCACGTCCGTGCCGGTTTCCTGCCACAGCGTGGCGCGCTTTCGGATGTCCACGGCCCACACGAAACCCCGCATGGAGGTGCCACCGAGGAGGTCGCCGGAGACGATCACGGTGTCGCCCAGGATTCCGGCCACGACCCGCAGGAGCCGATCGCCGGGCGGCTCCGCCACCGACCACAGGAGTCTTCCGGTCGAGACGTCCATGGCGTGCAGGCCCCTGACGGAGCCGGCGCCGCCGCAGAAGTAGAGGACGCCGTTGCGCACGATGCCCGGCCGATGCCTGGCCGACGTGGCTTCGATCTGCGCGGTGGTCGGCCCCCAACGGGTCTTGGCGTCCAGGTCCAGGCCGTTCGCGTAGAGCAAGCCGAATGAGACCAGGACGTCGCCGCTCAGGACGAGACCCGCGCACGGTTCGCCGAGGTCGCGCATCCTGCGGACGACGGCGTCGGGAGCGGTCAGGGGCGTGGTCGGGACGGCGGCCGGGGCGGGTGGGGCACCGGTCGGACCGGGGCGGACGGACTCGCCCTCGCGGCCGGCGTTCTCGACGTCGCCCCCGCCCCGGTTCGACAGCGCGACGGCCGCGGTGACGCCGCCGGCCACCGCGACGGTGCCCGCGACGCCGACGAGCAGGGCGCGGCGACCGATCGTCCGGGCGGTGGGCGGTGCCGGCGGCTCGGGCGGGGTTCGCGGGGACGGCGGGGTCGGGGGTATCGACGCGGGCGGGGGAGCGGTGAGGGTCGACGCGCGGACCGCCATGATGTCGGCGGTCAGCGGCCCGGGCAGCCAGCTCCCGGCCGCCACGTCGACGCCCTGGCGTTCGATGTCCTCGACCACCTCGGCCGGTTCGGGCCGCTCGGCGGGGTCCTTGGCGAGGCAGCGCAGGATCAGCGCGCGCAGCGGCTCGTCGAGCCCGGCCAACGGCGCGTGGTCCGGCTCGGTGCCGGCGACGCGGAACATCAGCGCGGCGGCGTTGCCGGTCCCGAACGGCGGCAGCCCGGTGGCGGCGAAATACGCGGTGGCGCCCAGCGAGAACACGTCGCTGATCGGGGTGAGCAGCCGCTCCAGGGCCTGTTCGGGAGACATGTACCCCGGCGAGCCGACCACCGCGCCGCTGCGGGTGTGCGAGGTTCCCTCCACGGCCCGGGAGATCCCGAAGTCGATGACGTGCGGTCCGTCGAGCGCGACCAGGACGTTCGAGGGTTTGAGGTCGCGGTGGATCAGGCCGGCGGCGTGTACGTTGCCGAGCGCCTCCGCCAACCCGGCGACCAGCATGCGCAGCGCCGCCGCGGGCAGCGCCCCGTGCCGGGCGACCGCGGTGGACAGGGGTAGGCCGGGCACGAACGCCGTCGCCATCCAGGGCACCGGAGCGTCGGGGTCGGCGTCCACGACGGGCGCGGTGAAGGCACCGGAGACGCGGCGGGCGGCGGCGACCTCCTGTCCGAAACGAGCCCGGAACACGGGGTCGTCGGCGAGTTCGGGACGGACGACCTTGACCGCGACGGTACGCCCGCCGGGCGAACGACCCAGGAACACCTTGCCCATGCCGCCCGCACCGAGCACGCCGAGCACGGCGTACGGTCCGACCCGCCGCGGATCGGCGGCGCCCGACAACTCCATGGTTCCCCTCTTCTGCGGCGATGGCCAGGATACCGACCACAAGATCACGCCGCGGCGGGCCGTTGGCGGCTCGGGGGAGGGGGTCGGGTCGGGTGCACCGGATATCCCGCGGGTGGGGTGGCGGGGGCGGACGGCTCAGAGGAAGACGCGGGCGTTGTCCAGCCACGCCTGCGCGTCCCCACCGACCGCCGTGAGGTCGGTCGCGGCGGGGGGCCTGCGCCGGGTGACTCGGAGGCAGAAGTCGAGGGCGCCGCCCTCCATGCGCTGCGCCGCATCCGCCGGGCCCCATGTCCAGGCTCGGCCGTCGGGGCCGGCCAGTTCGACCCGGAACGGCTCCGTCGGAAGAGGCAACCCGGCTGCATGGAACGAGAGTTCGCGTCCGATCACGCCCAAGGCGGCGATCTGCCGGAGTCGATCCGTGGGGCGGCGTGCGGCGCCCACCGCATCGAAGACGTCCTGCCCGTGGGCCCACACCTCCATGAGCCGAAGCGGCGCCATGAGCGTCGCGGTCAACTGTGAGCCGTACCAGGGAAATCCGTGCTCCGTCGGTATGTCGCGGAGCGCCGCCGCCACCTCGGCGCGACCGGCGCGCCACTCGTCGAGCAGTACCGATCGTGGTTTGGCGGCTCCCGCGGCGGCTTCGAGATCGGCGTGTCCGCTGCCCGCGGCCTCCGTTTGTTTCAGTACGGCGTCGAACGCCTCCGGGGTTCGTATGGCGATGACGACGTTCGCGTCGGCCGCGGCGAGATGCGCGATCTGGTGGGCGATCGTCCACCCTGCCGCCGGCGTGGGGTCGGCCCAGTCGGCGTGCGCCGATACCAGGGCGTCGAGTTCGTCTCCCTCGGCCACCAGGTCGGACAGGGCGACATCGCGTTCCAGACCGGACACGTCAAGGCCGTAGTTCAGCATCCGACGTCACCTTTCGGTTGTTGGCATGCGTCCACCGAAACATCGTAGATGTCGATCGTTCTCGTCCGGCGGCGACGGTGACAGCGGCGACGGCGCGACGGCGTGTGCGTCCCGCGTCAACCCCGACGGGAGTCGTTTCGGGTGGTTCCGTTCAGCAGGTCGGGTGCATTCGGGGGCGGATCGGCGTGGCGACAGGGACGTCGATGGGAGGCTTTCGGTGCAATCGATTCCCTCGCTCGGAAGGTTGGTGAGCCGTGTCCCCGTCATCCGCGACGTGCGACCGGGACGCCTTAGCGCCCGGCGTCCCGAAGCCCGCCGATGTGGTGGCGCAGGACGCGCAGTTGCGCGCCGCCGTGCCCATCCCCTCGGTCGGCGCCGCGTTTCGGGATTCCGCCGACAGCCTGGTGCGGAGCGTCGCGCTGCTGATGAAAGCCTACGCCCGACGTCCCGCCGTCGGTCGGCGCGCGACACGCACGGTGCTCGATCCGGTGTCGGGCCGCACCACACTGGAGCTGCTGCCGCGGTTCGACACGATCACCTACGCCCAGTTGTGGGAACGGGCCGGCGCGGTCGCGGCCGAGTGGACGCGGGACGCGGGGCGTGCGGTCGGTGCCGGGGATTTCGTGGCGGTGTACGGCTTCGTCGGCGTCGACTACACGGTCCTCGACCTGGCGTGCCTGCGGTCGGCGGCGGTGTCCGTGCCGTTGTCGTCGAGCGCGCCCGTGGCCCGGTTGCGCTCGATCGTGGACGAGGTCGGGCCGCGGGTCCTGGCGGCCGGCGTCGAAGTCCTGGACAGTGCCGTCGAGTTGGTGTTGGCGAGCACGTCGAAGCCCCGGCTCGTGGTGTTCGACCACCACCCGGAGGTCGACGATCAGCGCGAGCGCTTCGAGGCGGCGCGCAGGCGCTTGGCCGAGGCCGGAGTCACCGGGACCGACACCCTTACCGTCGTCACCGAGCGAGGGCGCACGCTCCCACCCGCCGCCCCGGCGCGCCGGCCGGCCGCTGCGGACGAGGACGAGGACACGAACGCGGACGCGGACACGATGCGGCTGCTCGTCCACACCTCCGGCAGCACGGGCGAGCCGAAGGGCGCCATCTACACGGAGCGTATGCTCCGGCGACTGTGGATGGGCAGCATCCCGGCGGATGACGGGCTGCCGTGGATCACCGTCCAGTACCTGCCGCTGAGCCATGTGGCGGGCCGTACCACCCTCTTCCACACCCTGGGCCACGGTGGCACGGCGTACTTCCCCGCGAAGAGCGACACCTCGACCCTCTTCGACGACATCGGGCTCGTCCGCCCGACCCAACTGATGCTGGTGCCGCGCGTCTGCGACACGCTCTATCGGCGCAATCGCCACGAACCGCATGGGCCGAAAGAGGAGTCGGACCGCGAATCCCGCCTCGGCGGCCGGGTGTTGCGGGTGATGTGCGGCAGTGCGCCGTTACCCCCGGAACTCGCCCGCTTCATGGAGTCGTACCTGGGCCGGACCGTGCACGACAGCTACGGGTCGACCGAGGCCGGCGTCGTCTTGTTCGACTCCCGCGTACAGCGGCCCGCGGTGCGCGACCACAAGCTCGTCGACGTACCGGAGTCGGGCTACCGCACCACCGATCAGCCCTACCCGCGCGGTGAGTTGCTGATCAAGTCGGAGTTCGTCACCCCCGGCTACCACAGGCGGCCCGAGACGACCGCCGAGGTCTTCGACGAGGAAGGGTTCTACCGAACCGGCGACATCATGGAGCGGATCGGCCCGGACCGGCTGGTGTACGTGGGCCGCCGCAACGACGTGCTGAAGTTGGCCCAGGGGGAGTTCGTCGCACTCTCGCGGTTGGAGGGCATCTTCGCCACCGCGTCGCTCGTGCGGCAAATCTACGTGTACGGCAACGGCGAACGCGCCCATCTGCTCGCCGTGATCGTGCCCACCGAGGAGGCGATGGCGCGGGCCGAGGGGGACGACCTGCGGCGGGCGCTGGGTGAGTCGCTGCAACGGGTCGCCAGGCGGGCCGAGTTGGAACCCTACGAGATCCCCCGGGACTTCCTGGTGGAGACCGAGCCCTTCGGCATCCGGAACGGCCTGCTGTCGGAGCTGCGCAAGAACGTCCGACCCCGGTTGAAGGAGCACTACGGGGATCGTCTGGAACGGCTGTACGAGCAGACGGTGACGGGGCGGCCGGACGAACTGCGCGCCCTGCGCGAGGCCGGCGCCGATCAACCGGTGCTCGCGGCCGTCCGCCGGGCCGCCGGCGCGTTCCTGGGGCTGTCGGTCGCGGAACCGGGGCCGGCCGCGCGGTTCACCGACCTGGGGATCGACTCGCTGTCCGCGCTGGCGTTCGCCGAACTGCTCCGGGACGTCTTCGGGGTGGAGGTCCCGGTCGCCATGCTGCTCGGCCCGTCGTGCTCGCTGCGAGCGATCGCGGAACACATCGAGGCGGGGCGCGAGTTCGGCGAGGCACGACCCTCGGCGGGCTCCGTGCACGTCGCGGGCGGCGAGGTGGTGCGGGCCGTCGACCTCACGCCGGATCGGTTCATCGACGCCGCCACCCTGGAGGCCGCCCGTTCGCCGGCGGCACCGGCACGGCCGACGGCGACCGGGACCGTGTTGCTGACCGGCGCGAACGGCTACCTCGGCCGGTTCGTATGCCTCGACCTGCTGGAGCGCCTGGCCGGCACCGGCGGCCGGCTGGTCTGCATCGTGCGCGGCCGGGACGACGCGGAGGCCCGCCGCCGGCTCGATGCCGCCTTCGACGACGGTGACGACGGGGAACTCTCGCACCGCTACCGGGACTTGGCCGCCGGGCGGCTCGTCGTGCTCGCCGGGGACATCGGCCGGGAGCGGCTCGGCCTCGACGCGGATACGTGGCGGCGGCTGACCGAGGACGTCGATCGGGTCTTCCACCTGGCCGCGCTGGTCAACCACGTGCTGCCGTACGACCAGCTCTTCGGCCCCAACGTGGCCGGCACCGCCGAGCTGATCAAACTGGCGCTCACCGGGCGGATCAAGCCGTTCACCTACCTGTCCAGCGTCGGCGTGGCCGCCGGAGTCGAACCGGCACGGCTCGACGAGAGCGCCGACATCCGCGAGGCGAGCCCCGAGCGCCGCCTCTCGGACGCGTACGCCACCGGCTACGCGGTCGGCAAGTGGGCCGGTGAGGTGTTGCTGCGCGAGACACACGAGCGGTACGGCCTGCCGGTGACCGTGCTGCGCTCGGACATGATCCTCGCCCACCCCCACCACGCCGGTCAGCTCAACGTGACCGACGTGTTCACCCGGCTGATGCTGAGCCTGCTCGCCACCAAAATCGCGCCGGCCTCCTTCTACCGGAGGCACGTCGGGGCCCCACGGCCGCGCGCGCACTACGACGGTCTGCCCGTCGACTTCGTCGCGCGGGCCGTCGACACCCTCGGCGCCCGCGACGGAGACGGCTTTCGCACGTACAACGTCGTCAACCCCCACGACGACGGCATCTCGCTGGACACCTTCGTCGACCGGCTCGTCGCGATCGGCCACGACATCGAACGCGTCGACGACCACGGCGTCTGGTTCACCCGCTTCGAGGCCGCGCTGCGGGCGCTGCCCAAGACGCGGCGTCGGTACTCCGTACTGCCCGTGCTGCACGTCTTCCGGCAACCGGCCGAACCCGTGGCCGGCTCGTGTCTTTCGGCCGGACGGTTCGCGCGGGCCGTGCGGGCGACGGGGATCGGCGAGCCGGGGATTCCCCATCTGTCCGCCGGGCTGATCGACAAGTATGCGGCGGATCTGCGCCGGCTCGGGCTGATCTGATTTCACGTCGATAATTGTCCGGCCCGGCCGGAACTCAGCCATACGGGCGCCTTTTCACACCCGATACTCTGAATGTGATTCGTGTTCCGCGACATACCGACATGTCCTTGCAGAGCTTTATGGGATCGTGAGTGAATAGCCGCTCCGCAGTTTCATCAATTCCTGTGCAAGGACCGGGAGCGCATCCTGATTATGTCTACCATCGAATTTTCTCCGTCCCGATTCCTCGCGGACATCCAAACCACCGCCGACCTCCTGGGCGCCGACTACTGCGCGGCGATGACCCGCCGGGTGCTGGACGTGTTCGAGGAGAGCTTCCACCGGGGGGCGGTGCTGTGGCGCACCACCGACCGGCCCGGCGGTGCGCTGAACTATCGCTTCTACGAGCGCAGGCCCGTCGACACCGTGCACATCGCCGAGCGGGCCGGATTCATCCCCGCCCGCAGCCCGGCCATCGGCCTGATCCGCGCCTGGAGCGCGCTGTACGCGGGATCGAGGGAGCTGTGCGACTTCGACTCGGCGCAGGGCCTGGTCAAGACCTGGGTGTATCTGAACGGGAGGCGGCCCCTGGGGGAGGTATTGGGGCCGCGCGAGATCCCGGACTCGATCCGCCGGCACGAGAGCCGTTTTTGCGAACTGGGCCTGACGGTGGTGCGGAATGTGGCGGTGGACTATCAACAGGGCACCGCGAACCTGTACTTCCGTACCGGGGAAGGCATCGACGCGAAGTCGACGCAGCGACTGCTCGCGCTGTCCGGGAGCGCCGGGCCGAACGCGCGGACTTTCGCGGACATGCGCGCCTTCACGGCGCCGGGCGGGTATACGTTCTCGGTGACGCTGCGGATCGACACCGGGCGGATCGAGCGCGTCGGCTTCTACGCTCTTCGGCTTCCCGTCGGGCGATTCCCGCACATCGCCGACCGACTGGCCACATTCTTCGAGCGGGTTCCCTCCCACGACGAGGCCGAGATGAATGCCGTGGCCTGGTCGTTCGGCGCGGGAAATCGCCGCTATATGAAGGCCGAGCGCAGCTACTGCGGCCGGCTGGTCGCACTCATGCACGACTGCGACAGCCCGATGACCGTCCCCGTCATCATGGGTGTATGACCGAGCGCGAAACCTCCGGCCGTTCCGCCGCGGCGACGTTGGCCAGGGTGCTGGATCTGATCGACCCCGGGATCATCGACGTCGTGGTGGCGCCGCGTGGGACCGACGTGCCGGTGCGCGGGGTCACCCTGTACGACCCGGGCGACGAGGACGCCGACGGCGCGGCGCTCGCCGGGACGATCCTGCTCGGCGTGGGCGTGGACCCGCGCGGGCGCGACGCGGTGGAGGCCGTGCGGGCGGCCCGCGACGCGGGGGCGAGCGCGCTGGTGCTCCGGCGCGGGGCGGCCGGGGTGGATCCCGCGGTGGTCGAGGCGGCCGAACACGGCGGCACCGCCCTGCTCACCCGGCATCCCCGACGCGGCTGGACCCACGTGCTCGGCCTGCTGCGCAACGCCTGCGCGCAGAGCGGCACCTTCGAACTCGCCGCCGTCGACAGCCTGCGCCCCGGGGACCTGTCCGGCCTGGCCAACACGGTCGCCGACCTGGTGGGTGGCGCGATCACGATCGAGGATCCGCAGTCGCGGGTGCTGGCCTACTCCCGGATGGACCACGAGCCGGATCCGATGCGCCGGGCGACCATCCTGAACCAGGAGGTGCCGCGCTGGCGGGTGGCGGAGCTGCGCGAGAGCGGCTTCTTTCGCACCCTGTGGGGCACCGACGACGTGGTGCGACTGCCCGCCGACGAGCGTTACGCGGAGCGGCTGGTGATCGCGGTGCGCGACGGGGGTGAGGTGCTCGGGTCGATCTGGGCCGCGGCCGACGGGCGCCCGCTCGCGCCGGACGCGACGGCGGCGCTGCGTACCGCCGCCCGGGCGGCGCTGCCGCACCTGGTCCACCACGAGACGCGCGGTCGCGAGGCGGCGCGGCGGCGGGAGGAGGCGGTTCACACCCTCCTCGACGGCGGCGCGGGCGCGGAACAGGCGGCCCGGACGGTGGGGGTGCGCCCGGATCGGCCGTACACGGTGATCGTGGTCGAGGCGTACGAGCGTCCCGCGACGCAGGCCGCGGCCGACCCGCCCACGCACGCCGAGCAGCGGGTGCTCGACGTGCTCGCGTTGCAGGCGACGGCGCTGCGCCCGGAGTGTGTGACCGCGCGGGCCGGGCGGCGGTTGTTCGTTCTGACGCCGGCGGGCGACGCGCACGCGGACCCGGCGCGGGACCTGGTCGCCACCGCGCGGTCGGTCCCGGGCACGGTGGTCTTCGCCGGGGTCGGGCCCACCGCCGGGCGGCCGGACGAGTTGCCCGGTGCGCGCGAGGAGGCCGAGATCGTCGTACGGGTACTGCGTGCGCGGGCGGCGGCGTCGGCCGGGGCGCACGCGTCCGCGTCGGCGCTGTCCGCCGACGTGGTGTCCGAGGTGGCCATGGTGCGCCTCCTCGACCGGCTCGCGTCGTTGTGGCCGATGGCCGGACCGGTGCACGAGATGGTCGAGCACGACCGCCTGCACGGATCGGAGTACTCCGCGTCGGTCGGCGCGTACCTGGGCGCCTTCGGCGACACCGCGGCCGCCGCGCGCGGGCTGAGTGTGCACCCGAACACCCTGCGCTATCGGCTGCGCCGGGCCAAGGAGCTGTTCGGGGTGGACCTGGAGGACCCGACGGGCCGACTGCTCGCGGACCTCGGGCTGCGGTTGGCGCACCGGGCGCGCCCATGAGTCAGGGGTGCGGCGGACCGCATTTCATGATCATTTTCTTGTCATACCAGACAACCGATGCCTCCGTCTTTGGTCGCCTGTGCCGCTGACCCTCGCCCCCGCCCGGATCCAAGCTGTGCATGCGACTCGAACGGGTCGCGAACACTCGACATCTCCGAGGTGTGGTGCACGTGACTTCCACAGCGGCCCGACGGCGTCGATCGGCCCGAGAGGCGGCCCTGGCCCGAGTGGTCGAGCAGGGGCTGCTGGGCCCGGAGCAGCCCCTGCTGGGACTGCTCGACGTGGACGGCATCCGGGCGTCGGTCGACGCGCTGGCGGCGGCGTTCGGCGACACCCCCGTACTGCACACCTTCGCCGCCAAGGCGTGCGGCCTGGTCCCGGTGCTGCGCCTGCTCGCCGACGCGGGCATGGGCTGCGAGGTCGCCTCGCCGGGCGAACTCGAACAGGCACTGGCGGCCGGGTTCACCCCCGACCGGCTCGTCCTGGACAGCCCCGCCAAGACGGTCGAGGAACTGCGGTACGCCCTCGCGCACGGCATCGCCGTCAACGTCGACAACTTCCAGGAACTGGCGCGCGTCGACGCGATCGTGGCCGAGCGCCCGGCGACCGGACCGATCGGGATCCGGGTCAACCCGCAGGTCGGCGCCGGCACGATCGGCGCGATGAGCACCGCGACCAGCACGTCCAAGTTCGGCGTCGCGCTGCGCGACCCGGGGGCCGTCGAGGCCGTCGTCGAGGCGTTCGCCCGCCGGCCGTGGCTGAACCGGCTGCACGCGCACGTCGGCTCCCAGGGCTGCCCGCTGTCGCTGATCGCCGCCGGCCTGCGGGCCACCTACGAACTCGCCGAGCACGTCAACGCCGTCCTGGGCCGCCGACAGATCACCGGCCTGGACATCGGCGGCGGCCTGCCGGTCGACTTCACCGGCGACGAGGACGACCCGACCTTCGCCGACCATGTCGCCGAACTGCGCGCGGTCGTGCCCGAACTCCTGGACGGCCGCTACGAGTTGGTCACCGAGTTCGGCCGCTCGCTGCTCGCCAAGAACGGCACGATCGCCTCGCTTGTGGAGTACACGAAGAGCGCCGGCGGCCGACGGATCGCGATCACCCACGCCGGCGCACAGGTCGCCACCCGGACCGTGTTCATGCCCCGGGCGTGGCCGCTGCGCGTGGGCGCCTTCGACGCGCACGGCCGACCCAAGCACACGCCGGAGGAGATCCAGGACGTCGCCGGCCCGTGCTGCTTCGCCGGCGACCTGACCGCCGTCGGCCGCCCGCTGCCGCTGCTCGAACCGGGCGACGTGGTCGCGCTGTACGACACCGGCGCGTACTACTTCTCGTCCCATTTCGCCTACAACTCGCTGCCCCGACCGGCCGTGTACGGCTACCGGGTCGTGGACGGCGAGGTGCGCCTGGCCACGGTCCGCGAGGCGCAGACCATCCGCGAAGTGGTCCTGGAGAGCGGGGCGGCGCATGTGCACGCCCTCGTGGACCTGGGATCCGCGACCTCCTCGGGGTACCCGTCCGAGCACGACCGTCCCGACCCCGAGGAGGTGGCGGTATGACCCGCGTCCTGATCTCCGCCGACATGGAGGGCGCCACCGGTACGGTGCTGCCCGCCGACGTGCGCGCCGGCAACCCGCGCTACGAACGTTTCCGGCGCCTGCTCACCGGTGACGTCAACGCGGCGGTGGCCGGATTCCTGGACGGCGGCGCCGACGAGGTGATCGTCAACGACGCGCACTGCGGCATGGACAACGTGCTCCTGGAGGAACTCGACCCGCGCGCGGTGCTCATCGTCGGCCGCAACAAACCCCTCGGCATGCTCCAGGGCCTCGAACTCGGGGTGGACGCGCTGGCGTTCGTCGGCTACCACACCGGCGCGGGCGAGGCCGGAGTGCTCGCCCACACCTACCTCTCGCACAGCGTGCTCGGCGTGCGCGTCGACGGCCGCGCGGTCGACGAGGGGAGCTTCAACGCACTCGTCGCCGCCGAGGCAGGGGTGCCGGTGGTGCTGGTCACCGGTGACGACGCGACCTGCGCCGAGGCCGCGCGCTACGCGCCGGGCTGCCGTACGGTCACGGTGAAGACGGCCATCTCCCGGCATGCGGCGATCTGCCGTACGCCCGCCGCGACGGCGGCCGACATCCGCCGCGAGGCCGCCGCCGCGCTGGCGAGCCCGATGGATCGGGGCCCCGCGATGCCGGCCCCGCATGTGGTCGAGGTCGACGTGGACAGCCCCTACCTCGCCGAACGGGCGAGCGCGATGGGCGGGGTCGACGTGATCGGCCCGCGCACGGTGCGCCTGGCGGCCCCCGACGCCCGTGCGGCGCTGCGCCGGTTCCGGGCCCTGACCTGGGTGATCGGCGCCGGCCGCGAGGACGACTGGACCTGACCGGTCGCGCGCCCGCCCGTCCCCTCTCACCTCTCTCGTTCCCCGCCCCCGCAGGAGTCTCCATGTCGTCGCAGCCGCAGCCCACATCCCCGACCGAACAACCACGACTCAGCCGTTCGCTCCGCAACCGACACATGGCCATGATCGCGATCGGCGGGGCGATCGGGGCCGGTCTGTTCGTCGGCAGCGGCAGTGTGATCAAGACCGCCGGGCCGGCCGCGATCGTGTCGTACTGTCTCGCCGGCGCGCTGGTGTTGTGCACGATGCGCATGCTCGGCGAGATGGTCGTGGCGAGGCCGTCGTCGGGCTCGTTCTCGGACTACGCGCGCGGTGCCATCGGGCCCTGGGCGGGATTCACGATCGGCTGGCTGTACTGGTACTACTACGTGATCATCGTGGCCGTGGAGGCGGTCGCGGGCGCGGCGATCCTGCACGCCTGGATCGATCTGCCGCTGTGGGTGCTGGCGATGGCCCTGATGGCGGTGATGACGGCGACGAACCTGTTGTCGGTGAAGTCCTTCGGCGAGTTCGAGTTCTGGTTCTCCTCGGTCAAGGTCGCCGCGATCATCGCGTTCCTGGTGGTCGGGGGGCTGCACGTGTTCGGCGCGTGGCCGGGCAGTTCGTTCGACTTCGGCAACCTCACCTCGCACGGCGGCTTCGCGCCGAACGGCTTCACCTCGATCTTCTCCGCGATCGTGGTGGTCATCTTCGCCTTCGGCGGCGCCGAGATCGTCACCATCGCCGCCGCCGAGAGCAAGGAGCCCGAGCGCTCCGTGGCCAAGGCGACGACCGGCATCATCTGGCGGATCATCCTGTTCTACGTCGGCTCGATCTTCCTGGTCGTCACGATCGTCCCGTGGGACGGCGCCGAGGTGCTGGCGAGTCCGTACGTCGCCGCGTGGGACATCATCGGCCTGCCCGGCGCGGGAACGGTGATGGACATCGTGATCCTCACCGCCGTGCTCAGCGTGCTCAACTCGTCGGTGTACGTGTCCTCGCGCATGCTCTTCGCGCTGGCCTCGCACGGCGACGCGCCCAAGTGGTCGGTCCGGACCAGCAGGCGCAACGTCCCGGTGCGGGCGATCCTGGCGGGTACGGTCGTCGGCTGGGTCTCGGTGGTGTTGGCCTACCTGTCGCCGGACACCGTGTTCACGTACCTGGTCAACTCCTCCGGCGCGATCGCCATCTTCATGTACGTCATGATCGGCGCCTCGCAACTGCGCATGCGCCGCCGGTTGGAGCGTGAGGCCCCGGAGCGACTGACGCTGCGGATGTGGCTGTTCCCCTACCTCACCTGGATCGTGATGGCGGGCTTCGTCGCCGTGCTGGTGGCGATGGCGGTCATCGACGACCAGCGCACCCAACTGTTCACCAGCCTGGGCAGCCTCGCCGTCGTGCTCGCCGCGTACGGGCTGCGCCGGGTGTACGGCCCGCGCCCGGCGACCGGGTCGGGCGAGCCCCGGGACCCGAAAGCCGCCCCGGAACCCATCGCCACCCCGTAGCGGGCCGGCGCGGCGCCGCTCGCGCTCTGCTTCCCGGCGCCGCCCTCGCCCCTCTTCTCCCGGTGATCAGACGCCGATGACGGTGAGGGAGAGCCACAGCGCCGGCACCGACAGCAGCAGGCCGGCGGGCACGGTCCACAGGCCGAGTCGGGTGAATCGGCCGAGTTCGACCTCGCCGTCGTGTTCGTGCACGATGCGCCGCCACAGCAGGGTGGCCAGGGAGCCGGCGTAGGTCAGGTTGGGTCCGAGGTTGACGCCGAGCAGCACCGCGAGCACGGCGCCGGGCCCGGACGGTGCGGTCAGCGGCAGCAGCACCAGTACGGCGGGCAGGTTGTTGACGATGTTGGCGAGCAGCGCGGCCAGTGCCGCGATGGCGAACAGGGCCGCGAGGCCGGTGCCGTCCGGGACCAGTCGGCCCAGGGCGCCGGCGAGGCCGTTGTCCACGACGGCGCGGACCACGATGCCCAGGGCCAGGACGAAGGCCAGGAACGGGATCGCGGCGGCGCGCACGATGGCGGTGGGCGTGGTGCGCCGCCGGACCAGGGCCCGCACGGCCAGGACGAGGGCGCCGGCGAGGGCCGCCCAGGCGGGGTCGACGCCGACCGCGGAGGTCAGCACGAACCCGGCCAGCGTGCAGGCCACGGTGACCAGGGCGAACAGCGGCACCTCGCGGGGTTCGGCGGTGGGCGGAGCCTGCGCGCCGGCGTCCAGGTCGGCGGCGAAGAAGCGCCGGAAGACCAGGTACTCGGCGGCGATGGCGACCAGCCAGGGCAGGGCCATCAGGGCGGCGAAGCGGGTGAAGCTCAATCCGCTGGCCGCGAGCGCGAGCAGGTTGGTGAGGTTGGAAACCGGCAGCAGCAGCGAGGCGGTGTTCGCCAGGTGCGAGCAGGCGTAGATGTGGGGTTCGGGGCGGGCGCCGAGCCGGGCGGCGGTGACGAACACCACGGGGGTGAGGAGCACGACGGTGGTGTCCAGACTGAGCACCGCGGTGATCCCCGAGGCGGCGACGAACACCTGCACCAACAGGTGACGCGGGCGTCCTGCCGCGGTTCGGGCCATCCACGCCCCGCAGGCGTGAAACAGTCCCTCGTCGTCGCACAGCCGAGCCAGGACCAGCACGGCGGCGAGGAACCCGATCACCGGCCCGAGCCGCGCCGCCTCGTCACCGGCATGCGCGGGCGAGATCGCCCCGACGGCGACCACCACCGCGGCGGCCGGCACGGCGACAACCGCCTCGGTTATGCCGAACGGGCGAACGACGGCGCACGCGAGCACGCCCAGAAGCAGTACGACGGAGACGACCTCCGCCAACGAGGAATCCACCCGCCCGATCTTCCCCCACCCGAACCAACCGACATCCGACCCCTCCGCGCGATCGGGACACCCCCGGAGGCCGAATCGGTCGTCCCCCTCGTCCTCGACGTCCCGAAGGCGTGACGCATCGCCGCTCGCCGGGTGGCCGAACCCGGGGGTCAGTCCACGACGTACCACGCGTTGTCGATGAAGCGCAGGGTGGAATCGCCCAGGTCGCCGCTGGTGAACGTGGTGGTGGCCCTGATCGCGCGGGCCGGGATGTCGACTCGGTCGGTTCCGCGCACGGAGACCAGCGCGGGGTCCACGGTGGCGGTGGTCAGGGCCTTCTTCCCGGTGGCGGACATCATCCGGAACATGCCCGTGAAGGACGTGGCGCACGGGCCGGCGCCCTCGTTCTCGGCCTGCTTCGCGGCCGGCCCGGCGATCTCGCAGAGCGTGGCGATGTCCTCTCGCCCGAGGCCGTGCAAAAACTCCTCGAAGCGCCGGATCGCCGCCTCGGGCGACGCGCCCTGTGGCGCTCGTGCGTCGGTGGTGGCCGAAGGGGCCTGTGACCCGGCGGCGGCCGGTGTCGAGGTCCCCGAGGCCGGCGACGTCGAGGATCCGGTCGTGGGCGCGCCGGTCGACGGCGGTGCCGAAGCCGTCGGCGCCGGCCGGTCCGCGGTCTGCTTCTTCGGGGAATCGCCGTCGTTGCACGCGGTCAGCAGGATCAGGGTGGATACGGTCACGCCCACGATTGTCCGCACGTGGTTCTCCCGTCGATGAGATCACGAACGGCCGATGGTACTTGCGCCGTTCGTCGTCGGGTGGGTCTACCGGTCGGGTTTGCCGGGGGGTTCGGTGGGTTTGGCGCGCTTTTCCCCCTTGGGCTTGGTGTCGCCCCTCGGCTCCCTGCCCGAGTCTTGGGGTGGGGCGTCGGTGGCGGACGAGGGGACTCGGGCGTCGACGGTGACGATGACGGTCCTGGCCGGGGGCGGAGGGGGAGTGGTCGCGCGTGTGGGGGGTGCCGAGGGCGGTGGGGCGGACGTGGTGGGCGGCGGTACGACGGGTGGGGTCGTGGGCCGGGTGAGCGGGGGGAGGGGGGCGGTGGTCGGTGCGGGGCGGCTGTTGTCCGCGTCCGGGCCGGCCCGGTGGTGGAGGAGCGCCAAAGTCGCGCCGGACGCGCCCAGGACGATGCCGACGACCAGGCCCGCGGTCGGCAGGTGACGTCGTCTCCGGCGCCGCACCCGTGTGGCCGACGTGGTGATGGTCGCGTTGCCGGTCGCGACGACCGGCGGGCCCGACGGGCGCGCGCACGATGCCGCGGCCGCGTCGAGCAGGCGGGCGCACTCGGCGGCGTCGGGCCTGGCGGCCGGGTCCACACGTGTCATCGCCTCGATCGTGGCGGCCAGTTCGCCCGGCACGTGGGACGGGATGTGCGGTGATCGCCGCGAGCGGTCCAGGGCCGCGTCGAGCGAGGATCCCGGATATTCGCGTTCGCCCTTCAGCGCCTCCAACAGGACCAGGCCGAGGGCATGGACGTCGCACGCGGGCCCCGAGCCGTGCCCGAGGATCTGCTCGGGCGCGAGGTAGGAGACGGTGCCGATGATCGTGCCGGGTGTGGAGCGGGTGGGCTCGTCGACGAGACGCGAGATGCCGAAGTCCGCCAGGTACGGCGTGTCGCCGGGGCCGATCAGCACGTTGGACGGCTTCACGTCCCGATGCACGATGCCGGCCGCGTGTACGTGTGCCAACGCCGAGGCCAGTCGCACGCCGATCCTCGCCACCCGGTCGGCCGTCAGGGGGCCGTCCACGATGTGCTGCCGCAGGGTGACGCCCCGGATCAGGCGCATCACCACATACGTGCAACTCTCGTGCCAACCGACGTCGTGCACCGTGACCAGGGACGGATGGGTCAACCGGCCCAGTAACACCGCCTCCTGGCAGAACCGTTCCGCCGTCACCGCGGGCACGCCGGGGCGGAAGATCTTGACCGCGACCTCCCGCCGCAGCCGCAGATCGACGGCCCGGAAGACATCGGCGGTGCCGCCCGCGCCCAGCAGTTGCCCCAGGCGGTATCGACCGTCGAGGATGCCGCCGCTGCGCGGAAGGGGACGCCGTATTCGGCGCGGCAATGCCGTCATGCACTCTCCCCGATCGGTCCCGACAATGCCCGGGTTCCTACCCACCGTTCGTCCCGCCATACCGAAACGCGCCCGCACGCCGAAAACGGAGGTATTCCGGGTGTGTGCATACGACTTGGGCTTCGGGACGTCGGCCGACGCGCCGCGGGCGCGCCCCTACCGCGCCGGTTCGTCCGCGTCGATCAGCGCCGTGATCACCCGGTCCAGCACCGCCAGGTCGGCCGCGGGCAGGTCGCGCAGCGTCGCCGGGGGGTCGTCCAGGATGTCGCGCGCGATCCGGGCGAGGCGCCGGCCCTCCGGGGTCGCCGCCAGCATGCGCTGCCTGCGGTCGGTGGGGTGCACGGTGCGTTCGATCAGGCCGCGCCGTTCGAGGTCGTCGACGACCAGCGTCGTGTACGGCTTGTCGGTGGCGAGCCGGGTGGCCAGTTCGCGCATGGACATCGGACCGGCGGCGATCCGCCGCAGTGCCTTGACCCGGACGAAGCTCAGCCCGGTCGCCTCGGTCACCGCGCGCCGGCGATCGTGCCGTTCCACGACGAGCACGCGCATCCCCCGCCAGATTCGCCCGGCGGCATCCGAAGGGGCGTCGCTCGTCGCGTCGTGCGCGGGGGATGCGGTCATTGCCTCACGTCCGTCGTCTCCTGCGTGCCGGCGGGCGGCGCCGCGGGCATGAGTTCCGCGCCCGTACGCTCGGCCGTGCGCAGGGCCCGGCGGCCCGTGGTGAGCATACCGAGGACGGCGACGGCACCCGCGCAGCCCAGCACGATCCACCACCCGGTGTGGGTCGCGGCGGCCAGGTCGGCGCCGCCGGGTGTGCCCGGCACGGAGGCGATCGTGGTGCCCACCACCGCGACCCCGAGGCACTGGCCGAACTGGCGGCTGGTCGAGGCGATCGCGGAGGCGACGCCCGCCTGGGCACGCGGCATTCCGGACACGGCGGTATTGGTGATCGGCGCGTTGACCAGCCCGAAGCCGACGCCGAAGACGCCGTACGCGGCGACCATGCGCAGGGTCGAGGTGTCCTCGGCCAGCCCGACCAGCAACGCCGCGCCCGCCGCCATGGCGACACCGGCCCCGACCAGCGGTATGCGCGGGCCGACCCGCGCGACCAGCCGCCCGGAGATCGGCGCGAACACGACCGTCATCACCGCCATCGGCAGCGTACGCAGGCCCGCCTCGGTCGGCGACCAGCCGCGCGCGTCCTGGAGGTAGAGCGTGTTCAGGAACAGGAATCCGGACATCGCGGCGAATGTGCACACGGCCGTCACGGTCGCCCCCGCGAACGGCACGCTGCGGAAGAAGCGCAGATCGATCAGCGGTTCCACGCGCCGCGGCGACCGGTACACCAGACCCGCCAGGCAGCCGGCGGCGAGGGCGAACAGGCCGAGGATGAGCGGCGAGGACCATCCCTGGGCGCGGCCCTCGATGATCGTGTAGGTGAGCGACAGCAGGAACACCAACACCAGTACCTGACCGACCGGATCCGCCCGCCGGGGACGCGCGGCCTTGGACTCGGGCACGTACAGCGCGGTGAGCACGATGGCGACGAGCGCGACCGGCAGGTTCATCCAGAACACCGACCGCCAGCCGGCCGAGTCGACCAGCGCGCCGCCCACGATCGGTCCGAGCGCCATGGCAACGCCGATCACCGCGCTCCACGCGCCGATCGCGCGGGCCCGTTCGCGGGGTTCGGTGAAGGTGTTGGTGATGATCGACATCGCGACCGGGTTGAGCATCGACCCGCCGACCGCCTGCACCACGCGGAACGCGATCAACCATCCGAGCCCCGGCGCCACGGCGCACAACGCCGAGCCGACGGCGAACACCACCAGTCCGGTCTGGAACACCCGACGCCGGCCGATGCGATCGGCCGTCGAGCCGGCCACCATCAACAGTGCGGCCAGCACCAACGTGTAGGCGTCGATGGTCCATTGGAGCTGCGACACCGAGGCGTGCAGATCGCCCCGGATCGACGGCAGCGCCACGTTCAGGATGGTGTTGTCGAGCCCGACGATGAACAGGCTCAGGCAACAGGTCGACAGGACGAGAAGCTTCTCGCGGCGGCCGATCCCGGTGGGCGACGACATGTACCACCCCATCAATCGTTACTGATCTACAACCATTATAGTTGTACAACGATCTGGGTCGACGGTCAACCGCTCCACCGCGGCCGTTTGTCGCGGGGCCCGGGTCCGGGCGAGTGCGGTCTTGTCCTGTCGGCAGGACGGTGAAATCGCGTCACGCGGTGAATTCCCGGTCCTTGAAAGGGCCCCTCGACCGCTCTACGTTGATGCGGTGGTGCTCGACGTCCCGATATCGCCGGCGTTTCTCCCGCATGGCCGGTCGAAAAGTGCGCGATACGAGGTGTGAGGTACGAGGCGCGAGCCTCTGGATTCGCCACGCCGGACATTCCCGGCCGCAGTCGACCCGGGTCGGAGGCGAATCGTCGTGCCTGTCGTTCAGTGGATTCACAACCGGGGGAGAGCCGACCTTGTCCGAACCCCATTTCCTCGCCGCCCGTTCCGCCGACGCGATCACCGGGAGCATGTTCGCGGGGCTCGCCCTGATCCTCGCCGCGGCCTTCGTCTTCGGCCGACTGGCCGGGCGCGTCGGACAACCGGCGGTGGTCGGCGAGATCGTCGCGGGGCTCGCCCTGGGGCCGAGCGTGTTGGGCCTGCTCCCGGGCGATCCCACCGCCGCGCTGTTCCCGGCGGACACCCGGCCGCTCCTCCAGGCGCTGTCGCAACTGGGCCTGGTGCTCTTCATGTTCGGCATCGGCCATCGGCTGGACGCCGCGCACCTGCGCGGGACCGGTCGCCGGGTCACCGCGGTGTCGCTCGCCTCCGTGACCCTGCCGTTCCTGCTGGGAACCGGGCTGGCGGTGTTGCTCTACCCCTGGTACGACAAGTCCCGGCTCGACACCGACGGCATGCTCGCGCCGGCCCTGTTCCTCGGCGCGGCGATGTCCATCACCGCCTTCCCCGTGCTCGCCAGGATCATCGAGGAACGGGGTATGCAGCACAGCCGCATCGGCGCGATGTCGCTCGCCTGTGCCGCCATCCAGGACTTCCTCGCGTGGTGCGTGCTGGCCGTGATCGTCATGGTCGCGACCGCCGGCGGGTCCTGGCCGCTGATCCGAATGGCGCTGGAGACCGCGCTGTTCCTGCTGGTCCTCGGCTACATCGTGCGCCCCGCACTGCGCCGGCTGACGGCCTCTCGGCGCGGTTCGGCCGGCGGCGCGCTCCTGCACGCCGTGCTGGTCACCGGTGTGTTGCTGTCCGCCTGGGCCGGCAACGCGATCGGGCTGCACGCCGTGTTCGGCGCCTTCGCCTTCGGTGTGGTCGTACCGCGCCGCGAGGTCGGGGAGCGGGCCCCCGGGGTCGCCGAACGCATCGACCAGACCGGCCTGTTCCTGCTGCCGGTCTTCTTCGCCGTCACCGGCCTGTCGGTGGACCTCGGCAGCCTCGGCCGGCGCGGCCTCGTGATGGTCGCCGCCGTCGTCCTGGTGGCGTGCGTGGGCAAGTTCGCGGGAGCGGCCGTCGCCGCCCGGCTGTCCGGCGCGTCGGGGCACGAGGCGCTTACCTTCGGCGTGCTGCTGAACGCCCGCGGACTCACCGAACTGGTCATCCTGAACGTGGGTTTGGGGCTGGGCGTACTCGACACGCGCATGTTCACCGCCATGGTGATCATGGCCCTGGTGACCACGCTCATGACCGGACCGCTGCTGGGACGCCTGGGCTTTCAACCGGATCCGCGACCGGTCGGCATCCGTCCGACCGTGGACATTGTCAATGTCGATACCGTCCCGTACGGTCGATCCCCATCACCGCGGGACACGCCATTGTCCGGCCGTTTTCACTCCCCGGGGAAAACCGAACCCGAACGATGAGACGGGTAATTCGGCGGTAACCCCAAGACTGCGACGCGAAGACGGCACCGGAGGAAAGGAGGGCGTCGTGACGATCGAATCGGTGCACGAGCACGGTCTATTCAGCGACCGCTATATGCAGGATCCCTACCGCGTATTCGCCGAGCTGCGCCGGGTGGGTCCGATACATCGCGCGAAAACTCCGAGCGGCATTTCGGTGTGGGTCGTCACCGGCCACGCGGAGGTCTCCGCCGCGCTCGCCGACCGGCGCCTGTGCAAGGACTCGGCCCGGCTGCGGGCGATCATCGACCGGGCCACACCGCCCGGGCTCGACGGATCGCACGTGGGCGAGATGGTCGCCACCGACATGCTCAACAGCGACCCGCCCGAGCACACCAGGCTGCGCAAGCTGGTGGCCCAGGGCTTCAGCGCGCGCCGCATCGAACGTTTGCGACCGCTGGTTCGGCAGCTCACCGACGAACTGCTGGACGCCATGGTCGTGCGGGCCGCGGACGGGAGCGTCGACTTCATCGACGCCTTCGCCTTCCCGCTGCCGCTCACCGTCATCTGCGAACTGCTCGGCATTCCGCGCGCCGACCAGCGCTCCTTCCGCGCCTGGTCGACCGTCGTCGTGGGCTCCTCCTCGCGCGACCAGCTGCGCCGGGCCACCACGGCCATGGGCGGCTACCTCGCGCAGACGATGGCCGCCAAACGCTCCGCGCCGGGTGACGACCTGCTCTCCGACCTGGTCGAGGCCAGTGACACCGGCGACCGGCTCACCCCGCTGGAACTGGTGTCGATGGCCTGCCTGTTGCTGATCGCCGGCCACGAGACGACGGTGAACCTGCTCGGCAGCGCGCTGCTGGCACTCCTGGAGCACCCGGACCAGTTCGCGCGACTGCGCGAGCGGCCGGAACTGGTGGACGCGGCGGTGGAGGAAACGCTGCGCTACGACTCGCCGGCCCCGGTCACCACCTGGCGATACGCGGCGGAACCGATGAGCATCCACGGCTCCCCGATCGCGACGAACGACCTCGTGCTGCTGGCCCTGGGCGCGGCCAACCACGACGCGCGCATCCCGGACCCGGACGCCTTCGACATCGAACGGCGGATCACCGGCCACCTCAGCTTCGGGCACGGCACGCACTTCTGCCTGGGAGCCGCGCTGGCCCGCATGGAGGCGCAGGTCGCCCTCGGCCGGTTGGTCGAACGTTTCCCCGACATCACGCTCGCGGTCCCCGTCGGCGAACTGCGCCGGCGCCCGAGCGTGGTCATGCACGGCCTGGTGGACCTGCCCGTACGCCTGGGGCGGCAACCCACGACGAGCGCCGTACCGGGCACCGGTACGGCCGGATGACGGCAAACCCGCCCGCGGCGGGGGCCGGGACGGAAGAGGGGCACACATGGACGACGAACGCCGGGGCCAGGTCGCGGACCTCGTCTGCGAACTGTTGGAGCTGGACCGGTCCGAGGTCACCGAAACGAGCAGATTCGTCGACGACCACGAGGCCGACTCGCTGAATCTGATCGAGATCCTCGCCGGACTGGAGAAGCGATTCGACGTGGTGATCGCCCAGTCCGAAGTGCCGCGCATGGTCAACCTGCGCGGTGTGTACGAGGTACTCGACGCGACGCCGGGCTGGTAGCGACCGGCCGACCGAGGGGGCGCACATGGCAACAGGAGCAGCGGCGGACCACCCGCCCGCCGGGCGGCGGCGCGTGGTCGTCACCGGCGTCGGGGTGCTGTCCAGCATCGGCATCGGCGCCGACGAATTCGCCCGGGCACTCCGGGAGGGGCGCAGCGGGGTCCGACCGATCACCGTGTTCGACACCGACGGCTTCGAGCACCGCAACGGGTGCGAGGTGGTCGGATTCGACCCGACCGAGTGGATCCGCGAGCTGGACGTCGACACGCTGGGCAAGGCGACCGGGTTCTCGGTCGCGGCCGCCCGAATGGCCGTCGAGGACGCGGGCCTGCCGCTCGACCGGTTGCGGGACGAACCCGTCCTGGTCGCGATCGGTACCACCGACGGCGAGGCGTACGACCTGGACCGGCTCGTGGAGAGCGAACTCGCCGACGGACCCGAGAAGTACGACCCGGTCACGGTGCGGCGGGTGTCCGCGATCCGGCTCTCCACCGCCGTCGCCCAGGAACTCGCCCTGAACCGCGCGGAGGCGTCCACCGTGGCCACCGCGTGCTCGGCGGGCAACTACGCGATCGGAACCGGCCTGGACGCGATCCGCTCCGGAGAGGTGGACGTGGCCCTGTGCGGCGGCGCGGACGCCATGTGCCGCAAGACGTTCGCCGGCTTCTACCGCCTGGGCACGATCGCGCCCGACCGGTGCCAACCGTTCGACGTGGACCGCAAGGGGATCCTCACCGGCGAGGGCGCCGGGGTGCTGGTCTTGGAGGAACTGGGCTCGGCGCTGCGCCGCGGGGCCCGGATCTACGCGGAGATCCTCGGATTCGGGCTCAGCTGCGACGCCTTCCACCCCGTCGCGCCGAACCAGGCGGGCGTCGCCCGCTGCATCGACCTGGCGCTGCGCGACGCCGGCGTCACCCCCGACCAGGTCGACCTGATCTCGGCGCACGGCACCGGCACGATCCCCAACGACGTCACCGAGAGCATGGCCATCCGCGAGGTGTACGGCGAACGCCCGCCGCGCACCGTCGCATTGAAGTCGATGCTGGGGCACTCCATGGGCGCGGCCAGCGCGCTGGCCGCCATCGGATGCGCGCTGGCGATCACCCACGGCTTCATCCCGCCCACCATCAACCACGAACGCACCGACCCCGAATGCGCGATCGACTGCGTTCCCAACACGTCGGTCGAGGCGGACCTGCGGATCGTGCAGAACAACGGGATGGCCTTCGGCGGCAACAACGCCGTGGTGGTCCTCGGCAGATACCAGTGAGGAATCGTCGCATGGGCATCGCCATCACGGCGTGGGACGCCGTATCACCGTTCGGTGTGGGTCGGGACGCCTTCACCGAGGGCCTGTGGTCCGGCGCCCGGCCCGTCGCCGCGCCGACCCCCACACCCCCGCCGGCGCCGGGCTCGCGGGCCTGCCTGGTGCCCGACTTCTCGCCGCGGGAAGCGCTCCGCGGCAAGACCCGGTCCATGGACCGGGTCACCGCACTGGCCGCGGTCGCCGTCGGACGGCTGCTGGCGGAGGCCGACCCCGATCCGGCGCCGGACGCGCCGGAGCAGACCGGACTCGTGCTCGGCACCGCCACCGGCAGCGTGCAGAGCATGACCGACTTCACCCGCGAATCGTTCCAGGGCGCGCGCCCGTATCACGTCGACCCCGCACGCACTCCCAACACCGTGATGAACTGCGCCGCCGGGCAATGCGCGATCCGCTACCGGCTGCGCGGCCCCAACGCCACCATCGCCGGCGGGCGCGCGGCCGGCCTGCTGGCCCTGAGCTACCAGCGGCGACTGCTGTCCTGCGGTCGGGCGCGGCGTGTGGTGTGCGGCGCGGCGGAGGAGTATTCGGTGACCCGCTCCTGGCTGGAACACCACGCCCGGGAGGACGACACCGATCCGATGCCGCTCGGCGAGGGGTGCGCGGTGATCCTGGGTGATGGCGCGCCCGGCGCTCCCGTGCTCGCCGAAGTGCTGTCGGTACGCAGCCGGGTTCACCACGGCGACGATCCGGCCGATGCGATTCGGCAGGTGGCGCTGGAGACGCTGGCCTCGGCGGGAGTGGCCGCGGACGAGGTCTGGGCGGTGTCGCCGAGCCGGCCGCCGGGGCCCGCGGGGGAGCGGGAATGGGCGGCGCTGACACGGCTGTTCGCTCCCGGCGCGCTCGACCGGCTTCCGCTCCTGCCGTTCGGCGACACCGGCGCGGCCTCCGCCGCCTTCCAACTCGTTTCCGTGCTCAGCGCATCGGACCGGCTGCCCTCGGCCGCCGGGCGGGCGGCGCTGGTCAGCTCCGTCGACCGCGACGGCACCGTCGCCTGCGCGCTGCTGCGGCTGGGCGAGTGTCACTCGGCCGCCCGCCGGCCACGAGCCTGAGGAGAAAGACGATGCCGGACGACGATCGCCGGGTGGCGCTGGTCAGCGGCGGCTCGCGCGGGATCGGCCGCGCCACCGTGCTGCGCCTGGCCCGGGAGGGTTTCGACACCAGCTTCTGCTACCGCTCCGACGCGGCCGCGGCGCACGAAGTCGAGTCGCTGGTCGAGGAGGCGGGTGCGCGCTGCCTGGCCGTACCGGTCGACGTGGCGGACGGGGACGCGGTCCGGGCCTGGGTGACGGAGACCGAGGCGCGCCTCGGGCCGGTCGAGGTGGCGGTCACGTGTGCCGGCGTGACCCGCGACCAGCCGCTCGTGCTGATGTCCGACCAGGAGTGGCGCAGCGTCCTGGAGACCAACCTGACCGGCGTGTTCGAGGTCTGCCGGGCCGCGGTGTTCGCGATGATGAAGCGGCGACGGGGCAGCGTGGTCACGCTGTCCTCGGTCGCCGGGGTGCACGGCAACCCCTCGCAGACGAACTACTCCGCGTCCAAGGCGGGCATCATCGGCTTCTCCAAGGCGCTGGCCAAGGAGGTCGGCCGGTTCGGGATCCGGGTGAACACGGTGGCGCCGGGACTCGTCGACACCGACATGATCCGGGCGATGCCCGAACGCGCGCGCAAGAAGCTGCTCGACGCGGTACCGCTGGGCCGATTCGGCCGCGCCGATGAGGTCGCGGACCTCATCGGCTACCTCGCCTCCGACCGCGCCGCCTACATCACCGCGTCCGTCTTCGAGATCGACGGCGGAATCACCATCTGACCGCAACCCCAGGGAACCGAAGGAACAGGAAACGGAGCGAGATGGAACCGGGTGCCACGGCCGCGACACTGCCCCTCACCGCGGCGCAGCGGGAAATCTGGCTCGCACAACAGTCGGCCCCCGCGAACCCCGTCTACACCATCGGCGGCTACATCGAGATCCTCGGCCCGGTCCGGCCCGAGGTGTTCGAATCCGCGCTGCGCCACGTGGTCGACGAGATCGACGCGCTGCGCCTGCGGTTCGTCGAGGTCGACGGCGAGCCGCGGCAGATCGTCGGCGCACAGCCGGACTGGTCGCTGCCGTATCTCGACATCGGCGCCGCGCCCGATCCGCGCGCCACCGCCCTGGAGCGGATGCGCGCCGACCTGCGCGAGCCGCGCGTGATCGAGCGGGCGCCGCTGTTCTCGTTCGCGCTGTTTCGCGAGGGTCCCGACCGGTTCCTGTGGTATCTGGCCAACCACCACCTCCTGCTCGACGCGTACAGCGTCGGGCTGCTGGTGCGCCGCGTCGCCGAGGTGTACCCGGCGCTGCACGACGGTGCGCCGGTCCCACCGTGCGGCTTCGGCACGCTCGCCGAACTACTGGCCGATGAGGAGGAGTTCCGCGCCTCGGCGGCGTTCGGGCGGTGTCGGGACTTCTGGCTGGAGCGCATGCGCGACGCCCCCGAGCCGGTCCGACTCGGCGAACCCCCCAGCGCGCTGCCCACCGATTTCCTGCGTGAGACCAGGCGGCTCTCGCACGCCGCGCTGCGCGGCATCGCGGCGTCGAACCGACCGCCGGCGTCGGGCGCGCCGGCCCACCTGGTCGCCACCGCGGCGGCCTACCTGCACCGGATCACCGGCGCGTCGGACGTCGTCGTCGGGCTCGCCGTCGGCGGGCGCGACAGTCGGCGACTGCGGCGGATCCCCGGGATGTCGGCCCAGGCGGTGCCGCTGCGCATGACGGTCGCCCCCGCGATGACGGTGGCCGAGCTGCGCGCACAGGCGGCCGAGCGCCTGCTGGAGGCGCTGCGCTACCAGCGGCTCGGCAGCGGCGAACTGAGCCGAAGCCTGCAACGCGGCACCGGCGACCGGGAGTTGTTCGGCCTGGTGGTCAACGTGACGTCCTTCCCGCGTGATCTGCGCTCCGGCGGGCGGACCTGGCGGGTACACAGCCTGACCAACGGGCCCGTGGGCGACTTCGCCGTGGCCGCCGAGGATCTCGGCGAGGGCGAGGGATACGAGCTGAACTTCGACGCCAACGCGGCGCTGTACGGGCGCCCGGAGTTGGCCGCGCACGGCGACCGGCTGTTCCGGGTGTTGCGCCAGGTGGTCGATGCCGATCCCGAACTGCCGGTCATGGGGCTGGAGTTGACCACGCCCGCCGAGCGCGATCGGCTGCGGGCCCTGGCCGCCGGGCCGGCGCACGAGGACACCGCGACCGCCACGGTGCCCGAGTTGCTGGCGCCGTGGGCGCACGCCGACGCCCCGGCCGTGCACTGCGGTACGGACACGGTCACCTACCGGGAACTGCACCGCCGCGCCAATCGGCTGGCCCGCCACCTGATGCGCCGCGGGGTCGGCCCGGAGCGGCTGGTGGCGGTGGCGCTGCCGCCCTCGGTGGAGCTGATCGTGGCACTGCTCGCGATCCTCAAGGCCGGCGGCGCCTTTGTGCCCCTGGACGTCGAACACCCGGTGGAGCGGCTGCGGTTCCTGCTCGCGGACGCCGCGCCGCACCTGGTGCTGACCGACCACGAGCACCACGCCGCACTCCCGGACGGCCCGGCCGCATCCACCCTCGTGCTCGACGACGCGCACATCGCCCGCCGGCGGGCGGCCCTGCCCGACCACGAACCGGCCGACACCGAGCGCAGCCGGCCGCTGTGCCCGGCGCACCCCGCCTACCTGATCCACACCTCGGGCTCGACCGGCACGCCCAAGGGCGTGCTCGTCACCCACGCCGGTGTGCCGAGCCTGGCCCGCTGGCAGCGCGAGACGTTGGGCGTCGGCCCCGGCAGCCGGGTCCTGCAGGCGGCGTCGATGGGTTTCGACGCGATGTTCTGGGAACTGTGCCAGGCGTTGACCTCGGGCGCGGCGCTCGTCCTGCCCGAACCCGGGCGCCCGCGCATCGACGCCATCGTCGACGCCCTGGCCGGCCGACCACCGGTGACCCACGTGACGTTGACCCCGGCGGTGCTCGCGAGCATCCCCGCCGACACGATCCCCCCGGGCACCACGGTGGTCGTAGCCGGGGAGGCGGTCTCCGGCACGCTGGTGGCCGAGTGGTCGCCGGGACGCACCCTCCTCAACGCCTACGGGCCCACCGAGTACACCGTCTGCGCCACCGCGAGCGCCGCGCTGCACGGCGACCAGGCACCGCCGATCGGGACGCCGATTCGCGGCGCGCAGGCGCATGTGCTCTCGCCGGACCTGTCCTCGGCGCCGATCGCGGTGCCCGGCGAGCTGTACCTCGCGGGGCCCGGAGTGGCCCGCGGCTACCGGGATCGGCCGGGGCCGACCGCTCTGCGGTTCGTGGCGAACCCGTTCGGACCCCCCGGCTCGCGCATGTACCGCACCGGGGACCTGGCGCGCCGGCACGACGACGGCGCCCTGCGGTTCTTGGGCCGCGCGGACGACCAGGTGAAGGTGCGGGGGTTCCGGGTCGAACCCGCCGAGGTGGAGGCGGCCGTCGCGGAACGGCCCGAGGTCGGTGTCGCGGTGGTGATCCCGCGCGAGGACCGGCCCGGTGACCGCAGGCTCGTCGCCTACGTCGTCGCCGAGCCCGGACGCACCGTCGAACCGGTGGCGCTGCGCCGCTCGCTGGCCGCCCGACTGCCGCAACACATGGTGCCGGCGGCCGTGGTGGTGCTCGACGCGCTGCCGCTGACCGGCAACGGCAAGCTCGACCGCGGCGCGCTGCCGGCGCCCGAGACCACCGGCGCGGGCGACGGACGGCGGCCCGGCTCGCCCACCGAGCAGACCCTGTGCGAACTGGTCGCCGAGGTGCTCGGGGTCGAGGCGGTCGGGGTCGACGACGACTTCTTCGACCTCGGCGGCCACTCGTTGCTGGCCACCCGACTGCTCGGCCGGGTGCGTGAGGTGCTCGGCGTCGAACTGTCGGTCCGGCATGTGTTCGAGTCGCCCACCGTGGCCGGCCTGGCGGCCCGATTGGCCCTGGGCGAGCCGGCCGGCGGCCAGGAGACCCCGCCCGAGGCGATCGATCCGGCCGACCTGGCGGAGTTGGGGCCGATCCTGGCCGAGCATCCCGATGTGGCCCGCGCCGCCGTCACGTTCACCGACGGCCGGCTGGTCGGCTACGCCGTCCCGGCGCCGGACCGCCGGATCGACCCGGGAGCGCTGCGGGCGTACCTGGCCGGCGCCGCGTATCTGGGCGGAACCCTGCGCGAGCGGCCCGTGCCGACCGCGGTGGTCGTACTCGACGAACTGCCGTCGACCGCCGACGGCGAACCCGACCGGCGGGCGCTGCCGGCCCCGCGCGTCGAGCCGAACCCGGCCGGTCGCGGCCCCCGCACACCCCGCGAGGAGGTGCTGTGCCGGCTCTTCGCCGAGGCGCTGGCGCTGCCGTCGGTGGGCATCGACGACTCGTTCCTGGACCTCGGCGGCCACTCGCTCCTCGCGGCGCACCTCGTCGAGCGGGTGCGCGACGTCCTGGGCGCCGAGCCGTCGGTGCGGGACGTGTACGAGGCGCCGACCGTGGCCGCGTTGGGCGAGCGGCTCGGCGAGGGCGGCCGGCGCGACGCGCTGGGCGTACTGCTGCCGCTGCGCACCCGGGGCGAGCGGGCACCGCTGTTCTGCGTGCATCCGGGCATCGGGCTGAGCTGGTGCTACGCCGGGCTGTTGCACAGCCTCGGCGACGACCAGCCCGTGCACGGCATCCAGGCACGCGGCCTGGACGGTCGCGAGCCGCTGCCGGCGACCGTGGCGGAGATGGCCGCCGACTACCTGGAACAGATCCTGAAGGTGCGGCCGAACGGCCCGTACCACCTGATGGGTTGGTCCTTCGGCGGGCACGTCGCACACACCCTCGCGACCATGCTGCGGGCGCGCGGTGAGGCCGTCGCGCTGCTGGCCGTGCTCGACAGCTTCCCGGGCGTCGGTCCGGCGAACGGCCACGTGCCGTCGGAGCCGGAACTGCTCGCCGAGCTGCTGGACTTCGTCGGCGGCGCCCCGGACCCGACGCACGCGCCGCCGGACCGGGCCCGGGCGGTGGCGGCCCTCGGCCTCGAGGGCGGCCCGTTGTCCGCGCTCGACGCGGCGAGCCGGCACGCCGTCGTGGACGTCTTCCTCAACAACGCCCGGCTGATGCGCCGGCCGCCCGCGGCGGTGTTCGACGGAGACTTGCTGCTGTTCCGCGCGACGAAGGGCCGCCGGACCGACTCGGCGAACCGAGAGGTCTGGCGGCCCTGGGTCACCGGGCCGATCGAGGTGCACGACATCGGGTGCGAGCACCGGGAGATGACTCAGCCGGAGCCGCTGGCCCGGTTCGCCGAGGTCATCCGGCCTCGGCTGCGGGCTCGCTGAGCGCGGACCCCGGCGCGGGCTCCTCCCAGTACATGCCGTCCGTCGACACGGTCAGCCGGTCGGGTCGGTCCCGCCACCCGGCGGCGATGGTGTCGAGCAACCGCCGGTGGTTGTCGCCCTCCAGCCGCAGGTGGTTGGGGTCCGGGTGGTTCTCGGTGGTGAACTCCTGGGTCCGACCCTCCCAGAACGCCCGCATCCCGGCGTCCTCGTCGGGCCCGCGCCCCCGCGTGCGCGACGCCGGGGTCGCGGACCCACCGTCGAGCGGCGTGTACTCGCCGGCGCCCAGCCCCGCGGTGAGGTAGCTGAACGAGTCGGCCTCGGAGGCCGCGGCGCCGGTCAGCTTCTTCGCGGCCCAGAAGTACGAGGTCTCGTCCTGGTGCGTGTCGTAGACCGCCTTGAGGAACTCGTAGTACAGCTCGTATTCGCGGCGGTGGCGGAACTCGGCCTCGGCGAACGCGCGTTGCTCGTCGAGCCGGCCCGAGAGCACGCTGTTGATCGAGCGGGCCGCCAGCAGGCCGCTGTAGGTGGCCAGGTAGACGCCGGTGGAGAACAGCGGGTCCACGAAGCAGGCGGCGTCGCCGACCAGGGCCATGCCGGGCCGCCAGAAGCGGGTGTTGCTGTAGGAGTAGTCCTTGCGCACCCGCACCTGTCCGTACGGACCCTCGGTCACCCGGCGTGCGTCGCGGAGGAAGTCGCTGATCATCGGCGACTCGGCGATGAACCTCTCGAGCGCGCCCTCGCGGTCCTGCTGGATCTTGTCGGCCATCTCGGCCGGGACCACGGCACCCACGCTCGTCAGTTCGTCGGTCAGCGGGATGTACCAGAACCAGCCGCCGCCGAACGCCGCGCACAGGATGTTCCCTCGTCGGGGCGGGTCCATGCGCTTGCCGCCCTCGAAGTACCCGAATACGGCGATGTTGCGGAAGTATTCGGCGAGTTCGCGGGTGCCGCCGACATGCCGGCGGATCCGGCTGGTGTTGCCGGAGGCGTCGACGACGAACCTCGCGGTGACCTCGTGCTCCACCCCGTCGGCGTCGGTGTACCGCACGCCGCGCACCCGCTCCGGATCGCTGAGGACATCGCGCACGGAACACCGCTCGCGCACGTCCACGCCGACCCGGCGGGCGTTGTCCAGCAGTATCTTGTCGAACTTCATCCGCTCGACCTGGAACGCGTGGCGGCCGCGGTGGGTGTCGGTCGCGAAGGTGAACGACCACGGCTCGGGACTGGCGCCCCACAGGAAGGTGCCGCCCGTCTTGGTCTGGAAGCCGGCCGCCTCCACCTCGTCGGCCACGCCGAGCAGTCCGCAGATCCACTCCGTGGTCGACGGCAGCAGCGACTCGCCGATCTGATACCGGGGGAAGCTCTCCTTCTCCAGCAGCAGCACCCGGCCGCCCCGCATCGCGACGAACGAGGCGACGGTCGAGCCGCCCGGCCCACCGCCGACCACGACGACGTCCACGTCCGTGGACTCCCGATCGGTTGTGTTCATGGTTGGTCTCCGTTTCGAGATGGGTCAGGCCGCGGCGGTCGCGTGCGGTTCCGGGATCAGGCGTACCGGCAGGGATTGCATGCCGGAGAGGATGCTGGAGTAGATCGGCTGCGGCGGCCCGAGCGGCTCGATGTCGGCTACCAGGCGGCGCAGTCCGTCGAGGACGGCCTCGACCTCCAGCCGCGCCAGGTAGTGGCCGAGGCAGAAGTGCGAGCCGTACGCGAAGGTCAGGTGTTTGTTGGGGGAGCGGTTCAGGTCGAAGCGGTCCGGATCGGCGAAGACCTCGCCGTCGAAGTTGGCCGAGGAGATCCACACGCTGACCGCGTCGCCGGCCGCGAAACGGTGGCCGTCGACCGTCACGTCGGAGGTGACCGTACGGCCGCCGTGCAGCGACGGGTGGGTCCAGCGCAACACCTCCTCCACCGCGGTGGACATGTCCACTTCGCCCTTCTTCAGGGCCGCCCACTGGTCGGGGTGCTCGACGAGGGCGAGCAGGCCGCCGGTGATGGCGTGCCGGCCGGTCTCGTCGCCGCCGATCATCAGGCCGTAGCAGTTGGCCATCAGCTCGGCGTCGGACAGGTGTTCCCCGTCGATCCGGCTGCCGGCGAGCAGGCTCACCACGTCGTCGTGCCTGCTGTCCCGGCGGGTCTCGGCCAGGTCGGAGAAATACAGCAGGATCTCGTTCTTCGCCGTCCAACTGTCCTGGTACGGGGCATCGGCGTAGTCGGAACTCCACGCGTGCGAGGTCAGATCGAGCAGCTGCCGCCGGTCTTCCCGGGGAATCGCGAGCAGGTCGCAGATGGCGCCCAGCGGCACGTTCCCCGACACGTCGTGGGCGAAGTCGCAGGTGCCCTTGCGGATCGCCTCGACCAGCAGCTGATCCACCGTCACCCGCAGCGCCTGCTTGATCTCCTCCAACATCCGGGGAGAGAAGGCCCGCATCAGGATGTTGCGGATCTGCGCGTGCCGTTTGCCGTCGGTCACCGCCAGCATGGTGCCCGACGCCGAGTCGCCGCCGGTGAGGATCGTGGCCAGCGCGTTGCCGCCCTCGGTGGTGAAGTGGTCCTTGCCGCGATAGACGGTCATCGCGTCGGCGTAGCGGCTCACCACCCAAAAGCCGGGGCGCGACTCGCGCGGGGTGTGCCAGTGGATCGGCCGGTGCGCGCGCAGGTGGCGCCACACCTCGCGCAGGTCGTACTCGGCGTGCAGCCGAGCGTCGGCCAGGTCGATGTCGTCGATGTCGTCGGGGGAGATCACGGGTCGGGTGTTCACGCCTGGCTCCTCTGATGCCCGTTCGCGCGGTTCAGCCGGTTGGTTTCGGCCACCGCGGCGAGGGCCTCGATCGTGGGGTGGTCGATCAGGTCCCGTGGTGAGATCGACAGTCCCGCCCGGCGGGCCTCGCGGATCAGCACGATGGTGAGCATGCTGTTGCCGCCGAGCTTGAAGAAGTCGCCGTCGATGTCCACCGCGGACAGGTTGAGCGCCTTCGCGAAACACGCGACGAGCGCGGCCTCGGCCGGGTTTCGCGGCGCCCGGCCCGGGGCGGCGGGCGCCTCCTGCGGCGCCGGCAGCGCGGCCCGGTCGAGCTTGCCGCCGGGCGTGAGCGGGAACTCGGCGACCTCCACGAAGGCGGCGGGCACCATGTACGCCGGCAGGAACCGCTCGACGTGCTCGCGCAGGGCGGCGGGATCGAGCGCGGCCTCGCCCGCCGGCACCGCGTAGGCCACGATCCGCGGGCCGCCCGGCGTGTCGTCGCGGACCACGGCGACCGCGCGGGCGACATCCGGGTGCTCGGCCACCGCGGCGGCCACCTCGCCCGGTTCGATGCGATACCCGCGGACCTTGACCTGGTCGTCGGCCCGACCGTGAAAGGTCAGGCTTCCGTCCCGTCGCCAGGACATCAGGTCCCCGGTCCGGTACATGCGCCCCCCGGGCGAGAACGGGTCGGCCACGAACCGCGCGGCGGTCGGACCCGGCCGCCGCAGGTAGCCCCGGGCCAGACCGGGACCGGCGATGTACAACTCGCCGACCACCCCCGGCGGCACCGGGCGCAGCCCGTCCGCGAGTACGTAGACCGATCGCCCGGCGATCGGCCCGCCCACCGAAGGCCGTCCCGAACCCGACAGCGGCTCGCTCATGGTCGCGCACACGGTGGCCTCGGTCGGGCCGTAGGCGTTGATCGTCCGGTGGTTGCCCGACCAGGCCGCGGCCAGTTCGGCCGGGCACGCCTCGCCCGCCATCACCAGGGTGCGCAGGCCCGGCAGCCGAGGTTCGGCGAGTCCGGCCACCGCGACCGGCGGCAGGACCGCGTGGCTGATCCGCTCGTCGACGAGCACCCGTTCCAACTCCTCGCCGACCAGCGGCCCGGCGGGTGGGACGACGAGGGTGGCGCCGGCGGTGAAGGCGGCCAGCAGTTCGGTGATCGACGCGTCGAAGCTCGGGGAGGCGAACTGCAGGACACGGCTGTCCGGCGCGACGGCCATGCGCGCCACCTTCGCCGCCGCGAGCGAGGCCAGGCCGGCGTGGGTGACCACGACCGCCTTGGGGCGTCCGGTCGTTCCGGAGGTGTAGATGACGTACGCCGGATCGGCCGTCCGGTACGGGGGTCGGTCGTTCGCGGCCTCGGGTTCGGTGTTGGCTACGGCGGCGGTCTCGGTCTCGGTTTCGGCGTCGAGTGTGTCGAGCGCGGTGCCCGTCTCGGCCTCGTCCAGCACGATCCGCTCCGGCCCGACACCGGCCGGCGGCGCCGCCCCGGTGGTCGTCACCAGCAGCGTGGGCCGCGCGTCGCCGAGCATGAACGCGACGCGGTCGGCCGGGTATTCGGGATCCACGGGCAGGTAGGCGGCGCCGGCCCGGCCGACCGCGACGATCGCGACGACCATCGCCACCGAGCGGGGCAACACGAGCGCGACGATGTCCTCGGGACCGTGACCCCGACGCCGGATCAGCCGGCCCAAGCCGTCGGCGCGGCGGTCGAGTTGGGCGTAGGTGAGGGTCTCCCCGGCGCCGACCAGCGCGGTCCGGTGCGGGTTGGCCCGGGCCTGGCGCCGCACCACCTCCGCGAGCGAGATCGCGGGCGGGTCCGCGCCGTTGTCGTTCCACTCGGTCAACATCCGGTGGTGTTCGTCGCCGCTCAGCAGGGCGATCGTGCCGAGCGGGCGATCCGGATCGTCGGCGAACGCGTCGAGGAACCGCACGAGCAGGTTCGCCGGCAACTCGGTGGCGGTACCGTCCGCCGCGCGCACGCACAGCCGCACCCGCCGGCCCGGACGCACGGTGCAGCGGATCGGCACCGCGTCGGCGGGCGAGCCGACGGGGTCGGTGCCGGCCATGTACACCGCGCTGTCGAACAATTCGCCGGCCGAGTGGTCCCGGCCCGGATCACCCTCGGCCGGTCCGGGCCGCGCCTCGGCCTGCCGGGCCGTCGCGGCCAGCGAGGCGGCCGGCCGGTACCGCAGGTGGACGGGACGTATCGCCCCGCCGAAGACCACGTGTTCGTTGCCGGTCAGCAGGCTCGACACCGCGCCCCAGGCGGCCCTCACCACCGATTCCAGGGTCAGGCCCCGGGCCTCGCAGTGCGCGGTCAGCCGAGCGCTCGCCGCCTCGGACAACTTCCGCTCGGTGCTCGCCGGCGCACCGGTCTCGGCGGCCCCCGCGAGCGCCGGCACCAGCAGGGTCGGTTCCGCCGGCGCGGGCGGGTACACGCCGCCCCGGGCGTGCTCGGCGGGAGGGGTGTCCAGGTCGCCGGCGTATGTGGTGTGCAGGGTCATCTCGTCTCCGATGCGTTGTGGGCCGGCGCTGCGCCGGCGGCCTCGGCCTCCGCGCGCAGCCGCATCCGGTCGGGTTTGCCGAGGCCGAGCACCGGCAACTCCGCGCGGAACGTCACGACGGCGGGGGACTGGTTCGGCGACAGGACTGCGGCGACGTGCTCGCGCAGTTCCTCGGCGGTGACGTGCCGGCCGTCGCGCACGACCACGGCGGCATGCACGCGCTCCACGCGGTCGGCGTCGGCGACCCCGAACACCGCCGCCTGCGCCACCGCGGGGTGCCCGGACAGGGCCTTCTCCACGGCCGCCGGATACACCTTGATGCCCTTGGTCTTGACGACGTCCGCGAGCCGGCCGCGCAGGTGCAGATATCCGTGCTCGTCCAGGTGTCCGATGTCGCCGGTGTGCAGCCGACCACCGCGCAGGGTCCGCGCGGTCGCCTCCGGGTCCCGCCAATACCCGGCCATCACCAACGGCGTATGCACACACACCTCGCCGACCTCGCCGGTGGGCAGTTCACGCTCGTCGAGCGGGTCCCGGATGCTCAGCGTCACCGGTACGACGGGCCGGCCCACGGTGCTCAGCAACTCCGGACGGGTGTGGTCGTCACCGGTCAGCCGGCAGATCAGGCCGCACTCGCTGCTGCCGTAGATCTGGCCGAGCACCGGGCCGAAGACCTTCACCGCCTCGGCGAGTCGGTCGGCGGAGGCCGGGCTGCCGGTGTAGCCGAGGTCGCGCAGGCTGGAGAGGTCGGTGGTGCCGACGTCGGGATGGTCCGCCAGGGCGTACACCTGCGGGGCGGACAACATCACCCGGGATATCCGGTGCCGGCCCACCGCGCGCAGCACCGCCGCCGCGTCGAACCCGTGGTGCAGCACGACCGTGCCGCCGGACACCAGGACGTTGTCCGAGGTGAACGCGGCCGTATGGGTCAGCGGCGCGGTGACCAACATCGTCTGCCGGTGCCCCAGGGCGGCCATCCGCGCGGTGACGTCGTTGCGCACCTCGAACGACCAGCACACCCCCTTCGGTCGACCCGTCGAACCGCTGGTGTAGGTGACGACGGCGAGTTCGCCCTGTGCGGCGTCGGCCGGATCGAAGGCGTCGGGCAACGGCAGGCTCAGGTCCGTGACATCGGCACCGAGGTCGCCCAATCCCACCAGGAGCACCGGCCGTTCGAGCCGGGAGCGCAACTCGCGGGCCCGGGCGGCGTTGTCCGCGTCGATCGCGAACACGGTCGCCCCGGTGCTCGCGACCATCTCGAACTGCTCGCCGGCGCGCAGTACATCGCCGGGGTCGACCGCGTTCACCGTGCCGACGTGCACCACGAGGGCGCCGACGAGGCCGGCGGCGTAGCGCAGGACGAGCGTCGCGGGGGTGTTGTTGACCGTCATCACCGCGACCACGTCGCCGACGCCGACGTCGTGCGCGCGCAATCCGGCGGCGGCCGAGCGGACCGCGGCGGCCAACTCGCCGGCGCGGGTCGGGATGTCCTCGTGGACCAGGCTGATCCGGTCCTCGTCGACGGATAACGACTCCAGGATCTGTCGGACGTAGTGGTCGTTGCCGGGCATGGCGTACTCCCATCCGATGTACGGCTGCAGGGTGCGGCGCCGCCGCGTGATCACGGGCGGGCCTGCGGGATTCGTGGGTATTCCGTCGCGGTGCCGGGCTTCGGGCCGGCACGCGGCGCCGGACCGGGTTGCCGCGGTGGGCAGGGCAGAGACTGTCGGATCGGCGCTCGAAGCGGAACCGTGCCGCTGCGGGATCCTGCTGGAATTCGCCGAGTCTAGGCAGGGTCGGCGACGGGGTCCAGACCGATGCGACCCGCAGGCGTCACGGTGCGCACGGCGGGTCGGTCGTCGGGGAACCGACCGGTGGACAGCGCCATTTGCCCTGCTAGGCTCCCGCCTCCGAACTGTTGGGGGGAGGCCGCCGTGGCCGCAGTAGCCATCATTTCCGGGGCGGCCCGGGCCGGCGACCCGCTCGCCGCCGGGCTGGCGGACGCGGGATTCGATCTCGCCGTGTTGGGTCCGTCCGCGGATGCCTGTGCCGCGGCCGTGGAGTGCGCGCGGCGGTCGGGTCGGCGGGCGCTGGCCGTGGAGGTACGCGCGGGCGAGGCCGATTCCGTGCAGGGGGCGGTGGATCACGTCGACGTGCACCTGGGGCCGCCTTCCCTGCTGCTGCACGTCGTCGGGGCGCCGCCGAGCGGGCCGCCGGGCGGCGCGGTGGCCGGCCCGGTGGCGGACTGGGACGGGCAGGTGGGCGGGCCGCTGCGGGAGACGTTCCTGATCAGCCGGGCGGTGCTGGACCCGATGATTCGGGAGGGGTGCGGGCGCATCGTCACCGTGGTCGACATGCCGGACGCCGCCGACGGGCGGGAGAACGCCACCGTGCGGGCCGCGTTGGAGGGGTTCACCCGGACGCTGGCGCTTGAGGCCGACGCGTTCGGCGTCACCGCCCACCTCGTCGTCGTGGGTCGGGGCGTACGGGCGGCGGGGGAGATCCTGCCGCCGGCGCCCGGTCCGCACGCACCGGGCGGGCGCGCACCGGCGGCCGAACTCGCGGCCACGGTGGCGTTCCTGGCCGGCGACGGGGCCGGCATCGCCTCGGGGGAGGTCGTCCACGTGGCGGCTGCCGGCGGGATGCCCTGAGCGGGGCCTCGGACACGGGCTCGGACAGCGCCCCGCGCCGGGCCCCGAACAGGGCCTCGGACAGCCTCAGTCGCGCCGCCGATCCGCCCCGGCGAACTGCGCCGCGTGCAGCCGCGCATAGGCGCCGCCCGCCGCGCACAGTTCCTCGTGCGTGCCCTGCTCGACGAGCCGACCCGCCTCCATCACCAGGATCAGGTCCGCGTCGCGGATCGTGGACAACCGGTGCGCGATGACGAAACTGGTCCGCCCGGTGCGCAGCGTGTTCATCGCCCGCTGGATCAGCACCTCGGTACGGGTGTCCACGGAACTGGTCGCCTCGTCCAGGATCAGGATTCCCGACCCGCCCAGGAACGCGCGTGCGATGGTGACGAGTTGCCGTTCGCCGACGCTGAGATTGGTACCCGCCTCGTCCAGCATCGTGCGGTAGCCGTCGGGCATGGCGCGCACGAAGTGGTCGACGTGCGCCGCGCGCGCCGCCTCCTCGATGTGTTCGGCCGTCGGGCGGTCCGCGCCGTACCCGATGTTGTCGGCGACGGTTCCCCGGAACAGCCAGGTGTCCTGCAACACCATCCCGATGTTGCGCCGTACGTCCTCGCGGGTCATCGTCGCGATGTCCACGCCGTCGATGGTGATCCGGCCCGAGGTGAGGTCGTAGAAACGCATCAGGAGGTTGACCAGGGTCGTCTTCCCGGCGCCCGTGGGGCCCACGATCGCCACCGTCTGCCCCGGCTCGGCGGTGAACGACAGGTGCTCGATCAGCGGTTCGTCCGGCGTGTACCGGAAGCAGACGTCCTCGAAGACGATGCGGCCCCCGAGTGCCACCGGCCGTACCGGCCGCGCCGGATCGGGCGACTGCTCCTCCGCGTCGAGGAGTTGGAAGATGCGCTCCGCCGAAGCGATGCCGGACTGGAGCAGGTTGCTCATGGTCGCCATCTGGGTGATCGGCTGGCTCATCTGGCGGGAGTACTGGACGAACGCCTGGACGCCGCCCAGGGTGACCATGCCGGCGGTGGCGAACAACCCGCCGCTCACCGCGACCAGGACGAAGTTGGCATTGGCCAGGAACAGCATGGTGGGTTGGATCGTCCCGGAGACGAACTGCGCCCGGAAGCCGACCCGACGCAACTCCCGGTTGTGCATGTCGAAATCCCGCCGAACCTCCTCCTGCAGCCCGAAGGTCCGAACCACCGAGTGGCCCGCGTAGGTCTCCTCGATGTGCCCGTTCAGCCGGCCGGTCGTGGCCCACTGCTCGACGAAGTGGGGTTGTGCCCGGCGGCCGATCCGGGCGGCGCCGATCAGACACAGCGGGACCGTGGTCAGCGCGACCAGCGCGAGCAGCCACGACACCCAGAACATCACCGCGACCACCCCGGCGATGGTCAGGACCGACGTGAGCAACTGGCTCAGCGTCTGCTGCAGGGTCTGGGTGAGGTTGTCCATGTCGTTGGTCGCGCGGCTGAGCACGTCCCCGCGCGACTGCCGGTCGAAGTAACTCAGCGGCAACCGGGAGAGTTTCGCCTCGACATCCTCACGCAGCCGGAAGCCGATTCGCTGCACCAGTCGGGCGGTGCACCGGGCCTGCACGATGCCGAACACCCCGGAGAAGAGGTACAGCAGCAGGGCCGCGAGCAGGACCCAGCCCAGCCGGGTGAAGTCGATGCCGTGGCCGGGCGAGACCGGCAGCGGGGACACCAGGTCCGCGAGCCGGTCGTGCCCGGTCGCCCGCAGGTGGGCGACGGCGTCGGCCTTGCCGACGCCGGGCTGCAATTCGGCGCCGATGTGTCCGGTGACGATGACGTCGGTGGCCTTGCCGAGCATGAGCGGTCCGAGCACCGCCAGGGTGACGGCGACCACCGCGCAGCCGGCGGTCGCGGCGATGAGCAGGCGGTCCGGACGCAGGGTGTGCGCCAGGCGGCGGATCGAGCCGCGCAGGTCGAGCACCTTGGCCGGCGGCATCCCGCCGCCCATCGCCCGCCCGGCGCCGACCGCACCGGCCAGGGGCGCGCGCGGCACGGTGGGCCGCGCCGGGTCGCCGGGCTTCCCGATACTCACGCCGCCTCCTGGTCGTCGGGCTGGGACAGGGCGATCTCCCGGTACGTGGCGTTGTGTTCGAGCAGTTCGGCATGCGTACCGGCGCCGACCACACGTCCCTCCTCCAGTACGAGGATGTGGTCCGCGTCCCGGATGGTGCCGACCCGCTGCGCCACGACGAGCACGGTCGCCTCGGCGGTCTCGTCGGCGAGCGCGGTACGCAGCGCCGCCTCGGTGGCGTGGTCGAGGGCGGAGAACGAATCGTCGAACAGGTAGATCGCCGGCCGACGGATGAGCGCCCGGGCGATGGCCAGCCGTTGGCGCTGCCCACCGGACAGGTTCGAGCCGCCCTGGGTGACCGCCGCCTCCAGCCCCCGCGGCAGCCGTTCGACGAACTCCCGGGCCTGCGCGACCTCCAGGGCGTGCCACATCTCGGCCTCGCCGGCATCGTGCCGGCCGTGCCGGAGGTTGTCGGCGATGGTGCCGGAGAACAGGAACGGCCGCTGCGGTACGTAGCCGACCTGTGCCGCGAGCAGCGCCGGAGCCAACTCCCGTACGTCGGCGCCGCCGACGCGGACCGTGCCCGCGCTCGCCCCGATCAGCCTCGGCACCAGGTTGAGCAGGGTCGTCTTCCCGCTGCCCGTACCGCCGACGATCGCGGTGACGGTGCCCGGTCGGGCCACCAGGTCGATGCCCTGCAGGACGGCCGAATCGGCGCCGGGATAGCGGAACTCCACTGCGGACAGCTCGACTTCGCCGGATCGGGGCAGTGCGGTCGAGGGGCGCTCGGGCGCCCGCAACATCGGTTCGGTGCCGAGTACGCCCTGGACGCGTTCGGCACTGACCTCGGCCCGGGGAATCATGGTGAACATGAAGGTGGCCGACAGAATCGACATCAGGATCTGCATCAGATACGACAGGTAGGCGGGCAGCGCGCCGATCCGCATCGACCCGCCGGAGATCCGATGCCCGCCGAACCACAGCACGGCGACACCGGACACGTAGATGACCAGCATCAGCATCGGGAACATCACCGCCGTGAGCCGGCTGACGCGCAGCGACACCTCGGTGAGCTCCTCGTTGGCGGCGGTATACCTGCGGCGCTCGCGGTCGTCGCGGACGAACGCCCGGATGACCCGGACGCCGGTGATCTGTTCGCGCAGGATGCCGTTGGTGCGGTCGAGCCGCCGCTGCGCCACCCGGTGCAGCGGAAGCATCCGGCCGACCAGGACACCCACGATGACGACCAGTACCGGGATGACGACCGCGAACAGGCCGGACAGCGGCCCGTCCAGGCGCAGCGCCATGACCACGCCGCCGACGCACACGATCGGCGCGGGCACCAGCAGGGTGCCGGTGAGCAGCGCCAGCAGTTGCACCTGTTGCACGTCGTTGGTGGTGCGGTTGAACAGCGACGCGGTGCCGATCCGGTTCACTTCCTGGGCGGAGAAGGACAACACCCGGTCGAAGACCGCTGCCCGCAGGTCGTAGCCGAGGGCGGTGGCGATCCGGGCGGCGAGATAGGCCGCCGTGATCGAACAGAGGATCTGGCCCAGCGCGACCGCCGCCATCACGCCGCCGATGCTCAGGATGTATCCGTTGTCGCCGGTGAGCACGCCGTTGTCGATCAAATCGGCGTTGAGGCTGGGCAGTTGCAGTGCGGCGACGGCCTGACCGACCTGTAGGAGCAGGAGCAGGATCAGGGAACGGCGGTAGGGGCGCAGGTGGTTGCGTAACAGGCGCAATAACATCAGCGTCGCGCCCGCTTGGTCGACCGGGGCGGTTGGCGCGTCGGGTCGAGGGTCGGGGTGGGTGCGGGGACTGGATCGGGGGCTCGATCGGGGGCTTGCTCGCGCACGAGCAGGCCGTCGAGGAGCAGCGTGGCGATCTCGTCGGTGTCGAGCGCGTCGCCGAGGCCGAACGTGCCGCGGGTGGTGGCGAATACCATCGCCACCACCAGTTGCGCGACCATGGTCGGCGGGCGGCGCAGCGTGTCGCGGTCGGGCTCGACCACCTCGGCGACCGCCGCGACGAGGCGTTGCCGGTAGCGCGCCACCTCCGCCAGGAACGGTTGCCTGACCTCGGCCGGCACGCTCTGGCTGCGCAGCGCGGCCACGAGCGGTTCGGTGGCGACGAGTTGGTCGGCGATGACGCGGATCACCGCGCTCAGCCGGTCGCGCAGGTCCGGGTTCGGATCGATCGCGGCGATCGCGGCGACGATGGGTGTCGGCTCGAAACCGCTCAGCACGGCGGCGTGGACGAGCGAGTGTTTGTCCGGGAACACGCTGAAGATCGTGCCCTCGGCGACGCCGGCGGCTCGGGCGATCTGCTGCGTGGTCACCGATACGCCGCGTTCGAGGAGGAGGGGGAGGGTGGCGGCGATGATGGCGGCGCGCCGCTCCTCGGGTTCGAGGGAGGGCGCGCGCCGCCGCCGAGTCGCCCCGCTTGTGGTGTCCGTCACGTGCACGACGCTAATGAATGAGTGCTCACTCAGTCAAACAAGGCCGCACGCCCTAGCATCGAGACCGTGCCGCGCCGACCCGACGGAAGGAATACGATGATCTCCACGCCACCCGACCTGTTGGACGAACTCGCCGAGGTGTACCGGGACTTGCACCGACACCCCGAGTTGGCCTTCGAGGAGCACCGCACCGCTTCCCTGGTCGCCGCACACCTGCGCGCGCTCGGCTGCGACACGGTCGAGGGGGTCGGCGGCACCGGCGTGGTGGGCGTGTTGGCCCGGGGGGAGGGGCCGACCGTGCTGCTCCGCGCCGACATGGACGCGTTGCCGGTCACCGAGAAGACCGGCCTGCCGTACGCGTCGACGACGGACGGGGTCGCCCACGCCTGCGGCCACGATCTGCACACGACGTGGCTGATCGGTGCCGCGACCGAGTTGGCCGGTCGATTCGCCGACTGGTCGGGCCGGGTGTTACTGGTCTTCCAGCCCGCGGAGGAGATCGGCCGCGGGGCCCGGGCGATGCTCGAGGACGGCCTGTACGCACGATTCGGCACCCCGGCGGTCGCGTTGGGGCAACACGTGGGTCCCGGGCCGGCCGGCCGGATCGGGTACCGCGACGGGGTCACGATGGCCGCCGGCGACGCCATCCGGGTCCGGCTGCGCGGCAAGGGCGGCCACGGCTCGCGGCCGGAGGCGACGGTGGACCCGGTGGTCCTGGCCGCCGCGACGGTGATGCGCCTGCAGACCGTGGTGTCCCGGGAGGTGGCGGCGACCGACCCGGTGGTGCTGACCGTGGGGTCGATGCACGCGGGTACCAAGGAGAACATCATTCCCGACGAGGCCGAACTGGGCCTGACCCTGCGCTCGTTCGACCCCGCGGTCCGCGACCGGGCACTGGCGGCGATCGAACGGATCGTGCGGGGCGAGGCGGCCACGTCCGGGGCGCCGGAACCGGAGGTCGAACTGCTCTACAGTTTCCCGGCGTTGGTCAACGACGAGCAGGTCGGCGAGGCGGTACTCGCGGCGTTCCGCGCGCAGTTCGACCCGGCGCGCGTCGTCGCGGCACCGCTGATCCCGGCGAGCGAGGACTTCGGCCTGCTGACCGACGGCGGCCGCATCCCGTCCGCGTACTGGTTCGTCCGAGGCACCGACCCGGCGCTGTACGCGGAGGCCCAGGCGGCAGGCCGGATCGCGGAGAACATCCCCACCAACCACTCCCCCCACTTCGCCCCAACCCTCGACCCCACGCTGGCCACCGGAGTACAAACCCTGGTATCCGCCGCCCACACCTGGCTCACCCGCTAGCACCCGGTTCCAGCCGCCGCGGTCGTGCGATCTCCACTGTCCCCGCCCGCGCTCTCGACCTTCCCGCCCCCGCCGCACCGCCGAAGCAACTACGAAGGCACCAACGGCCGCGCGCGGCGGGACTGCGTGCGGGAACGGTCTGTCGTAGCGTGGGGGCATGGTCGATGTGTTCGAGTATCCGCCCATGGAGTTCGGCTTTCCCGGGGCGTTGCGGGATGCGCTTGTTGCCGCGGTGCTCGATGGGACGAAGACCAGTACCACCGGTGTGCTCGCGGACTACGAGCATGCGGGGGAGGAACTTCCGCGGGTCGGGGATCGGTACACGGTCGTCGACTCGGAGGGATGTGGTGTCGGCGTCGTCGAGATCACCGAGGTCCGTGTGTTGCGGCTGGCGGATGTCGACTGGCCGCATGTTCGCGACGAGGGTGAGGGCGATACCTCGATCGCGCAGTGGCGGGCCAATCACGAGAAGTTCTGGCACGGACCCGAGATGCGGGCGGCGATGGACGATCCCGGGTTCACCGTCGATGACGACACCCGGGTCGTTGCCCAGCGCTTCGAACTCCTCCCGCGCGGCGAAGACACGCGCTAGGCGCGATCGCGAGGAGGGGTCGGAAGATTTTTCGGAGAATCCGTGGCTCGATGTCGAGAACGAGACGTGGGCTCCGACCCATCCGTGAAACGGACGCGCAGGCCTGAGGGCATCACAGGAGGAAAACGTGTCTCAGCTGTTGAGGGTTCAGAATTTCAACGTGTCGAGTGACGGCGTGGGTGCCGGTGAGGATCAGAGTCTCGAACGGCCGTTCGGATATGATCATCCCGAAAGACTGTTCGCCTGGGCGGGGGCGACCGCCAGTTGGCCGATGCGTACCGATCCCGGGGGCAGTCGGGGGCTCGACGACCACTTCACGCGGGACTACGACCGCAATATCGGTGCCGAGATCATGGGCCGCAACAAGTTCGGGCCCCAGCGTGGGCCCTGGCGGGATCACGAGTGGCTTGGCTGGTGGGGGGACGAGCCCCCGTTCCGGACGCCGGTGTTCGTGATGACCCACCACGAGCGTCCCTCGTTCACGCTCTCCGACACCACGTTTCACTTCGTCGACGACGACCCGGCCACGGTTCTCGACAAGGCGCGCAAGGCGGCGCAGGGCAAGGACGTGCGGCTGGGCGGCGGGGTCACCGTCATTCGGGAATTCCTGGAGGCCGACCTCGTCGACACGATGCATGTGGCGGTCTCGCCGCTGAAGCTGGGGGGCGGACTGCGCCTGTGGGAATCCCCCGACGAGCTGCTCGACCGGTTCCACCTCGATGTCGTGCCCAGCCCGAGCGGCGTGGTGCACCACCTGTTCTGGCGCAAGTAGCCACGGCCGCCGACCGCGCTTCGGGGGTGGGGAATGATTCCGGGGCGGTGTCGGTTGTGATGGTCGTCGGTGAGGGTGTGCCCCCGGGCCCAACCATTGCCTCCGTGGAATACCGCTCGGCTGGAGCCACGGTGTGCCTTCCGCCGTGAGGCGGCCCCCTCACCGGCCCTGACGCTGCACTCGGCGCCGCTCCCCCCACCCGGGAGCGGCGCCGTCGTGCTTCGAGGCGAACGCCGGGCCGCCGCATCACCTCCATCCGTGTGCTCGGCGACTCCGCGCGCTCGCGGCCCGGGTTCGCGCCACCGGAATCGTGTGCGCTCCGGCGCCCGCATTTCGCATTGCTTTCTTCCCGTGAACATCCGAGCGTTTCGGCGTAGGACGGGGTCCGGCGGGACAAGGATCGATCCGACCCGTTTTCCCAGTGACCCTGTGGAGGACCACTGTGCGCACGAGGCTGACCGTCTCCGCCGCCGCAGGCGCGCTCGCCCTGCTCCTGTCCGTCCCCGCCTCCGCCTCGGCCGCCGCCCAGGCCGGCCCGGGAGCCCCGGGCATCGGCGACCCCTACTACCCGACCGCCGGCAACGGCGGCTACGACGTCTCGCACTACGACATCCGGCTCAAGTACCAGCCCGCCACCGACGACTTAGAGGGCGCCACCACCATCCTGGCCACCGCGGGCCAGGACCTCACCCGCTTCAACCTCGACTTCGTGCTCAAGGTGAACGAGGTGCTGGTCAACGGCCGCCCCGCCACGTTCGCCGCCACCGGTGAGCACGAACTGGAGATCACCCCCGCCCGGGTGATCACCAAGGGCAGCCCGATCACCGTCGTCGTCCGCTACGCCGACCGCCCCGGCACGGTCCTGCGCGGCGGCGTGTCGGGGTGGTTGCGCACCCCCGACGGCGGCATCGCCGCCAACGAGCCCGAGGGCGCGGCCTGGTGGTATCCGAGCAACGACCACCCGACCGACAAGGCCACGTTCGACGTCTCCGTACTGGTGCCCGACGGCACCCAGGTGATCAGCAACGGCACCTCGACGCAGAGTTCGCGGGCCGGCTGGACCCGCTACAACTACCGGCAGACCAAGCCGCAGGCCACCTACCTGGCCACGGTGGCGATCGGCAAGTTCGACATCCGCACCGACACCACCCCCGGCGGACTGCCCGTCATCACCGCCTACAGCAGGGACCTCGGCGACAACGCCGGCGCGGCGCAGGCCAGTGTCGAGCGGACCGGCGAGCTGGTCGACTGGCTCAGCGGCCGATTCGGCCCGTACCCGTTCGGCACCGTCGGCGGCTACGTGCCCAACGTGCCCACCGGCTACGCGCTGGAGACGCAGGGCCAGATCTTCTACAGCCCGGCGCAGTTCGCCCGCGGTGCCAACACCTCCGTCGTGGTGCACGAACTGGCCCACCAGTGGTACGGGGACAGTGTGTCCGTGCGGCGCTGGAGCGACATCTGGCTCAACGAGGGCTTCGCCCGGTACTCGCAGTGGTTGTGGTCCGAGCACGAAAACGAGGGCACGGCCCAGGAGTTGGCCGACTACGTCTACAACCTCTACCCGGCCGACAACGTGTTCTGGACCATCAAGCCGGGCGACCCGGGCCCGGACCAGCAGTTCGCCGGCGCGGTATACGACCGGGGCGCGGTGGCGGTACAGGCGCTGCGCAACGCCGTCGGGGACGAGAAGTTCTTCCAAATCCTGAAGGGCTGGCCGACCGAGCGCAGGTACGGCAACGCCACCGTCCAGGACTTCCAGGCGTACGCGGAGCGGATCTCCGGCAAGCCGCTGGCCGAACTGTTCACCACCTGGCTGTTCACGCCGTCGAAGCCCGCGGCGGGGTCGGCCGGAGCGGCGACGCCGAGCACGGCGAAGCCGAGCCTGACGCCGAGGGCCACCGCGGACGCGGCGCCGGAGCCGAAGTCCTGGAAGAAGATCCAGGAGACCAACACCGTGCACGATCACAAGGATTGACGATCCGTCGCACGTGAAGCCCGAAAACGGCCCGGCCGGCCGCCCGGAGCGGCCCGCCGGGCCGCGGCGCGAGCCGCACATGCCGGAGGCGACGAACCAGCGTCATGCGCGGGGCGGTTCGGGTCGGGCGAGGTGATTGCCGGACCATGCTCCGAGGGCGACGGAAGCCACGGATACGAGGCCGGCCCTGTGCGCTTCCTCGGCGACTTCGCCCGGGTCGAGGCAGCCGGGTTTGCCCGTCGCGGGGGTGAGGACCCAGATCGCGCCCGTGTCGGCCAGAGCCCTTGCCGCATCGGTGAGTTCGCAGGCCAGATCGCCGTCACCGGCTCGCCACCACAGCAGGACGGCGTCCACGACCTCATCGGTTTCGTCGTCCACCATCGCGCCGCCGATCGTGTCCTCGATGTCGGCGCGGATCCGGTCGTCGGTGTCGTTGTCCCAGCCCGGTTCCCGAACCAGCGCATGGCTCGAACGAGGCCCATTCGCCGCGCGTGGTTGGGCGCGTCCGCGGCAGCCCCCATCACAACCTCTGCTCTCGACACCCGTCCGTACGCCCGTGCACGCGGGCGCTACCAGCCGATCGTCGGGTGGAAGCCGATGCAGTCGGGGTCTTGCAGCGGGCAGCTCGGATGCGGCTCGCGCTCCTCCTGCGGGGGCGTCGCGGCCGGCATGCGCGACCGGGCGACGGCTTCGGCCGCGTACACGTACTCCGCACACGTGCAGGTCCGGCACCCGCCTCGACGTTCGGGCGGCCCGCTGTGCCGGGAACGTCCGTGACCACACAGGCATTCGAACCCTGCCATCCGGACCTCCGCGCCTCGGCAGCACTCCGTCCACCACGATAGCGCGGCCCTCGGGCGTCGCGTTCGTCCGTCGGGTGCGGGTGGGTGGCGGACCCCCCGGACGGCGCGTTGGCCGGGCGGTACGCCCCGCCGGGGGACGGTGACGGTGACGAAGGCGCCGCCGACGAGAGCACGTGTCATGCGGGCCGCCCCGATCCCTTCAGCGGCGGTGACCGACCTCGACGTTCTCCAGGATGCCGAGCGCGTCCGGGACCAGGATCGCGGCCGAGTAGTAGGCGCTGACCAGATACGAGATGATCGCCTGCTCGTTGATGCCCATGAAGCGCACCGACAGGCTCGGTTCGATCTCGTCGGGGATGCCCTCCTGCCGCAGGCCGACGACGCCCTGGTCGTCCTCGCCGGTGCGCATGCACAGGATCGACGTGGTGCGCTGCTCGGTGAGCGGGATCTTTCCGCACGGGAAGATGGGCACGCCGCGCCATGCCGGAAGCCGGTGCCCGTTGAAGTCCACCGAATCCGGAACCAGACCGCGCGCGTTGCACTCGCGTCCGAAGGCGGCGATCGCCTTGGGGTGGGCGAGGAAGAACTTGTTGCCGCGGCGGCGGGAGAGCAGTTCGTCCATGTCGTCGGGACCGGGGACGCCGTCGTGGGGTTGGATGCGCTGGCTGTGGTCGCAGTTGGCGAGCAGGCCGAACTCGCTGTTGTTGACCAGCTCGTACTCCTGGCGCTCGCGCAGCGCCTCCACGGTCAGGCGCAACTGCTGTTCGGTCTGGTTCATCGGCTCGTTGTACAGGTCCGCGACCCGGGTGTGGACCTTGAGCACGGTCTGGGCCACGGAGAGTTCGTACTCGCGCGGCGCCAACTCGTAGTCCACGAACGTGTGCGGGATGACCGCCTCGCCGACGTGGCCGGCGACCATGTCGATCGCCGCCTCGCCGTACTTGTTGGTCCGCTGCTTCGGGATCCGCGCCACGCCGTCGAGGTGGGCGCGCAGCGACTCGGCCCGCTCGGCGAGGTTCCGCACGTCGGCGAGGGTCAGTTCCAACACCGTGCACGGCGTGCTCGCCCGGAACGTGCACGGCCAGGTCGGCTCCGCCGCGGTCAGACACTCGTCGCCGAAGTACGCGCCGTCCGCCAGCGCGCCCAGAACCGTTTCACCGCCGTACGGCCCCGACCCCACTCGGTCGACACGTCCGTGCGCCAGCAGGAACACCCGCTCGACGCTCGCCCCGGACTCGGCCAGCACCGCGCCCGCCGGGTATTCGCGCTGCTCGCAACGCCGGGCCAGCTCCGTCAGCACGGCCTCGTCGGGATAGTTCCGCAGTGCCGGCAGCTCACCCAGTTCGGCCGGGATCACCTCGACCCGGCCCGCGGTCTGCACGAAGGTGACCCGCCCGTCGCCCACCGCGTAGCTCAGCCGCCGGTTCACCCGGTACGTACCGCCCTGCACCCGCACCCACGGCAACATCCGCAGCAGCCACCGGGAGCTGATCTCCTGCATCTGCGGGACGGACTTGGTCGTCGTCGCCAGATTCCGCGCCGCCGCGGTGTCAAGGCTCTGTTGTTCCCGTTCCCGATCCGCGGATGGCCGCGAATTTGCGTCGACCGACATGAAGCGCCTCTTCCTCCCGAGCTTGGAGCGGACAGGAACAGCCTGACAACAACGAGGGTAATTCTGCTACTACACGAAAGAGTGAATGCGTGCCCGGCATGCGGCAATTGAACGGGATTTCGGTCGATAAGACACGACGACATCGTCCGTGGAAAGGATTCGGGTTTCGCCTCGGCGCGAAGCAGGAAAGCGGAATCACTCGTCGCACTTCCGGATCACGGTGCATCGCCCGTTTTCCACCGGATCGGAACCGGCGGATCCCCGGCGGCCATCCGGGTCCGCCCGTGCGCCCGCCGAGGCCCCGTCGGACCGGATGCCACCCGCTCGCAGACGTGTGATGCACAGGTCATCCACGGTGTGCGCCCGGCAAACATGCGACAGGAAGTTCACTATATCGAATGACAATCGACCCCTCCTCCTTGCCGAATCGGGGCGTCGCCCTAACCTGTTTCCCGGATGCGAGAAGGACGCTCTCCGACCATCCTTACTTTCGACCCGCCGCAGACGAGACGCACCGCCACAATCACATCGCCCCGACGCCACGGGCGGCCCCACCCACCGGATACGGGAATTAGCTCCCCGTCGTTTTCCCGGACCACCGGGCATGTATTCCCCTGCCCTCCGAGTCCGGAAATGCGCGCCCGGATTCCGCCTATCCCGACTTTCGGCGAAACCGCTCCATCCGATCACCGCCCCATCCGATCACCCAAGGAGTCACGGATGCCCGATCACTCGCTCCCTCCGGTGCCGACACCGGACGCACGGGCCGCGGCGGCGCCCGCCGCGGTCCGCGCCGCGCCCGAGGACGGCGTCCGGGGTGATCCCGATCCGGCTCGCGAGGTCCTGAAGCGGGTGTTGCGCGGTCCGAGCGGCCTGGGTACGGCGGGTCTGTACCTGGCGCGGCGTGCGCGACCACCGGCGCCCTGTCGGGAGATTCCGGGTCTGTACTACCACCCCGTGGCCGAGCCGGACGAGGTCCGGGTGGCGGAGGTCGGTCGCCGGATCAAGGACTGGGCGGTGGACGAGGTCGCGCTGTTCCCGCCCGAGTGGGAGGACCAGTTCGACGGTTTCTCGCTGGGCCGGTACATGGTGGCGTGTCATCCGGACGCGCCCACGATCGAGCACCTGATGGTCGCCACCCGGTTGATGGCCGCGGAGAACGTGCTCGACGACTGCTACTGCGAGGACCACGGGGGTTCACCGGTGGGCCTGGGCGGGCGTCTGCTCATGGCGCACACCGCCCTCGACGCGGTGCACACCACGCCGGAATACCAGGATCCCTGGGCGCGGTCGCTGCACGGTGACGCGCCGCGGCGGGCGTACCGCTCGGCGATGGACTACTTCCTGCGGCTCGCCGCCGGCCCCCGGGCGGATCGGTACCGGCACGACATGGCGCGTCTGCACCTGGGTTATCTCGCGGAGGCCGCCTGGGCGCAGACGGAGTACGTGCCCGAGGTGTGGGAGTACCTGGCGATGCGGCAGTTCAACAACTTCCGTCCGTGTCCCACCATCACCGACACCGTCGGTGGGTACGAACTGCCCGCCGACCTGCATGCCCGGCCGGACATGCAGCGTGTCATCGCGCTGGCCTCCAACGCCACCACCATCGTCAACGACCTGTACTCGTACACGAAGGAACTCGCCGCCCCGGGGCGGCACATGAACCTGCCCGTGGTGCTCGCCGAACGCGAAGGTCTCGACGAGCGCGAGGCGTTCCTCAAGGCCATCGAGGTGCACAACGACCTGATGCGCGCCTTCGAGGCGGAAGCCGCCGCGGTGGCTCTCGCGTGTCCCGTGCCCCAGGTGGCCCGCTTCCTGCGCGGGGTGGCGGTGTGGGTCGACGGCAACCACCACTGGCACCAGACCAACACCTATCGCTACGGCCTGCCCGACTTCTGGTAACCAAGAGGAGATCCATCGTGACCCAGACAGCCCAACCCGCCATCTCGGTGACCATCCCCGGCCCGGCGACGCCCTACCAGGGCGACATCGCCCACTACTGGGATCACGAGGCGCGGCCGGTGAACCTGCGCCTCGGTGACGTGGACGGCCTCTACCACCACCACTACGGCATCGGGGCGGTCGACGACTCCGCGTTCGCCGGCTCCCAAGGCGGCGACCGCGAGACCAAGCTCATCGCCGAACTGCACCGACTGGAGTCCGCGCAGGCCGATCTGCTCCTGGACCATCTGGGGCCGATCGGGCGCGAGGACCGGCTGGTGGACGCCGGTTGTGGGCGCGGCGGCTCCATGGTGATGGCCCACCACCGCTTCGGATGCTCGGTCGACGGGGTGACCCTCTCCGCCAAACAGGCCGAGTTCGCCAACCGGCGCGCCCGCGAGCTGGGCATCGACGCCTCGGTGCGGGCGCACGTGTGCAACATGCTCGACATGCCCTTCGCGAGCGGTCGGGCGCGGGCCTCGTGGAACAACGAGTCGAGCATGTACGTCGACCTGAACGACCTGTTCGCCGAACACGCCCGCATCCTCGCCCCCGGCGGCCGGTACGTGACCATCACCGGCTGCTGGAACCCCGTCTACGGCCAACCCTCCAAGTGGGTCTCGCAGATCAACGCCCACTTCGAATGCAACATCCACTCGCGCCGCGAGTACCTGCGGGCGATGGCCGACAACCGCTTCGTGCCCCAGGCCGTCATCGACCTCACCCCCGCGACCCTGCCCTACTGGGAACTGCGCGCCACATCCTCCCTCACCACCGGCATCGAGGAAGCCTTCCTCAACTCCTACCGCAACGGCTCCTTCCAATACCTCCTGATCGCCGCCGACCGCATCTGACCGCATCCGACCGCCGGGCGGTGATCGCCGCCCGGTCCCGGAACCGTTCCCACGCCTGACGGCGCGTCCGCTCTTCCCACCTCTCTTCCCGCCTCCTCGCGACGACCGTAGCACCGGTTTTCTCCGAATGGAGAAAACTTTGCCGAGGAACTAAGGTGGCCCCCATGTCCACTCCCGTCCGAGCACCCCGATCGGCCGGCGGCGCGGCGCGGCGCGAGGCCCTTCTCGACGCCACCGTGCGGTTGCTCGCCCGGGACGGCGCCCGGGCGGTGACGCACCGCGCCGTGGCGGTCGAGGCGGGCACCACCCACGGCTCCACCCGCTACTACTTCGGCACCCGTGAGCAGCTGCTCGACGAGGCCCTGCGCCGACTCGCGGGCCGGCAGATCGACGAGATCCGCACCGTGCTGCGGCGCTCGGCCACCGCCGACCCGCAGGAGTTCGCCACCCGGCTCGCCCGCTACATGACGGACACCGTCGCCGGCGATCGGGACGCGAGCATCGCCCGATACGAGCTGTTCCTGGAGGTCGCCCGCCGACCCGAGCTGCGCCCCGCCCTGGCGGAGTGGGGGGCGGTACAACGCGAGGCCCTGGCCGCCCGGTTGGCGGCCGTGGGCGCGGCCGAGCCCGAGGCCGCCGCCGCCGACCTGCTGACCCTGCTCAACGGCCTCGTCCTCGAACAACTCGCCACACCCGACGACGACTTCGAGCACACCCGCCTGCGCCCCGCGATCCTGCGCCACTGCGCCGGCCACGGATAGGCCCTGTCCGGGCCCGCCGTCAGCGCGCCGCCCGATCCGCAGGCCGGTCCCGCAACACGTGGGCCAGGAGCCGGCCCCGGGACCGCAACCCCGTCTTGTCGAAGATGTGCTGAAGGTGACTCTTGACCGTCGGCACGCCGATCGACAACACACGGCCGATCTCGGCGTTCGTGGCGCCGTCGAGCAGCAGGGCGACGACCTCGGCCTCGCGCGCGGTCAGCTCCCAGGCCGCCTCGGGGGCCGGATCGACCGCCGGCTGCTGCCACGCCCCGAACGCGTACTCCACGTACGGGTGCGCCTTGCGCAGAAACCGCAGCTCGCGCGCGGTGAAATCGCCCTCGCGCGCGTCCCGCAACAGCGACACACCCCCCACGAGCCGGCCCTCGTGACGCAGGTACAACTCGGCCTCGTAGCGGATCCCGAGCGGACGCATGAAGTGCCGGTAGTAGTCCGACGCGTCGAATCGTTCCCCCAGGTCGAACAGCGTCGCCAGCGGGGTGTCCGACGCGGCGAACCGCCTGGGGTGGAACGGATCGAGCAGATGGAAATGGCTCAGGTAGCCGACGTTGCGCACCGGCGGGATGGCCCGGAAGACGTGGCCGACCGCGTTCAGGCCCGCGTCGACGGAATAGAAGACCATTCCGGTCGCCGAGACCGACTCGGCCAGGAAGTCCATCGTCTGCGCCTTGAACTCGGCGACGCTTCGCGGGCCGACGCTCGATCGTGTGCCGCTGGGATGCATGGGGTGCATGGGAGGCCGCCCGCTTCGTCCGAAGGAAGGGTCGAGGAGAGGTCGACCGAGGCGGCCGACCGGAGGAGATCGACACGAGGAGGTCGAAGGGAGGCAGGAGGAACCTAACCGCGCCCGAGGCCGGGGGTCAAGGTCGGGTGTCAACCGTTGGATCGATGTGCCCCACCGCGTCCACGCCTACCTTCACCCGATGACCGGACCCGCCGGTCGGAGCGGAGGCAGCGGATGGCCAGGACACTCATCACCGGTGGCAACGTACTGACCCTCGATCGGTCCGCGCCGGACGCCGAGGCGCTGGTGGTCGAGGCGGGACGGGTGCTCGCCACCGGCGGCGCCCGCGACATGGCGAGCCTCGCGGGCCCGGGCGCGCGGAGGATCGACGTCGCCGGGGCGACCGTGCTGCCCGGTCTGATCGACACCCACCCGCACGTGCTGCACTTCGGTGGCCTGGCCGCGGGCCTGGTCGACCTGACCGACGCCGTCGACCACGCCGACATCGTGGCCCGGATCCGCGAGCACGCGGCACACACACCCCCGGGCGAGTGGATCATGTGCACGCCGGTCGGGGAACCGCACTACTTCGTCCGGCGCTCGTCGGCCGACCTCGCCGAACGGCGCCTGCCCGACCGGCACACCCTGGACGCGGCGACCGCCGATCACCCCGTGCTGATCCAGGCATGGGCGCCGCGCATGCCGAACGTGGTGGCGTTCAACAGCGCGGGACTGCGCGCCGTCGGGCTGAGCGCCTTCATCCCCGACCGCGTCTGCGACGTCGAGATCGACAAGGACGACGACGGCGCACTCACCGGCATCCTGCGCGGACCGGTCACCAACTACTACACGTACGACCCGTTCTGGTCCCAGATCCTGAGCAAACTGCCCCCGCTCGACCCCGCCCGCGCCGTACAGGGCACCCTCGACGAGATGGCCCGCTTCACCGCGCGCGGGGTGACCACGGTGTACGAGGGCCACGCGATGGAACCCGAACACATCGACGTCTACCGGCACTTGCGCGCCCAGGGCCTGCTCACCTTCCGCGTGCTGACCGCGCCGGACATCGAATCGGTCATCTTCAGCCCGTTCGAGCCGCTGACCACGGCCGACTTCGGGGCCCGCCTGGAGCGGCTGACCGCACAACCCTCCGAGCGGGACGACGAGTTGTTGCGCGTCGACGGCATCACCATGAGCCCGGGCGGGCCGTGCTTCTCCGGCTATTTCGCGACACACGAGCCCTACCCCGACCCGTTCGGGCGGCCGACCCGCGGAGTTCGGTTCCTGTCCCTGGAGAAGGAGGAACTGTTCGTCCGGTTCTGCGCCGAGCGCGGCATCCGCGCGAACATGTGCATGGGCGCCTTCCGCGAGCACGACGACTTCCTCGCGATCGCCGAACGTGTGGTCCGCGAACACGACTTCCGCGATCGGCGCTGGATCCTGCAACACGCGATCACCATCACCCCCGACCAGGTCCGCCGCTACCGCGCGCTCGGATTCCAGGTCACCACGTCGGTCGGCTTCGCGTGGGGCAAGGGCCGGATGTACGGGGAGCGGATGGGCGAGCACGTGTGGCGCGATCTCGTCCCCCTGCGCCGACTGCTCGACGCGGGCTTCGACCTCGGCGGCGGCACCGACTGGGGACCGAAGAACCCGTGGGAGCAGATCAAACTCGCCCAGACGCACGAGTTCGCCGGCTCCGGTCACCGCAACGCCGGTCCCGACCAGGTACTCACCCGCGCGCAGGCACTGGAGATGTGGACCACCGGCGCCGCCCGGGTGCTGGACTGGCCGGACATCGGGGCATTGGTACCCGGTCACCACGCGGACATCGCGATCGTCGACCGCGACCCCTCGCGCTGCGACATCGACGACCTCGCGGGCACCCGGGTGCTGCGCACCCTCCTGGGCGGACGCACCGTGCACGACAGCGGCGACCTCGCGGACGCCGGCGACGAACCCGAAACGGAGAACGGCCGATGACCGCACACGAGCAGGTGCTCACCCGAATCGACGGCCTGCGCGAGGAGTTGCTGGCCACCGTCGCCGCGGCCATCCGCATCCCGAGCGTCACGCCGACCTTCCCCGGCGAGGACTACGCCGACGTGGTGGGCGCCGAGGGCGCGGTCTCCCGCCTGCTGGCGGGCGTGTACGCCGACGCCGGCGCCGAGGTCGACGTGTTCGCGGTCGACCCCGGGCGGGACAACGCGGTCGGGGTGATCCGCGGTACCGGTGGCGGCCGTTCGTTGATTTTCAACGGTCACGTCGACGTCGTCCCACCCGGCGACCCCGCCGCCTGGCGCTCCGGCGACCCGTTCGACGGGGCGGTCGAGGACGGCTGGATCCACGGCCGCGGCTCGGCGGACATGAAGAGCGGCCTGGTCGCGCAGGCGTTCGCGGCCCGCGCGCTGCGCGAGGCCGGGGTGCGGCTGCGCGGCGACCTGATCCTCCAGGCCGTGGTCGGCGAGGAGAACCTCGAACACCACATGGGCACCTCGGCGGTGCTCGCGCGCGGCTACACCGCCGACGCCGCGATCGTGGCCGAACCCACCGGCGCGGCCCGGCCGTTGACCGTGATGGCCGCGACCCCCGGCGTGCTGGTGATGCGGGTCGACGTGGTCGGCAAGAGCGCGCACTCGTCGATGCGCGGGCGCATGTTGCGCGGGCAGGGCACGCGGGACCCGATCGCGGTCAGCGCCATCGACCGGGGGCTGGTGATCCACGAGGCCCTGCGACGCCTCGAACACGACTGGGCGATCACCAAGTTCGACCCGCTCTTCGAACCCGGCCAGTTCACCATCGCCCCCGGCGCCCTCGACGGCGGCGCCCGGCACTCGCGCAGCGGTGCGTTCATCCCGGACCAAATGAGCATGGTCTACGCGGTGTTCCACCCGCCGGCCGAGGAACAGGACACGATTCGGGCGGAGATCGAGAGTCACATCGCGCACGTCGCCGCCACCGACCCGTGGCTGCGCGACCACCCGCCCGTGGTCACCTGGCAACTGTGCTACCCCGGCTCGCGCGTGGACGCGACCCATCCGCTGTGCAACGTCGTGGCCGGCGCGCGCGAACTGGCCGGGCACGACAGTCGATACGCGGCCCGGCCCGGCATCGAGGCGTTCCCCTCCGCGACCGACGCCACCTGGCTCTGCCGGGCGGGTATTCCGACCGTGGGCCTGGGTCCGGGTGAACTGGCCATGGCGCACGCCTACGACGAACGTTGCGCGGTCGACGAGATCATCTGCGCGGCCCGCACCTACGCGCTCGCGGCGATCGACTGGTGCGGCGCATGAGCGGTCCCGAACCGATCGCGCCGTACATGGCCGTCGGACTGTCGACCATCGTGCACGGCATCGGCGCCCGGAGGCACATCACCCGCAACCTCGACACCATCGAGGACGCCATCCACGCCGCGGTCTCGACCATCGGGATCAACATGCCGGTCAAGCTGATCGCGCTCGCCGAGGGCGCGCTCACCGGCTTCACCGACGAGATCTTCGACCTCCCGCACGTCCGGGCCGCCCGGGACCTGTTCATCGACATCCCCGGCCCCGAGACCGACCGCCTCGCCGCCCTCGCCCGCCACTACGGCACCTACCTCGTGGTCCAGTGCAAGGCCCGCTGGCCCGAGATCGTCGCCGACCGCTACTTCAACGTGTTGTTCGTGATCTCCCCCGACGGCGAGATCGTGCACCGCGCCGCCAAGAACCACGTCTGGTGCCGCGAGCGCTCGTGCACCCCGCACGACGTCTACGACCGCTGGGTCGAGGTGTTCGGCGACGGGATCGACGCCTTCTACCCGGTCCTGCGCACCCCGGACATCGGCAACATCGGCACGATCTGCTGTAGCGACGGCGAATACCCGGAGGCGGTAAGGGCGTTGGCGCTGAACGGTGCCGAGGTGGTGTACCGCCCCAGCGAGGCGGTGCCGATGACCCAGGCCGGCCCCGACCCCGGCGGCACGTGGCTCCTGCAGAACCGGGCCCACGCGCACTTCAACTCCCTGTACATGGTCTGCCCGAACGTCGGCCCGGTGTACGTGACTCCCGACGCCCGGCACCCGTACGACATCGCCGGCGGGCACTCGCACATCGTCGACCACCTCGGCGCCGTGATCGCACACACCGTCTCCGGCACGAACAGCTTCGTCGCCGGCATCGTGGACATCGAGGCGCTGCGCCGATTCCGGACGATGAACCTCAACTCCAACTGGCTGAAGGACCTGCGCACCGAACTCTTCCGCCGGATGTACGACCATCCCGTACACCCGGCCAATCTGTGGCTCGACCACGATCCGACGGGCCATGCCGACGTCGACGAGATCTACCGCGCCAACATCCACCGCCTGATCGATCGCGGCTCCTACACACCACCCGCGCACGCCGCCCCGGGCGCGCGGTACATCCCACCGCCCGGCGGCGACGACCCGGCCACGCTTTTGGACCGGTGGGCGGACGAGGACGAGTGAACGTCGACCCGGTGAACCCGTGCCGCCGGCGTCCGTGTAGGTGACGAAGACTCCAGGGCCCCGGCCCGGCGCCTCGGGCGGGGCCGCGTCACTTCGCTCGACGCGTCGGTCGGTGGAGGTCGTCGAGGCGCAGTGGGGCCGGGGCGGGCAGGGGAGTGTCGGCCGATGGCCGGCAGGACTGGAGGAAGTAGGCGAGCAGGCGGCGGGACGCGGCGACGGAGTCCGCCGGGGAGTCGCGCAGGACGCCGTTGTTGGCCAGGAGCAGGAGGGTGATGTCGCTGGTGTCGAAGTCCCGGCGCAGTTGTCCGGCGTCCTTCGCCCGCTGTACCAGCCGGGCCAGTCCCGCCTCGGCGCGGACACGTTCGCGCCGGACCTCGGGCGCGTCGGGGAATTCGGCGAGGACCGCGGCGCTGAACCCTCGGTCCCGGGCCTGCATCATGCAGACCTCGGTGAGGGCGGTGCGCAGTCCGTGCCAGGGATCGTCGTCCCGTATGGCCTCGTCGACGGCGGCGAGGCACTGGGCGAGCTGTTCGGAGAACGCGGCGGCGATCAGTGAGCCGCGGGTGGGGAAGTGCCGGTAGAGGGTGGCGGCGCCCACGCCCGCTCTGCGGGCGATCGCGCTGGAGGACACCCCGGGGCCGTCGAGGGCGTACGCGTCGCGGGCGGCGCGGAGGAGCCGGGCACGGTTGTTCCGGGCGTCGGCCCTTTGGCCCCTGGCGGGGGTGCCGGAGGCAGTGGGAGGGGGGTTCCGAGACAGTCGGGCAGGCATGTCTCCCACTTAAGCACAAACGGAAGGGGTCGTCCGTTTGGCGGGTTAGCGTGACGTGGTGCCGCGGTGTTTCGCGGCCGACCGTCGGCCGCGAAGGCGCGCGGCCGTCGAAGTCTCCCGCCGAACGACGGGCGTGTGTACGGAGGTTGACCGTGTTCGCTGTGCAGTACCACCGCTATGGCGGTTCCGAGGTTTTCGCCGTCGAGGAGGTCGAGGAGCCGCACGCGGGGCCCGGGCGGGTCCGCATCGCGGTGCGGGCCGCCGGTGTCACCCCTGCCGACTGGTACCTGCGTTCGGGGAGGCTGCGGGACTTCGTCTCGCTGGACTTCCCCCATACACCGGGCATGGATGCCGCGGGAATCGTCGACGAGGTGGGGGAGGGGGTGATCGGCACCGCCGTGGGAGACGCGGTGTTCGGTCTCGTTCCGTTCGTGGATCAGGGCGGCGCCGCGGCCGAGTACGCCGTGCTGGAGGCGTGGGCGCCCAAGCCTCGGTCGTGGTCCTTCGCGGAGGCGGGTGGCGCGGCGGGCAACATCGACACGGCCACGCGGGTATTGGAGGCCTTGGCCGCCGCCGAGGGCATGGTCTTGTTGATCGAGGGCGCCGCCGGGGGCGTCGGCACCATCACGGCGCAGCTCGCCCGGGCCCGGGGCCTTGCCGTGATCGGCACCGCGAGCGAGGGCAACCACGGTTTCCTGGAGCGGTTCGGGGTCGTACCGGTCACCTACGGGCCGGGGCTGGCCGATCGGGTTGCCGCGCTCGCTCCGCGCGGGGTCGATGTGGTGCTGGACGCGGCCGGCAAGGGCTCTCTCGCCGACCTTGTGGCCATCGCCGGCGACCCGGACCGTGTGGTGACCATCGCGGACTTCGACGCGGCTCGGCACGGTGTGCGCTTCTGCCGCTCCGAGGTGGGGCGGTCGCCGGGCTGGGCCGGACTGCCCCTGGCGGCCGAACTGGCCGACGCGGGCCGCCTCACCGTCCCGCTGCACGCGGTGTTCCCGCTGAAGGAGATCGCCACCGCGCACGACGTCAGCGCCCTCGGCCACGCCCGCGGCAAGATCGTCGTCACGGTGCCTTGACGCCCGGCGGCGGGTTTGCGGATGGGCGGTCCGGAAGCACACCGGGGCCGCGCACGATTCCGGTCGCGACGACCCGGCTCCGGCTTCGCCGTTGATCTCGGCGCGGACGAGCGGGGTGGAGGTCGCGCCGGGTACGCCCTGCCGGCCCGCGCGTCGAGCGTTGCCCGACCCCGACCCGCTGCTCCGTCGCGAGGGGTTCGCGATCGTCCCCACCGGGCCCGGAGGGCTTGGCTGCCCGGTGCCTCCCTCCCGGGGGCATGAGGACAAGCACGGCTCCGGGCCGAGGCATGGGTGGTGCCTCGGCCCGGGCGGCCGCCCCGCGGATCGGGCGCGGCATCACACGAGGTGGCGATTCGTGTCTGCCGCGGGTCGAGGACCCGGGCGCGTCCGAGGGCGTCTTGATGTTCATGACCGGTCGCGGGCGCCGGTCCGTTCGCCGGGGAGGCCGGACCGGCGACACGGGCGCGGGCAGCGCCCTCCCCCCGGTGCTGCCCGTCCCCCGTCGACGGGCAGCCGGTCGGTCGAAGCGGCGATATCGGTACTTCTTCGTCCGTCCGCAGCCCGCCCCGCGGCCGATTCGCGGCCGATTCACGACCGAGGAGCCGGCGGTGCGGGATCGCCGTGCCCGAGTCCCAGATTGGCGGGTTCGAGGGCGCGTGTATTGCACGAATACGTCACGGTGGGGGCTGCGGCGCGTTCCGGCGGTCAAACGGTCCGATTCCGGGCTCGTCGGCGCCGTGACCGACACGCTACTGTGCGTCGATATGCGAGAAGCCGGTCGACCGTCGGGGGACAGGCGCCGTGAAGCGCGCGGTGGTGGGAGCGCGACGAGTGCCGTCCGCGCCGAGGTGAGCCCTGCGGCAAACGGTGCGGAGGCAGGGGAGTTCGTGGCCCGAAGGGCGAGTCCGGCATTGCGCGGACAGGTGTTGGGCCTGCGTGGATTCCGCCTCCGAGCCCGTGGCACCAGACACCGGTTCGTCGTGCCTGACGGGGTCGTCAGGGTGATGATCGGGTTCGGCGAACCGGTGCGGGTGGTCGACGCGATCGACCCGAGGCGTGCCGTGTCCGGAACGTCGATGGTCACCGGGGGTTGTACGAAGACCGTGATCGGCGAGCACACCGGTGTCCTGGCGGGCGTCACCGTGCTGCTGACGCCGCTCGCGGCCTACCGGATCTGCGGCCTCCCGATGGCCGAATGGGTTGACCGGCCGCTGGACCCCGTACACCTGCTCGGCTCGCGGGAGCGGCACTTCGACGAACGCCTGGCCGAATGCCCGGACTGGTCGGGCCGTTTCGGCTTGGTCGAGGACCTGCTTGCCGCCCGGCTCCGGGACGGTCCACTTTGTTGTCCCGAAGTCGTGGACGCCTGGCGGGAGTTGGTGCGAGTGGACGGATGCGCGCGAGTGGACGAGCTGGCCGACGCGGCCGGCTGGAGCGTACGGCGCCTGGAGCGGCGCTTCCGCGAGCAGATCGGCACGTCGCCCAAGACCATGGCCCAAGTCCTGCGCCTGCGCGCGGCGTTGCAACTGCATGACGCGGGGCTGTCGTGGACGGAGGCGGCCACGGAGACCGGCTACCACGATCAGCCCCACTTCGTCCGCACCTTCAAGGGTCTGATCGGGTGTACGCCCGGCCGATTTCGGTCCGACCAGGAGGTGCGGCGAAGTGTGGGCGAGGCGGGGTGGGTCGATTCGTGACCGGGTCGATTGCGGGATTACCCGGCCGGAGGCGGGTCACGACAACAGTCGGTCGACCAGCCCGTCGATGTAGTCCGGAGTGAGCGCGCCGATCCCGAGCAGGACTCGGATGTACATCGGGGCCATGACGTGGTCGAGTACGTCGAGCGCGTCGGGTGGGTTTTCCCCGCGCTCGGTGGCGCGGTCGAGCATCGACTGCAGTTGCCGGGAGCGTTCGGCGAGGAAGTCGTCGCGCGCCCGCAGGCCCTGTTCGTCCATGTCGGACAGCGCGATGGTCAGGCGCAACACCGCCGGGCCGTCGGGGCCGGTGATTTCGCGGGCCACGTTGGCCGCGTAGGTGTGGAGGTCGCCGGACAGGCTTCCGGTGTCGGGCATCGGCGACCGTGCGGTGAGGCGGGAGTTCGTCACGTCGGCGAGCAGATTCTCCAGGCTGCCCCACCTGCGATAGATGCTCGTGTCGGCCACACCGGCGCGGGCCGCGACCTCGCCGATGGTGAAGCCGCTGTAGCCGCGTTCGCCGACCAGATCCGTGACGGCCTGGTGTACCGCCGCGCGGACGCGGGCGCTGCGCCCGCCGGGCCGCCGGGCTCGTTGTGGCTCATCCACCTGCGGCTCGTTCATCCGTGGCTCGTCCATCCGCTCACCTTAACGCAGCTGGCGCTTGCCTTAGTGGATGGATGCGCTTTACAGTCCTCTCTAACGCAGTATTCACCTGCGTTTGTGAGTCTTGTCGGGCTGTTTTGTGCCGGCAAGTCGGCTATTCCCGGTCTTACCGGGCGAAGGAGGGGGACGAGCATGGCCGCATTGCCTGTGGCCGCAGGCGGTCGATCGAGCCGGACGGCGTTGCTCGCTTCGACCTGCGTGGGCCAGTTCATGGTGCTGCTCGACAACACGATCGTCGGCGCGGCGCTGCCCGACATGCAGGAGCGCCTGCACACCGAACTGACCGGCCTGCAATGGATCGTCGACGCCTATGTGCTGCTGGTGGCCATGTTGCTGCTGTCCGGCGGCGTGTTCGCCGACCGCTTCGGCCGAAAACGGGTGTTCCTGTCCGGCGTGGCGGTGTTCACCCTCGCGTCGTTGATGTGCGCCATGGCGCCCTCGGTCGGCTGGTTGCTCGCCGGACGGGTGCTCCAGGGCGTCGGCGCCGCCGCGCTGAGCCCGGCGTCGTTGGCCCTGCTCGTCGCCGCCCATCCCGTTCCGCGGGAACGAGTGAAGGCGATCGGACTGTGGGCCGGATTCAGCGGCATCGGCATGGCCGCCGGCCCACCGGCGGGTGGCCTGTTGGCCGATGCCTTCGGGTGGCCCGCCATCTTCCTGATCAACGTGCCCATCGGCGTGCTGCTCCTGGCGGCCGGGCTGCGCCTCCTGGACGAATCCCGCAATCCGAACGCGCCCGCGATCGACGTCCCCGGGACGGTGTTGTCCGTCCTCGGCGTGGGGACGCTGACGTATGCACTGATCGAGGGCGGCAGCCGCGGCTGGACCTCGCCGCCGATCCTGGGCGGTTTCGCCGCCGCGGTCGTGGTCCTCGCCGCCTTCGTCGTCGTGGAGGGGCGCCGCGCCAACCCCGTGCTGCCGCCGCGGTTGTTCCGCCGGCGACTGTTCACCGTGTCCAACACCGCCATGGTCGTGGTGGGCTTCGCGCTCATGGGCTCGACGTTCTTCTTCTCCCAGTTCTTCGTGTACGTCCAGGGCAGTTCGCTGGTGCGCGCCGGCCTGCAGACCCTGCCGGCCACGCTCGCGATGGTGATCGTCAGCCCGTTCGCGGGCAGGCTCGCCGCCCGATACGGCTTTCGCGTCGTGGTGACCGCCGGCCTGACACTGGCCGGACTCGGGCTGCTGGCGCTGGGCTTCGTGCACGCGCACACCGGCTACGGCAACGTGTGGTGGCGACTGGCGATCGTCGGTATCGGCTTCGCCCTGACCATGTCCCCGCTCACCGGCGCCGCCATCCAGGCGGTCGACCCACAGGAGGGAGGGCTTGCCGCGGGCATCAGCAGCACCACGCGCCAGATCGGCGCCGTGCTGGGTGTGGCGGTGCTCGGGGCCGTCGTGCGCACGCGGCAATCCGACGGTGCCTCGTTCGAGGCGGGCCTGAACAGCGCGTTCCTGGTGGCCGGCGTGATCACCCTGATCGGCGCCGTGTTCACCGGCCTGTGGCTGACGGCGACCACGCCCACCGACACCCCCGCGCGCCGGCAACCGGCAGGCGATCCCCGCGTGACCGCGGCCGCCGGGGCGGTCGATCCTCCCGGGGCCGGCTGACGAGGCTGTGACATGAAGCGGCCGGGGCCGTGGGGCATTCGGGTTCGTGTGGGGGCGGGCCTCATGCGCGCGAGGTCGGCGCACGGTCCGCCGGCGGTCGGGTGGTTCGCGGCATCACGACGAGGGCCACCACCGATGCGCCGGCCACGCAGCCGGCCGCCACCGCCAGGGCCGCCGCGTATCCGTCGGCGAGGGCTTGCGGGGTGGGTGTTCGGCCCTCGTCGCCGTGCGCGCCCGTCACGGCGGAGGCGATCGTGCTCAGGACCGCCAGGCCGACGGCGCCGCCGACCTGGCGGACGGTGTTGAGCAGCCCGGCCGCCACACCGCCTCGGGCGGGCGAAACACCCGCGGTGGCGGCCAACGTGATCGGCGTGAAGGCGGCGGCGGTTCCGAGCCCGAACAGCACGCCCGGGACGGCGACGGCCCACCAATAGCGGCCGTGCGCGCCGGCGGTCGCGGACGCCGCGAGCGCGGTGAGCCCCACCGCGCCCAAGGCGCAGTACGCGGAGACGGCGCGGCGTGGGCCGAGCCGAAGGCTCAGTGATCCGGCGGTTCGTGCCCCGACCATCATGCCGAGGCCGATCGGCAGGAATCCGCATCCGGCGCGCAGCGGTGTGTAACCGCGGACGTACCGCATGTGGAACGACAAGACGATCAGCGTCGCGACGAAACCCAGTGCCACCAGGAACATCACCACGTTGGCGCCGCGCACCGACCGCAACCGGAACAACCCCGGCGGCAGCAGCGGATCGGCCGCCCACCGGGCCTGATGTACGGGGAAGAGGCCGAGCAACAGCACGCCGACCACCAGCACGGCCCACACCGACGAACTCGCCCACCCCACCGCCTCGGAACGCATCACGGCGAACACCACGGCCACCAGCCCCGACGTGGCCAGGATCGCGCCGCCGACGTCGAGCCGGCCGGTCCCGCCCGATCCGCGTCGGTACGGCGCGAGTACGGCGAGGCCGACGGCCACGGCGCCCACCCCCAGCGGGACGTTCACCAGGAACACCCAGCGCCACCCGAGCCACTGGGTCAGCACCCCGCCGAGCACGGGCCCCGCCGTCGCGGCGATCCCGCCGACCGCGCTCCAGGTGCCCAACACCCGGGCCCGACGCGGCCCTTCCGCGAACGTGGCGGTGAGCACGGACAGCGTGGCGGGCATCGACAACGCCGCTCCCAGGCCCTGCGCCGCCCGGGCCGCGGACAACACCGCCGGCGAGGTGGCCAGTCCGCAGACGAGCCCGGCCGCCGTGAAGAGGGCCATCCCGACGGCGAGGCTCCGGCGCAGCCCGTACACGTCGCAGCAGCGTCCGCCGAGGAGGAGGAACCCGGCGAACGCGAGCGTGTAGGCGTTGACCACCCAGGGCAGCGCCGCGGGGGAATAGCCGAGGTCGACCCGGATGTCCGGCAGTGCCACGGACACGATCGTCGCGTCCAGGACCACCACGAACGAGACCACGCAGGCAAGTACGAGCACCAGTCGCTCCCGGCGCCGGATCGCCCGCTCGCCGATCGAGGTCGGCGGCGTACTCGTGTCGCGGACGGTTCTCATCGGCTCTCCCGAGGTGCGCGTGGCAGACCGACTCGCGGCCGGCGCGGACTTCCGCGCCCGGGGCCGGGTCGAGTGGGATCGACCTTGCCTTCTCAACCCGGGTTGAGGTCAACTGAGGCGATGAGGGACACCCCGGTCGCGGTCGGCGACGTCGCGGACCGCTTCGACCTGCCGATCTCGACGCTGCACTACTGGGAGCGCCGAGGGCTGATCACCCCGCACCGCCGCGCGGGCCGGCGCTACTACGACGCGGAACACCTGTACCGAATCGCGCTGATCCGCCTGTGGCGCGACACCGGCCTGATGTCGCTCGACGAGATAGCCGCCGTCCTGGCCGGCCGCACCGCGACACACGACTGGCGCGACACCGTCACCTCGAGGATCACCGCCATCGAGGCCCAGATGGACCAACTCGACACGGCCCGCGGCTACCTCGCGTACATGCTCGAATGCACCCGGGACAACCCGGCGGCCGACTGCCTCCAATTCCGCACCGAAGTCCCGGTCCCCGCCCCCAAACACCCACCGACCCACGACTGACCGACCGCCCCTTGCCTCGGTTTCAGCGTTTGGGGCGGTTCTCCCTGGGGTCGAGGAGTTGGGCTCGCAGGGATGTGAGCTGGTGGGAGTGTTCGACGGAGCGGGTTTCGTCGAGGGAGGCGACGGCCAGTAGGAGTGCGTCGCCGAGGACGAGTGCGGCCAGGGATTCGGTGGTGATGCCGGTCGGGGTGTGGGGGGCGTACAGGACCGCGTCCGCCGTGTCGGCCAGGCGTTCCACCAGTTCGTCGGTGACCACCACGATGCCGGCGCCGAGTACGCGGGCGCGGTCCAGCAGTACCTCCATGTCGTGCAGGAATCGCCCAGGGACGAACATCACCACCACGTCCTGGCGGCGCAGCGTGAGCAGTTCGTCGGCCAGCGCGAAACCGGTGGTGCCCACGAAGCGGGCCCGCCGGCCCATGCGGTTGAGCTTGAGCGCGAGGTGGCGGCCGGCCAGTTCGGAGGCGCCGACGCCGTACGCCAGCACCTCGCCGGCGTCGGCCAGCAGTTGGGTGGCCCGGCGGAAGGCGGTCGCGTCCAGGTTGGCCCGGCCGTGTTCCAGCCGTTCGATCGCCTCGTCGTAGACCCTGGCCCGGATGCCGTCGAGGTCCTGGCCGACCTGGGTGATCCGTTGCCGGACCCGCACCTCGGGGGCCACGTCCGTGACGAAGTCGGCGGCGATGTCGCGCTTGAGCGCGGACAGGCCGCCCAGGCCCAGGCGTTGCAGGGTGCGCACCACGGTGGCGTTGCTGACGCCGATGCTCGCGCCGAGATCCGCGGCGCTGGCGAAGAGTACCTGCTCGGGGGAGCAGTTGGTCAGGTATCTGGCCACGTTCCGCTCGGCCGGAGACAGGTCGGCCCATTGCTCGCGGATCGCCGCCCGGACTCGGGCCAGCGCCGGATTCTCCTGCGGTTGTTCGCTCACGCCTCTTGACTCCCCGGTATCAACCATTACTCTCCTCATGAAACAAGCAATACATGTTACCGCGATCTCGTAATGACTGTTACGGCAGTGCGGATCGAACCACCCGGCCCGGGACGACCCGGGACGACAAGTGTCGCCGCGACCCCCGTGACCCCCCGCACGGCGGACCCCCCATACCCCAGCACCCCAGGAGACGACGTGAGTGGCGTGTCCCTTCCGACCATCGAGATCGGCGGCGAGCCCCGGAGCCGGGGCCGCCAGTACGGCGAAGGGGCGAGCGCGCTCATCCATACCGCTGTCGACTACTACGCCGAGGCGTTCGGCGCCGCCGGCGGCCTGACCTGGAGTCAGGTGACCGCCCGCGCCGAACACTGGCTCGCCCCGTCCCGTGCCTTCGCCCCCGACCTGGTCGAGGAGATGACCGGGATCGCCGAGGGCGCCGGCCTGGACCTGCTCGACATCCTCGCCCTCAACGCCCGCGGCGAGATCATCTACGACGACACCTTCGCCGCGATGGGAGCCCCCGCCGCACCGGGCGCGTCGCCGACCCCGGAGACCCCCGACGGCTGCACCTCCTTCGCCCTGCTCGAACCGGCCTCCGGCGACGGCCACGTGTACGCCGGCCAGAACTGGGACTGGCGCCACGGCGTGCGCGAGACGGTCATGGTCGTGCGCGTGGTCCAGCCCGGCAAGCCCACCGTGGTGATGCAGGTCGAGGCGGGCCAGGTCGGCCGGCAGGGCGCCAACTCGGCCGGCCTCGCCCTCAACGCCAACGGCCTCGGCGGGCGCTTCGACCACGCCATCGGCATCCCCCAGACGCTGATCCGGCGCCGCGTACTCGACTGCGCCAACCCGGCCGAGGCGCTGGACGTGCTCTTCCGCACCCGCGCACACATCGCCAGCAACGCCCTGCTCACCCACCGCGCGGGCTTCGCGATCGACGTCGAGACCACCCCCGGCGCCAACGGCTGGATGTATCCCGACGACGGCCTGCTCGTGCACGGCAATCACTACCAGGCCTTCATGCCCACCCAGCTGGCCGCGAACTACCGCCCCTCGGCGCCGGATTCGCTGCTCCGGGTGCCGCGCGCCGAGGCCGGCCTGCGGCGCTGCCGGGACGCGGGCGACCCGGCCGCGACCCGCAAGCTGATCCACGCCGCGATGTCCGACCACCTCGGCTACCCCGAATCGTTGTGCACCCACCCGGATCCGGCCCGAGCGGCCGTCCGACAGTGGGCGACGCTCCTGTCCAGTTGCGTCGATCTGACCACGGGCGAATACCGCGTCACCGCGGGCACCCCGTGCGACCACGAGTACGAACTCCTGCCCTGGAACCTGCACGACGGCCCCGGCGGCGCCTGAACCCGCCGCTCCCGACGCCGCTCGGCCTCGCATCCCCGCACCCGCACCCGCACTCCGCACTCCGCGTCCCCGCACGCCCGCATCCCCGGAGAGTCGCATGCCCCGCATCCGTACCCGCCCCCGCACCCTCGCCGCCCTCGGCCTCGCGGCCCTGCTCGGCCTGAGCACCGCCTGCTCCAACAAGACCACCGCCGGCAACCACCCCGCGGGCGCCCCCGGCAAACCCGCCGACCTCGCGCTGACCGACACCACCGCCAAGGGCACCGGCCCCGTGGACAGCGTCAGATGGCTGCTCGCCAAGGAACCCAAGTCGCTGGACCTGGACGTGCGTTCGGACAGCGACTCGAACGCACTGCTCGCGAACGTCTGCGAACGACTGTTCCAGACCCAACCCGACCTGAGTTCGCGCCCGCACCTGGCCGACTCCGCCACCTACACCGACCCCACCACGCTGGTCCTCAAGCTGCGCGCCGGCGTCACCTTCCACGACGGTTCGCCGATGACCGCCGACGACGTGGTGTGGAGCCTGCAACGGCACGCCGCCGACGGCAGGAACGAGTCGGACGAGTTCGAGCGGGTCGCCTCCATCGAACGCACCGGCGACGCCGAGGTCACCGTACGCCTGAAGGAACCCGACGCGCTGTTCACCAAGGCACTCGCGGGCAACGCGGGCGTCGTGCTCGACCGCGAACAGGCCGAGCCCGCGGGCAAGGACTACGGCACCCCGGGCCGCACCGACGCCTGCACGGGCCCGTACACCCTCAAGGAATGGAAGGCCGGCAGCAGGATCACCCTGGAGCGCTACGACGCCTACTGGGACAAGTCCCGCAAGCCGCTGGTGCGTTCGGCCACCTTCGGCTGGGCCGACGAGAACGCCATGGTCAACAGCATGACCACCGGCGCCGCCGACGGCACCTACCTGACCACGATGAGCGCCGTCCCGCCCCTGGCCGGCAACGGCGCGCTCACCGTCTCCTACGGCTCCTCCTCCCGCGCCTGGACGCTCATCCCCACCGAGCGCGGCGGCATGAAGGACCCGCGCGTGCGGCGCGCGCTCTCGCTCGCGCTGGATCGCCAGGGCATCGCCAAGGCGGCCTTCGCCGGACTGGCCACCCCCTGGAAGACCCCCCTGGGACCGGGCGCGTGGGGCTATGAGAAGGCCACCTTCCAGGCCGGCTACGACGCCCTCCAGGGCGCCCCGGCGCAGCCCACCGCCGCCGACCTGGACGCGGCGAGGAAGCTGGTCACCGAACTGGGCCCGGCGGCCCCCACCCTCGTGATCGCCAACGACGGCACGCCCACCCGCAACCTGATCGCCAACGCGGTGGTGGACGCGGCCCACCGGATCGGCCTCAAGGCCCAGATCAAGACCATGTCCGGCGCCGACTTCACCTCCCTGTACACCGACCAGGCGCTGCGCAAGAGCGTCGACATGTTCGCCGACGACTGGTACATCTCCAAGGCCGACCCGGCCGGTTTCTACGACAACGCGCTCACCGGCTCGAACAACAACTGGGTCGGCTTCAGTTCGCCCGAGTACGACAAGGTCGTCAACGAGGCGCTGCGCACCACCGACGACGCGTCCCGGGCCAAACTGCTGGTCGAGGCCGAGCGCCGGTTCACCGCCGACGCGGTGTGGCTGCCGCTGGTCCAGGTGCCGAACGTGCTGGTCACCAGCACCAAGCTGACCGGCGCCCCCGCGTCGATGTCCAACGTCGCCTACCCGTGGCTGGCCGACCTCGGCGCCAAGGGCTGACGTCCCGCGCCGGCCCCACCGGCGCGCCCCGGCCCGTTTCCCCGCCCCCGGAGGTGTCTCCCATGCCCGCCCGCGCCCTGCGCATCACCCTTGGGCTGCTCGTCACCCTGCTCGCCGCGTCCTTCGTGATCTTCGGCGCCATCTACGCCGCCCCCGGCGACCCGGCCGCGTTCCTGGTCGGCGGCCAGGAGGACGCCACGCCGGAGAAGCTGGCCGCCGTCCGGGCCGCCTACCACCTCGACGACCCGCTGTGGGTGCAGTACGGGGACTGGATCGGCGGCGTCCTGCACGGCGACCTCGGCCGTTCGATGCAGTACCACGACCAGGTCGCGGACCTGGTGTCCTCGCGCGTGCCCACCACACTGTTCCTCGTCTCCTACTCCGCCGTGCTGTTCGTGGTGGCCGGCGTCGCCCTCGGCGTGGTGTCCGCGGTGCGCGGCGGGCGGGTCGACGCGGTGATCGTCGCGGTCACCACACTGCTCGCGTCGATCCCCAAGTTCGTCAAGGCACTGGCCCTGGTCGCCTTCCTGGGCGTGCAGTGGGGCTGGTTCCCGGTCACCGGCGCCGGCGAGGGCTTCGGCGATCGGCTCCACCATCTGACCCTGCCCGCGCTCTCCCTGGCCCTGGGCGAACTGGCCGTGGTCAGCCGGGTGACCCGGCAGAGCATGCTGGAGCAGTACGCCCAGGACCACGTCGTCGTGGCCCGCGCGGCGGGACTGTCCGAGTTCAAGGTGATCCGCCGACACGTGCTGCGCAACGCGCTCGCGCCGGTGGTGACCATGTGCGGCCTGATCACCGCGAGCCTGTTCGCGGGCACCGTGGTGGTGGAGACCGCCTTCGGGATCAGCGGTATGGGCTCGCTCCTGGTCCAGGCGATCAATACGCACGACTTCCCGGTGACTCAGGCCGTGCTGCTGCTCATGGTGCTCGCGTACATGCTCGTCACCACGCTCGTCGACCTCGTCCACCCGCTGATCGACCCGCGGGTGCGCCTCGAAGGAAGCGCCGCATGACCCTCCTCCAAGCCGCCGTGCCGTCGGTCGCCACGGCATCCCCCGAGCCGGCCAAGCCCAAGCGGACCTGGCCGATCCCGTTCCGGATCGCGGCCGGATTCCTGTTGCTGACCGCGGCGTTGGCGATCCTGGCGCCACTGGTGGCGCCGTACGAACCCGACGCGATCGACCTGAACGCCTCGCTCGCGCCGCCCGACGGCGCACACGTGCTGGGCACCGACCAGTCCGGGCGCGACCTGCTCTCCCGGGTGCTGCACGGGGCCGGCCCGAGCCTGGTGGCGCCGCTGGCGCTGCTCGCGCTCGCGTCGGTGATCGGCATCGCGCTGGGCACGCTGGCCGCCTGGCACGGCGGTTGGGTGGACGCGTTCGTCTCGCGCGTCACCGACGTGATGTTCGCGTTCCCCGGGTTGTTGTTCGTGATCCTGATCGTGTCGGTGTTCGGCGACGGGCTGACCACGGCGGTGATCGCGCTCGCGCTGGCCTACTCGCCGGTGGTGGCCAAGTACACCCGCAGCATCGCGCTCGCGGAGCGGGCCAAGCCCTACATCGACGCCTACCGGGTGCAGGGCATGGGCGGATTCGCGATTTGCGCCCGGCGGCTCGTGCCCAACCTGGCGCCGTCGCTGATCGGCTACCTGGTGCTGATGTTCGGCCAGGTGCTGATGGGCATGGCCACGCTCAGCTACCTGGGCTTCGGTGCCCAGCCGCCCAGTTCGGAATGGGGGCTGATGGTCAAGGAGGGGCAGGCCGCGCTGGTCCGGGGCGCGCTGTGGCCGGCCCTGGTCCCCGGTACCGCGATCGCCCTGGTCGTGGTGGCCTTCAACGTCGTCGGCGTGCGGATCTCCGATCGCCTGGGGGTGAGGGAACGATGACGATGGTCGACAAGACGAACGTGGCCGCCGAGAACCGGCCCGACCACGATCGCCTGCTGGACATCGAGGACCTGACGGTCGAACTGCCCGGCGTCGGCGCACGCCGCCCGGTGCTCGACGCGGTGCGCCTGCGGGTGGATCGCGGCGAAGTGGTGGGCCTGGTCGGCGAGTCCGGCTCGGGCAAGTCCACCGCCGCCAAGGCCGTGTTGCGGATGTTGCCGCGCGACGCGCGGATCCGCGGCCGGGTGGACGTGGCCGGGCGCGACGTGCTCACCCTGGACACCGGCGACCTGCGCGAACTGCGCGCCCGTCGGGTGGCGATGGTGCACCAGGATCCCCGTTCCTCGCTCAATCCGGTGCGCCGGATCGGCGACTTCCTCACCGAGCGGCTGATCCACACCCTGGGCCGGCCGAAGGCGCAGGCGTACGCCGAGGCGCTGCGGCTGCTCGAAGCGGTGGGCATCGTGCGACCGGCCGAGCGGTTGCGGCAGTTCCCGCACGAGTTGTCCGGTGGGATGCTCCAGCGGGTGGTGATCGCGGCGGCGCTCGCGGGCGACCCCGAACTGCTGCTCGCGGACGAGGCGACCAGCGCGCTGGACGTGACGACCCAGGCCGAGATCCTGGCCATCCTGCGCGAACACCGCGCCCGGCGCGGCCTGGGCCTGCTGTTCATCACGCACGACCTGCACCTGGCCGCGGCCTACTGCGACCGGGTGTACGTGATGTACGCCGGACGGGTCGTGGAGGAGCGCCCGGCCGAGCAGTTGTTCGAGGATCCTCGCCACCCGTACACGGCCGGACTCCTCGCCTGTACACCGGAGTTGGGCGATCCGCGCCCGATCCGGCCGATCCCGGGCCGGCCGCCGTCGTTGGACGACGCCTTCCCCGGCTGCCCGTTCGTCGCGCGCTGTCCGGCGGCTCAGGGCGCGTGCGAGACCTGGCGGCCGGTCGCCCGTGAACTCGACGGCGGCGGCAGCGTGATGTGCCGCCGCACCGACCTGGACCACCCTGTGGAGATGGTGCGCGCATGACCACGCCGGCTTTGGAAGTACGGGGCCTGTGCCGCGAGTTCGCGCTGCCGGGCCGACGCGGCGGCCGGACGGTCGCGGCCGACGACATCTCCTTCACCGTGCCGCCGGGCGGTTCGCTCGGCCTGGTCGGCGAGTCCGGCTCGGGCAAGACCACGATCGCGCGCATGCTGGTGGGCCTGGTCCGCCCGGACGCGGGCACCATCGCGGTGGACGGACATCCGCGCGCGTCACGCGTACGGGGCACGGCGGAACGGCTGCGTCGGGCCCGGGAGATCCAGATGGTCTTCCAGGACCCGTACGTCTCGCTGGATCCCAGGCTCACCGCCGCGCAGTGCGTGGCCGGCGTACTGCGGCTGCACGGCGAGGCGGATCGCGACAAGCGGGTGCGCGAACTGCTCGATCAGGTCGGCCTGGGCACGCGCGAGGCCGACGCGCGTCCGCATCGGCTCAGCGGCGGACAGCGGCAACGGCTGTCCATCGCCCGGGCGTTGGCGGCCCGACCGCGCGTCCTGGTGCTCGACGAGGCGGTCTCCGCGCTGGATGTGTCGATCCAGGCGCAGATCCTGCACCTGCTCACCGAGTTGCGCACGAAGACCGATGTCGCACTGGTGTTCGTCAGCCACGACCTCGCGGTGGTGCAGCAGGTCACCGACGACCTGCTGGTGCTCCATCGCGGCGTGGCGGTCGAACAGGGCCGCACCTCCGACATCCTGACCGACCCGCGGCACGCCTACACCCGACTGCTGGTCGGGTCCGCACCGCGCCCCGGCTGGGACCCGGCCTCGGTCGGGGCACTGCGCGCGGAACTCGCCGGGTGAGACACGCTGTCGCCGGCGCGTCGGTTCGAGAGGCGGGCCTCGATGCCGTCGAGGATGAAGTCGAGGCCGGTCCGGAAAGTCTCGTCGGGGTCCGGGTGCGGGCCGTCGCGGACGACCGATTCCAGCGCCGGGAATCGGCCGGTGGCGAAGACGCGTTCCAGATAGGGCCCGAAGGCGGCCTGCCACTGCCGCTTGTCCATCCCGGTGGCCCGCTCGGCGCGCCACTCGGTGATCTCGCGGCGCACCGCGCCGATCACGTACGCGTCGACCGCGTCGACGGCCGGCACCACGATGTCCAGGCCGATGTCGCCCATCGCGGCCAGCACGGCCTCCCCCCTGGCCAGCGCGTGCGGCCCGAGTCGGGGACGCCCACCGATCAGATCGGCGAACCATTCGTGCCGGTGGGCGGCCTGCCGGGTGGTTGCAGCCAGGGAGTGCAGCACCTCGCGCCAACCGTCTCCGACCGGCCGAATCTCCGCGTGAACCGCGTCGACCATCAGGTCGAGCAACTCCTCCTTGGTGGCGATGTAGCCATACAGCCGCATCGGCCCGACCCCGAGCACGGCGGCCACCTTGCGCAGCGACACCGCCTCCAGGCCGTCCGCATCCGCCAGCCCGATCGCCGCGCCCAAAATCCGCTCCCGGCTCAACGGCGCCGGCACCGGCCGACTCGGCGGCTCCTCCCGCTCCCACACCAACATGCCGCCGACGATACATCGCCTGCGTCGATACGACGTATTCCATCAATACGGCACATCATGACCAGGCATGACGGCCGGCACGCCTGCCGAAGCCGCCTCGGTCCCACGGCCGGGTACGGGAATGGCTGAGCGAACCGCGGCGGTGCGGGCCCCGGCCGGTCCGACCGGCGTGAGCGGCCGGAGGTGGGCGGATGTTCGCTCACCTCCGGCCGGGTTCGAGTCCTTTGGAGGCCCGGCCCTCCCCGTTGGGCGGGGTGCGATCCGGGTGTGGGTGCCGCATGGGGGTGGGCGGCGTGCCCGTCGGCCTGTGCTTCCGCCCCGTGTCGGATCTTCGGCCGATTTCGTCGCCTGTACCCATGTGGCCTCGCACCCGGAGTCCTCCACTCCGGCTCGAAATTGCTCGGCGGGCGGACGACGTTGTCCGTTCGCCTCGTTCCCGAAGACTGGTCGATTCGGCGTCGTCTGAAAACGCCTTTCAGGCTGGGCCGAAACCTGCTGGTCGGAGCGCCGTCGAGGACGCACACTGTCGTGGTCCTCCCGATGAGGTACGCACCGAACGGGGGGCGGCATACAGCGCGTCTCGGACGAATCGCCCCCGACCCTCGGAGTACACGAGTGCTGCGGATCCACTTCACCGCGGAGGACCTGGCCCGGACCCGACTGGCCACGACGGTCGGTGCGGCGGCCGAGACCTACCACAGCCTGGAACTGCTGCACGGTCCGCGCAGACCGCTGCCCTTCCGGGCCTGGCGCACCGAGGTGGCCGCGCGACTGGAGGCGGCGCCCGGTCCGCTCACCGCGCTGATGCCCGTCCGCGGCCCGGGCCTGGACCTGCGCACGCTGGTCGGGGACTCGCCCTCCCTCGACGAGGGCATCGAGAACCTGCTCGCGGTACCCGGCGCGCGATTACGCGCGGAACTGGCGGACCTGACCTTCGATCCCGCCTACTCGACCTGGGTGCGCGACTTTCTCGACGGCGCCCTCGAACCGCGCCGCGAGTTCGCCGAGGCGCTGCGGGCCGCCCATGCCGTGACGGTCGCGCCCTTCCACGAGCGGGTGCGCTCGCATCTGGAGGCGGCCCGCAGCCGTCACACCCGCGCCCTGCTCGACGGCGGTGTCGAGGGGCTGTTGGCCGGGTTGTACGTGCCGTTCATCCGGTGGAATCCGCCGGTCCTGGAGATCCGGCGGCGCAAGGACCACGACATCGTGCTCGGCGGCCGGGGCCTGGTGATCGCACCGACGCTCTTCGTCTGGCGGGAGTCGGCCGTGCTTTGGGACGTCCAGGACGAAGCCGCGCCGTACGTGCTGGCCGTGCCCACCGTGCGCGACCTCCAGGACGGCGCCGCGCTGTGGCGGCCCGGTACGGGCGACGACCGCGCGCTCGGCGCACTCCTGGGACAGACCCGGGCCGCCGCGCTGACCGTGATCAACGACGGTTGTACGACCACGGAGTTGGCCCGTCGGCTGAACGTCTCTGCGGCCTCCGCGAGCCAACACGCGACCGTGCTGCGCAACGCCCGGCTGATCACCACGACCCGTCTCGGCGGCGCGGTCCTGCACTCGCTGACCTCGCTGGGCCTGGAACTCCTCGGCGAAGGCCCGCCGGGCGCCCGCCACCCGGCGCGGACCTGACCCGTCGCGCGCCCCCGGGAACGTCGAGGCGGGCCGCGATTGCGCGGCGGGCGCGGGCGGGAAGGCTGCCGGTGAGCGGTTGTCGTCGTCGTGTCGGGAAGGAATCGCCCGTGATGCGCAGGGGTTCGGGTACGAGCGCCCAAAAGGGTCATCCGTTCGGTCGTCGGCCCACCGGCGGTTGGGCCGACACGATGTGGGACTGGTCGAAGTCCGGTACCCGCGACGCCGCCCGGAACCGGCTGTTACGCCGACTCCCCGGTGTCGGCCCGGCGACGGCGTACCGGTTCGGCCTGGTGGAGCGACCCCACTACGCCTACGGCGTGCGCAGGGCCACCGAATCGGCCGCGCGCCTGGGGCATCGCGGCGTGACGGTGGTGGAGTTCGGGGTGGCCGGCGGCAACGGCCTGCTGGTACTCGCCGAACACGCCCGCCACTACGCCGCCGCCACCGGCGTGGCGGTGCGCGTGGTCGGCTTCGACACCGGGGCGGGCATGCCGCCGGCCAAGGATCCCCGCGACCTGCCCTACCTGTTCGGCCCCGGCTTCTACACCATGGACCACGCCCGACTCCGCGCCCGCCTGGGCGAGACCGAACTGGTGATCGGCGACCTCGACCGCACGCTCCCCGACTACCTGGACACCCACACCCGCGAACTCCGGGAAAATCCGGTCGGGTTCGTCGCGTTGGACCTGGACCACTACACCTCGACGAGCACCGCACTCGAACTCTTCCGCAGGCCCGACCACGGCCACCTGCTGCCCAGGGTCACCTGCTACCTCGACGATCTCCCGGGCACCATCGAGCAGATCGGCGAGGCCGCCGCGATCGCCGACTTCAACGCCGCCCACCCGACCCGACCGATCGGCCGCGTCCTGGGCCTGCGCGCGTTCACCCCGTTCGACCCACCGTGGGCCGACCGGATCTACGCCCATCACCGCCTGGACCACCCCGACTACCCGACCCTGGAAGCGGGTGCCACCGGCGATCAACTCCCCCTCACCCGCTGACCGCACACCCCCGTCAAGGTCGGGGTTCGCGGGCGCTACGCCGGCTCGGCGGCCGAGTCGTCGCCGATGATCGAGTCGACGGTGATCCAGTCCGGCGGCATCGTGGACGGCGTCTTCCAGAAGATGTCGAGCTTGCGGATCAGCCCGTCGTCGTTCAGTTCCAGGTAGTTGGCGAAGCGCATCGCGAGCGGCTGCTCGCCGGCGGCGTACGTGATGGTCTCCACGGCCTCGTTGAACGCGTAGCGGCCGTCGTCGCTGAGGAACGTGAAGCGCGACCGCAGTTCGTGGGCCCGGGTGCGGCCGATCACACCGGACACGAACGCGATGTACGCGTCCTTGCCCCGGCAGGTGTCCTCCTCGTTGTCGCGCATGCCGATGCGGACGAAATCGTCGGCGAGCGTGGACGCGACGAGGTCCCAGTCGTGGCTGTCGACGCCCTTCCAGAAGTTCGCGACGGTCTTCGCCCGCTGTTCGCGGTCGCTCATGACGGCGAGTTCCTTTCGCTGGTTTGCCCGGTCCTGCACGGAACCACAGTTGCGACACTGACGCAACTATCTTGCTAAGGTGGGCCCGCCGGGCCATCCGGCACCACGTGACGCGACCGGGAAGCCCAGATGACCGACCCCACCCCCCGACCCGACCCGCGGCCCCGACTCAGCGAGGCCGCCATAGGCGGCGACTCGCCGCACGGTGCCTGGCTGCGCTCGGTCATCCCACCCCTGCGCGACCTGGTGCGCGTGTCCCGCGACGACCGCCTCGTCGAACGGGTGGGGCGCGAGGCCGGCGTACGGGTCCCCACCCACCTGGTGCTCGCCCTGACCCGCATCGGCGACTTCCAGCCGGTACGCCTGTCCGACCTTGCCGACCGGATGGAGGTCGGCCGCACCACCCTCAGCCGTCAGGTCGCCGAACTCGTCGCCGCCGGATTCGTGCGGCGCACCCCCGACCCCGACGACGCCCGCGCCGCCGCCCTCGAACTCACCGACCACGGCGAGGAGACGCTGCGCCGGATCTGGACGGCCTGGAGCGACGTCATCGCCGAAGTCACCCGCGACTGGCCCGAATCCGACCGCGAGGCCCTTCCCATACTGCTGGGCCGCCTGACCTCGGGCCTGCGAGGCCTGACCGAGAACGGACCAGGGTAAAGGCCGCCTTCCCGTTTCCGGGAAGACGGCCTTCGGCCCGCGTACTAGATCACCAGGCTCAGCAACGCCGCGACCGCGAAGCCCGCCACCGACAGCACGGTTTCGAGGACCGTCCAGGACTTGAGGGTGTCGCGCTCGGAGATGCCGAAGTACTTGGCGACCATCCAGAACCCGCCGTCGTTGACGTGGGAGGCGAAGATGGAGCCCGCGGAGATCGCCATGATGATCAGGGCGAGGTGGGCCTGCGACATGTCCTGGCCCTCGACCAGCGGCACGACGATGCCCGAGGTGGCGACGATGGCGACGGTCGCCGAACCCTGGGCGACGCGCAGGACCACCGAGATCAGCCACGCGAGGACGATGACCGGGAGGCCGACGTTGTCGAAGGTCGTCGCGAGCGCGTTCGCGATACCCGACGCCTTGAGGACCGCGCCGAAGACCCCGCCCGCGCCCACGACCAGCAGGATGTTGCCGACGGGCTTGAGCGAGGCGGTCGACACCGTCTCGAGCGACTTGCGGGACCAGCCCCGGCGGATGCCGAGCAGGTAGTACGCGAGGATCAGCGCGATCGTCAGGGCGACGAAGGGGTTGCCGAAGAACTCGATGACCGAACGCACGGTCGACGGGTCGAAGGCGATGGAGGAGAACGTCGCGCCCAGGATCAGGATGAGCGGCGTGCCGATGATGGCGAGAACCGTACCGAGCGCGACGGGCTTCTCCGGCGGCTCGATGCCCGAGGCGGCCTGCTCGGCGGCGACGGCGGCCTTCGCCTCCGCGGCGGCCTCGACCATGTCGTGCGGGACGTCGACGAAGATGCGCTTGCCGATCCACGCGGCGTACGCCCAGGCGGCCAGCACGGCGGGGATGCCCACGACGACGCCCATCAGGATGACCCAGCCGAGCGAGACGTCGAACAGCCCCGCCGCGGCCACGGGTCCGGGGTGCGGCGGCAGGAACGCGTGGGTCATCGACAGACCGGCGAGCAGCGGCATCGCGTACAACAGGATCGACTTGCCGGAGCGCTTGGCGGCGGCGTAGACGATCGGCGCCAGTACGAAGATGCCGACGTCGAAGAACACCGGGACACCGAAGATGAGGCCGGTCAGGCCCATGGCGAGCGGCGCGCGCTTTTCGCCGAAGAGGTTCAGCAGGCGGCTGCTCAGCACCTCCGCGCCGCCGGACACCTCGAGGATCGCGCCGAGCATCGTGCCCAGGCCGATGATGATCGCCACATGGCCGAGAATGCCGCCCATGCCCGACTCGATGACCGATACGGCGGCGGACTTCTGCACGGTACCGAAGAGTTCGGTGACGGACAGCCCCGCGCCGAGGCCGACGGCTATGGAGACCGCGAGCAGCGCGACGAACGGCTGGAGCCTGACCTTGATGATCAGGTAGAGAAGGAGCGCGATGCCGAGCGTCGCGACGGTCAGCAGGGCGGCCGTGCCGTCGAACAGGAGCAGCAGACCGCCGGTATGCGGTGGGGACTTCGGGGGCGGCGTCGAAGCCGGCAGCGTGGACAGCACGGAGGGGACCTCATGGATTCCGGGCGCGTGGGGCAGGGGGGACCGCGGCACGGCGCCATGGGGGAGGAGGGCGCCGTGCCGCGGGGGACAGCCGGGAACAATCGGGGCAAGGGAGGGGTCTCAGCCGAGAACGGCGAGTGCGTCGATCTCGATGAGCAGACCCGCGGGGAGGCCGACGTACACGGTGGTGCGGGCGGAGGCGGGCGCGGTCAGGCCCTGCTCCTCGAAGTACGCGTTGTAGATCTCGTTCATCTCGGCGAAGTGGCCGGTGTCGGTCAGGTAGACGCGCATCATCATCACGTCGTCCCAGCTCGCCCCGCCCTCCTCCAGGATCGCCTTGACGTTGGCGAAGGTCTGGAGGGTCTGCTCGCGCAGGGTCGGACCGGCGGGGGTGGGCGCCTGGCCCTCGACGGCCGGGAGGAACCCGACCTGGCCGGCGACCTGGAGGATGTTGCCCTTGCGCACGCCGTGGGAGAACTTGGCGGGCGGCGCGGTGTGCGTGGCGGGGGTGATCGCGGTCTTTTCGAGCTTGTCGGTCATGAGCGTGCCTTCTCGGTCGGGGCGGTGATCGGGCGCTGATCGCGCGGTCGTCGGGCGGTCATCGCGGGGGGTGGGCGGTGCCCGAGTACTCCCGCGTGATGGCGTCGGCGGTGCGGCGTACCAGCGGGAGCAGGGTCAGGAGTTCCTCGGCGGTGACGACGACATTCGGCGCGGAGACCGACATGGCGGCGACGACCAGACCGTCGGCACCGCGGACGGGGGCCGCGATGCAGTTGATGGACTCCTCGTGGCCACCGAGGTCGGTGGCCCAGCCCTGTTCGCGGACGGTCGCCAGTTCCCTGAGGAACGCGGCGGCGTTCGGTATCGAACGGGACGTGTACATGGGGTAGTCGAGCCGCTCGGCGACGGCGCGCCGTTCGGGCTCGGGCAGGTCGCCGAGGAGCAACTTGGCGACGGCGGCGACGGTGATCGCGACCGGCTTGCCGACACGCGAGTACATCCGCACCGGGTAGCGGCTCTCGACCTTGTCGATGTAGAGGACCTCGTGCTCCTCGTACACCGCGAGGTGCACGGTGTGCCCGCACTGCTCGTTGAGCGCGACCAGGTGCGGGTGCGCGATCTCGCGGACGTCGAGGTTCTCGACGGCCTCCTGGGCGAGCGCGAACAGGCGCGCGCCCAGGCGGTAGCGCTGGTCCTGCTGGCGGTAGACGAGACCGTGCTCGTGCAGGGTGCGGAGCAGGCGCAGCGCGGTGGACTTGTGGACGCCGAGGCGCTCGGCGACCTGGCCGAGGTCCGCGGGCCCCTGGGCCAGCAGCGGCAGGATGCTCAGCGCGCGGTCGACGGTCTGGCTCATGGCGTACATACCTCCTGGTCCGCCCCGGTGGCGGTGGCCGCGGTCCAGCCGGGGCCGAGACGCAGTCTGCCCCAGGCCTCGTCGTCCAGGGCCGCGAGGCGATCGGCGACGGCGCGCGGCGGCGGGACGGCGAGGTCGCCCGCGACGGTGAGGGCGGCGGCGGCCATGAGGTGCCCGTGGCGGATGCGCCGGCGTACCGGCAGGCCGCGCAGGGTCGCGGACAGGAACCCGGCCGCGAAGGCGTCGCCCGCGCCGACGGGAGCGGCGATGTCGACGGTGAGGGCCGGTACGAACACCGACGGCCCGTCGTCGGTGAAGACGGTGGCGCCCGCGCCGCCCTGCTTGACGACGACGACGCCCGGCTCGGGGAGCGCGGCCCGAATCGCGTTCGCGCCGCGGATGTTCCACGCGGCCGCGGCCTCGTCCTCGCCGACGAAGACCAGGTCGGCGCCGCGCGCCAGGTCGAGCAGGACGCCGGGGTCGGCCGCCACGCTCCGGCGCTCGTCCCAGAGGTTCACGCGGTAGTTGACGTCGAAGGACACGAGGGGCCGACCCGGCCGGCGGCGGGTCGCCTCGCCCAGGAGCGCGAGGCAGTCGTCGGAGAGGGCGGCGGTGATGCCCGAGACGTGCAGGATGCGGCCCGACCACAGGTCCCGGTCGGGTACGACGCGGGGCGACATGGCGGAGGCCGCGGAGCCGGCGCGGTAGTAGAGGACTTCCGAGACGGGTTCGGCGACGGTTGCCGCGTCGGCTTCCGCGTCGACGCCGGCCGGCGTGACCCGATCGCCGTCCCCCACGGCCCGTTCGCCCGCGGTGCGGAAGTAGATGCCGGTCGGGCGGAGCCGGTCGCGCCGCACGGCCGACGTGTCGACCCCGTACGCCGCGACCGCCTCGACGAGGTGGTCGCCGAAGCCGTCGGTGCCGACCCGGCTGAGCCAGCGCGTACGGTGCCCGGCCGCGGCCAGCGCGCACGCCACGTTGGACTCGGCGCCGCCTATGCCGCGTTCGAAGGACGGAACGTCGGCGAGGCGACCGGAGCGTGTGGGCACGAACGTGACCATGGACTCGCCGAGGCAGACGACGTCGACGGTTGCCGGTGCGGTCACGCTCACGATCGTTCGGGCTCCTGGTTCATCGGATGATCGAAGATCATCGGGCGGTCGCATCCGCCTCGTCGACGGCCGCGCGACGCCGACCATTGACCCGGCGTCGGCTCGGATGTTAGACAGCACCGAGCGATATACGCAATGGCCGTTGCACAGGATGCAACGAGACTCCGGAGGTGCCCATGGCCGTCGACAACGCCGTCGGACGGCTCGCCAGGCTCGCGGACGAGCGTGTCGACCACCGTTTCAAGGGCCTGCCACCGGACGCCGAGGGCCTGACCGTCGGCGAACTGGCCGCCGAGCGGCGCAACCTGTTCACCGGCGGCTTCACCACGCCGGTCCTGGCCCTTTCCGCGGAATCCGTCGAACACAACCTCGCGCTGATGGAGACGTACGCGCGACGGCACGGTCTCGCGTTCGCCCCGCACGGCAAGACGTCGATGGCCCCGCAGCTGTTCGCCCGCCAACTCGAGCACGGCGCGTGGGGCATCACGGTGGCCGTCCCGCACCAGGCCCGGGTCGCGCGCGCGTTCGGCGTCCCGCGCGTCTTCCTCGCCAACGAGGTGGTCGACGCGGCGGCGCTGCGCTGGGTGGCCGCCGAACTCGACGCCGACCCCGACTTCCGGTTCCTGTGCTACGTCGACTCCGTGCGCGGCGTCGTGTCGATGGACGCCGCCCTGCGCGCCGCCGGGGCCCGCCGCCCGGTCGACGTGGTCGTCGAACTCGCGGCCGGCGAGGGCGCCCGCACCGGAGCCCGGACCGAGAGCGAGTGCGCCGAGGTCGCCGACGCGGTCGCCGCCTCCCCGGTCCTGCGCCTCGTCGGCGTCGCCGGCTACGAGGGCGAGGTGCCGCGGGCCGACGGCGACCGGGTGCGTGCGTGGCTGCGCCGACTGACGTCCCTGGCCGCCGAGTTCGACAAGCGGGGCCGCTTCGAGCAACTCGACGAGATCGTGCTCAGCGCGGGCGGCAGCGCCTGGTTCGACGCGGTGGCCGACGTGTTCGCCGAGCTTCCCGCGCTGTCCCGCCCGGTCCTGAAACTGCTGCGCTCCGGAGCGTACGTCTCACACGACGACGGCCACTATCGCCACCTCACGCCGTTCAACCGGGTCCCCGACGAGGGCGCCCTCCAGCCGGCCTTCCGGCTGTGGGCCCAGGTCGTCTCCCGCCCGTCCGCGACGCAGGCGTTCGTCAACGCCGGCAAACGCGACGCCGCGTACGACCTCGACCTGCCGGAGGCACAGGTGGTGCGCTCCGCGCGCGACGGCTCGACGCGTCCCGCCGTCGGCATCGCCGTCACCGGCCTCTCCGACCAGCACGGCTGGATCACCACCGACGCCGGTGCCGAATTGGAGGTGGGCGACTGGCTCGGGATGGGCCTTTCGCACCCGTGTACGTCCTTCGACAAATGGCAGCTGATCCCGTTGGTCACCGCCGACGGCACCGTGACCGACTACATCCGCACCCTGTTCTAGGAGCCGTCGCATGGACCTCGTCATTCGTGATGCACGCGTCATCGACGGCGCCGCCGGCGCGTCCTACCGGGCCGATGTGGGTCTGGACGGCGGCCGAATCAGCGAGATCCGGCGTGCGGGCGGTCCCCGGCTGTCCGGCAGGCGCACCCTCGACGCGGGCGGCCTCGCGCTCTCGCCCGGCTTCATCGACATGCACGCGCACAGCGACCTCGCGCTGCTGCGCGACCCGGACCACTCCGCCAAGGCCGCACAGGGGGTGACGCTCGAAGTCCTCGGCCAGGACGGCCTGTCGTACGCGCCCGTCGACGACCGTACGCTCGCCGAGGTGCGCAGGTCGATCACCGGCTGGAACGGCGACGGCTCCGACATCGACTTCGACTGGCGCACCGTCGGCGGCTACCTCGACCGCCTCGACCGCAACTTCGGCGGGCAGGGCATCGCGGTCAACGCGGCCTACCTGATCCCGCAGGGCACACTGCGCATGTACGCCATGGGGTGGGACGGCCGCCCCGCGACCGACACCGAACTCGCCCGGATGAAACAGCTCGTCGCCGAGGGCATGGAGCAGGGCGCGGTGGGCATGTCGTCCGGGCTCACCTACACGCCCGGGATGTACGCGGACGACGCCGAACTCACCGAACTGTGCCGCGTCGTCGCCCGATACGACGGCTACTACTGCCCGCACCACCGCTCGTACGGAGCCGGGGCGCTGCAGGCGTACGAGGAGATGGTGCGGCTCACGAAGGCGGCCGGCTGCGCGCTCCACCTGGCCCACGCCACGATGAACTTCGGCGTGAACAAGGGTCGGGCCCCCGACCTCCTGGCCCTGCTGGACGCGGCGCTGGACGACGGCCGCGACATCTCCCTCGACACGTATCCCTACACACCCGGATGTACGACGCTCGTGGCCGTGCTGCCGAGTTGGGCGAGCGAGGGCGGGCCCGAAGCGACCCTGGCCCGGCTCCGGGACGACGCCGAGGCCGAGCGGATCCGCCACCACCTGGAGGAGATCGGCTCCGACGGCTGCCACGGTGTCCCCATCGAGTGGGACACGATCGAGATGTCCGGCATCACCGACCCGGGTCTGGAGGCGTACGTGGGCAAGACCGTCGCCCGCAGCGCCGCCGAGCGCGGCGAGCAGCCGTGGGTCACCGCCCGACGCCTGCTCATCGGCGACCGGCTCGGCTCGACGATCCTCCAGCACGTCGGGCACGAGGAGAACGTCCGGCAGATCATGCGCCACCGGGTCCACACCGGCGGCAGCGACGGCATCCTTCAGGGTGACAAGCCACACCCGCGCGCGTACGGCACCTTCCCGCAGTACCTCGGCCGCTACGTCCGCGAGCTGGGGGTGCTGAGCCTGGAGGAGTGCGTGGCGCACCTGACCTCGCGTTCGGCGGCCCGACTGGGCCTGCCCGACCGGGGTCTGGTGCGCGAGGGATACCGCGCAGACCTGGTCCTGTTCGACCCGGACACGGTCGCGGCCGGTTCGACGTTCGAAAACCCGCGCGTCCTGCCCACGGGTATCCCACACGTCCTGATCGACGGCAGGTTCGTCATCGAGGACGGCCGGCGCACGGACGTCCTCGCCGGCAAGGCGATCCGCCGAACCGGGACGTCCGCCGCCTAGCGACGATCGACCGTGTGGTCCGCGAAGGCGCCGACCCGCACCGACTGTCCACCGCCTGCGTCGGGGCGGCGCGGGTCGAGGACGGTCGCGGCGCCTTTGCCGACCGGGCGGCGGGGTCAGCCCGGGAGGGTTTCGCCGCCGATGGGGGCCAGGACTTCGCCGGAGTAGTAGCCGGACAGGCGGCCGGAGGCGAAGAAGACGTAGGACGGGGCGATCTCGTCGGGGTGTGCGGCGCGGCCCATGGGTGTCCGCTCTCCGAACGAGGCGACCTTTTCCGGCGGGAACGTGGCCGGGATGAGCGGGGTCCAGACCGGTCCGGGGGCGACGGCGTTGACCCGGATGCCGCGTTCCTGGAAGGACTGGGCCAGCGAGTAGGTGAACGCGAGGATCGCGCCCTTGGTCGCGGAGTAGTCGATCAGCGTCCTGTTTCCGCGCAGGCCGTTGATCGACGACGTGTTGATCACGCTGCCGCCCGACGGGAGGTGTGCCAGGGCGGCCTTGGTGGTCCAGAAGAAGCTGTGGATGTTCACCCGGAACGTGTGGTCCCATTGGGCGCTGTCGAGCTGTTCGAGGTCGTCGACCGGGTTCTGGGTGCCGCAGTTGTTGACGAGGATGTCGAGCCCGCCGAGGTCGGCCACGGTGCGCTCGACCATCTCCCGACAGTTGCGCTCGATGGACAGATCGGCGCGGTGGAGCACACACGTGCGCCCGGTCGCCTCCACGAGCCGTCGGGTGTGCGCGGCGTCCTCGTCCTCCTGGTCGGACAGGTACGCGACGGCGACGTGGGCGCCCTCCTTGGCGAAGGCGACCGCCACGGCACGCCCGATACCCGAGTCCCCGCCCGTGATCAACGCACGTTTGCCGTCGAGGAGCCCGCTGCCCCGGTAGTCGGCCATCTCGTCCCGAGGGGACGGCGTCATCCGCCCGGTCGTGCCCGGCGCGCGCTGCCGCTGCGGGGGAGGGGGCGGGGGAGTCTCCTTGGGCGGTTCACTCATCGCGGATCCTTTCGGGCACGACCACGGGGTGGTCGGTGGCACGGCCGTCGCCCGTACGGGCGCGCGATCCGCCCGCTACCCGCAGGGCTGCGGCCCATGCGCGGCGGGCAACGAGCGGACGCGTTCCCCGGCGCCCACCCGGTGCGATCCCGTCGGCGCGAGGATCATGGAGTTTGTCGGGGCTCCCCCGGGGCAGCCGACGACGATGAGAATGCTCCGTTTGCCCGGTGTGTATCGACCTCAGGCGGACACGAAACTCCTGGCGTCGGCGTTCGTCGAGCAGGGGTTGCATCGAGCCGATCAGGTGTTGGACGTCGGGACCGGGACCGGGGCGGTGGCGCTCGCGGCGGCGTCCGCGACGTCCGCCGGTTGTCGGGTCACGGCGATCGACATCTCCCGCCAGGCCGTGTGGGCGGCTCGCCTGAACAGCGCGTGGCGTCGCGGCCGGGTCAGCGTCCGTCGCGGCGACCTGTTGGAACCCGTGGCCGGCCGGACGTTCGACGTGGTGTTGGCGAACCCGCCGTACGTGCCCACGCAGGAGGAGAACGCCTCTCCGCGCGGGCGGGCGCGGGCCTGGGACGCCGGTACGGACGGGCGGCTGGTGCTGGATCGGCTGTGTACCCAGGTGCCGCGCCACCTGAAGCCCCGGGGCACGCTGCTGGTCGTGCACTCCGCGCTGTGCGGTGTGGGGACGACGCTGGGGCTGCTCGAAGCCGTCGGCCTGCGTGCCCGGGTGGTCGCCCGCAGCCTCGAACCGTTCGGTCCCGTCCTGTCCGCCCGGGCGGCCTTCCTGGAGGAACGCGGCCTGATCGAGCCGGGCTGCCGCGAGGAGGAGTTGGTGGTCATCCGTGGCGACTTCCCACAGTGACACCCGCAGGATCACGGTCGTCGACGGCGGGCCGATGCTGGTCGAGGGGCCCGTGGAGGTGGAGCTCGCCGACGGGAGTACGGCCTTTTCCGACCGGAGCGTAGTGGCCCTGTGCTCGTGCCGCCGCACCCGTCGCCCGCCGTGGTGCGACACCAGCCACCGAGCCCACCGGCTCCCACCGGAGCCACCATCCACCCCACCGACGGCCGGGGAGGACGGATGACCACGCCGATGCCGCCCACCCCTCGCGGGCCGCTGTCCCGCGCGGTTCTCGCGGCTCTGGCCGAACCGGCCGGAACGGGCGTACGGGCGCCGGCCGGAGCCGATCCGGACGCCGACTCCGGTGCCGACGGCTTCGGCGAGGACCTTCAGCTCGCCCTGTACGCCTGCTACGAACTGCACTATCGCGCGTTCGCGGGCGTCGATCCGCGCTGGGAATGGGACCCCGACCTCCTGCGTCTGCGCGCGCGACTGGAGAAGTCGTTCCTGTACGCACTGCGGGAGAACGTCGACGCCGATGGCGGTGTGGACGACGCCCTCGCGCCGCTGCTGATCGAGCCCCTCGACGGCACCGGGGTCAGCCGCCACCTCCTGGAGCACGGTGACCTGGAGCAGTTCCGCGAGTACGTCGTGCACCGCTCGCTCTACCACCTGAAGGAGGCCGACCCCCAGGCGTGGCTCATCCCGCGCCTGACCGGACGCGCAAAGGCGGGCGTGGTCACCGTCGAGTTCGACGAGTACGGCGGCGGCCGTGCCGAACGTATGCACGCGCGGTTGTTCGCCGACCTCATGCGCGGACTCGGGCTCGATCCGGCGTACGGCTTCTACCTCGACCGGGTGCCGGCGCCGATGCTGGCGGTGGTCAACCTCATGTCACTGTTCGGACTGCACCGGGCACACCGGGGTATGGCCGTGGGCCAGTTCGCCGCCATCGAGATCGGCTCGCCACCCGGTGCGGCCCGCCTTGCCGCGGCACTGGAACGGTTGAACGTCGCGGACCCGGCGTGCGCCCTGTTCTACACCGAACACGTCGAGGCGGACGCCGTCCACGAACAACTCATGCGCCGCGAAGTGGTGGCGGCGGTGCTGGAGCACGAACCCGACCTCGAGGACGACGTGGTCTTCGGGATCCGGGCCGGCGGCGTCGTGGAGGACCGGCTCGCCGCGCACCTGCTCACCGCCTGGAACGAGGGCCGCAGCTCCCTGCGGACACCGGAGCGGCTCGCCTCGGAGCCGGCGCACCGGGCCGCGACGAGCGCACCGTGATCACCGAACACGCGGCTCCCGGCGCACTCGTCCTCCTCGCCAACCTCCTCTCGCCTCCGGCCGCCGACCCGGCCGAGGAGGCGACCCCTCGGCGCCGGGCGGGACCGGCCGCGCCTCGGCCCGCTCGTCCCCGGAACGGGCGGACCGAAGCGCGGCACCCCGCCGGGCCCGCTCGTGGGTACGGCGGGCCCGGCGGGGGGCGTCCTCGCATGGTGGCCCGGCCGGGTTCTCGCGGGATGCAGGCGCGAGGACCCGGGTGCCGGTTCGCGAGGCCGAGAGTGCCCGTCGGGCGCCTCTTCACGGCCCAACGACACGGATGCTCAGGGGGATCGGGTGCGGGTGCGGTTCACTCGAACGCGGTATCCGCCGGCGGCGGGTTCTCGCTTTTCGGGGCGAGGGCGCGCGCGTGGTTCTCGTGTCCGCGGACCTGGATGTGGTGGTCGGTGCTCGCGATCACGACGCAGGGGTGGCCGTGGTCGGTGTTCTCGGTGTCGATGTGCAGTTCACCCTCGGTGCCGACGGCGAGTCTGGGGCCGCCGGTGAGTACCGCGTTCCACGTGAACGGGTAGTCGGTGTCGGCCGCGGGCCAGTCGTGCAGACAGACGTCCACCTCGACGCGGCCCCCACCCGGCACGTCGATGTGGCCGTGGGCGGTGAGAACGTCCATTCCCCCAGTGTGCCCCCGAGGCTGCCGGCGCGGCCCCGCGGAACCGGCGGACGTACGAATCCGGGGCGCCTGCTCGGCGCCCTCGGCGGGCGTCCGCGGCGTTTTCGAGGCCTACCCGGGCGGAGTATCGCTCGGGGTGACGGGGGTAGGCGTATGGGTGCGCCGGCAGCTCCGGTGGCCGGTGCCCGCGCGATCCGGGGTCGGCCCATCCCCCCGGTCCGACGAATGGACCGCGTGTGCGGAGGAAGTGTCGGCGGTCGGCGTACGTGGGAGCTTCACGCCGACCCCCGACCCCGACCGGGGGAGGGGTCGGCAGGGAGCCGCCAGTCGCCGGGGAGCGCGCCGGTGGCCAACCACGCCGGGCCGACGCCGTATCCGGTCCCGGTCTCGCCGATGCGATGCGTGGCCCCGGCGGCCAACACCCGCAACAGGCGGCCTTGTTCGGGCCTACAGGAGAACGCGAATCCGTGCCGGCGCGCCGCCTCCACCGCCCGCCGGACCAGAGGGGGGAGGGCGCCGGCGTCCCGGTACGCGTCGGTTCCGGTGAGCGACATGACGCCATTATGAAGCCGCGCCGGGCGCCGACGGTCGGGGGCGGTCGGTGATGCGGTGTGCCAACCAGGCCAGGGCGGGCGGCATGCGGTATTCGACGCCGTGGTGGCCGCCCTCGAACAGCTCGAAGTACACGATGTCGTCGGGGACTCCGATGTCGGTGAGCGCGTCGCGGAAGGCCAGGGCACCCAGGTCGAGGAACCATTCGTCGCGGGTGCCGGCGTCGATTCGGATGCCGCGCTGCGAGCGGAGGGCGTCGGCGTGCGCGGGGGCCATGCGTACCGGGTCCCAGGCCAGCCAGCGTTGCCACTCGCTCTCGCGCAGAGCCCCGGTGCGGGGGTCGAAGGGGAGGGTCGGGGAGCCGTCGGGGCCGGGGGAGAAGCACGCGGAGACGCCCAGGATCTCCAGGAGGTTCAGGTCTTCTTCCCCGGTGAAGGCGACGCGCGAGCGAAAGTCGGTCCACCAGCGGAGGATGTCGCCGCCGTAGGGCCGTAGTTGGCGGACCGCGGTGAGGAAGTGCGGATGGTATTGGGCCTCGGACAGCGAGTCGCCGGAGTGGGTGGCGAAGGCGCCGAACAGGTCCGGGCGGAGCATCGAGGTGATCGCGGCGCCGAGTCCGCCGCTGGACTTGCCCGCGATGGCCCGGTGCTCGCGCTCGGGGAGCGTGCGGTAGTGGGCGTCGACGTACGGCACGATCTCCTCGCACAGGTAGGAGTGGTAGCGGCCGGTGCCGGGCGAGTCGATGAACTGGCTGCCGCCGTACGTGGTCCAGGCGTCCACGAAGACCAGCACCATCCCGGGTGCCTCGCCGCGGGCGAAGATCTCGTCGATCAGTTCGGGGACCGGCTTGCGAAAGGCCGTGCGGTTGCCCCAGACCGGGAGGGTACCGGCGTAGCCGAGCAGGAGGTACGTGACGGGGTAGCGGCGTTGGGGCGCTTCGTCGTAGTCGGGTGGGGTGTAGACCCACAGCGGGCGTCGGGTCGGGTCGCCGAGGGGGTTGCCGCGCAGCAACACACTGTCGACGACGTGTTCGTCGATGCAGCCGGCGAGGGTGAAGGTCGACATGGGTTCGGACAGTACTACGATTTCAAAATATCTGAAATCATAATTTCCGGAGGATAGGGTGGCCACGTGACAGCACGGCATGCGGCGGCGGAATCGGCGCGGACACGAGACTCGATCGACCGGCACATCCTCCGTTGGGAGCGCGAAGTCCCGGGCCTGGAACCGGAATTGGAGGGCGCCGTCACCCGCATGCAGATGCTCGTGCGACACCTGCAGCAGGAGAAGGAGGCCGCCTTGGCGCGGCACGGCCTGAAGTTGTGGGAGTACGAGATCCTGTGGCGCCTGCGTTCGGCGGGCGAGCCGTACCGTATGGCGCCCACCCGCCTGGCCCGGGGGCTCGGCGTCCATCCCGCGACCCTGACCAGCCGCCTCGATCGCCTGCAGTCGGCGGGCCTGATCACGCGTGAGCACGCGGCCGAGGATCGCCGCAGTCTGCTCGTCGGCCTGACCCCCCGGGGCGCCGAGACGTGGGCGGCGGTGATCGACGACCAGCGGGCCGCCGAGGCGGGCCTGCTGGCACCCCTGACGGGCAAGCAGGTGGGCGACCTGGCCGCCCTCCTGCGGGTCGTGGTCCTCGCCGTCGAGGAGGACGGCCCGCCCCTCATGCCGGACCTCGGCTGAATCCCCGTCGAGCGGGGACGACGGAGCGGCGCGGTCACCACCGACGGTGAACCCGGCGTGTGCCTCGCTCGCGGTGCCGTGACGCCCGGGCGGACACGGCCTGCTGGGCCGGCGTATTGACCGTGGGCACGGCAGCTCCTAGGTTGTCAGACAAATTGGCTCGGTTGGTCTGATGAATACCAGGACGAGGACGGTGCACCCATGCGCAATCGATGGTCCGACGCGGACGCCGGCGACGGTCCCCTGGGGCAGTGCGCCTACGGTTCACGGCTGATCGGCGGCGAACCCACACTCGTGCTGCACGGCGGCGGCAACACCTCCGTCAAGGCCGAGATCGCCGATGTCACCGGCGCGCCGGTCGAAGTGCTCTACGTCAAGGGCAGCGGCCACGACCTGGCCTCGATCGGCCCCGAGGGGTTCGCCCCGCTGCGCCTGGCCCGGCTGCGCGAACTGCTCACCGTCAGCGCGCTCAGCGACGCCCAGATGGTCAACGAACTGCGCTGCGCGCTGCTCGACGCGTCCGCCCCCGACCCCTCCGTCGAGGCGCTGCTGCACGCGATGTTGCCGCACCGCGCGGTACAACACAGTCACGCCGACGCGATTCTGACCCTGACCAACCTCGCCGACGGCGAGGCGGTGATCCGGGACGTGTTCGGCGACGACGTCGCGATCGTCCCGTACGTGATGCCCGGCTTCGACCTCGCCGTGCGCTGCGCCGAGGTGTGGCGCGACCAGGCACACGCCGGGACCATCGGCCTCGTACTGCTCAACCACGGCCTGTTCACCTTCGGCGACGACACCCGCGAGGCGTACGAGCGCCACCTGGACCTGATCACCCGCGCCGAGCGCCGACTGGCCGAACACACCGACGCCGCGCCCGCCCCGGCCCCCGCGCCGGCGCGCCCGACGAGCGCCGAACTCGCCCTGCTGCGCCGGGAGATCAGCGAGGCGGCGGGCCGGCCGATGATCGTCGCCCGGCACGCGGACGAGGACACGGCGAGGTTCGTCGCGCGGACCGACCTGGCCGAGGTCGCCACCAGGGGCCCGGCGACCCCCGACCACGTCATCCGCACCAAGCGGGTGCCGCTGGTGGGCCGCGACGTGGCCGGCTACGCCGACCGCTACCGGGAGTACTTCGAACGCCATCACCGGCGCCGCGGCACCGAGTTGAAGCCGCTGGACCCGGCGCCGAGGATCGTCCTGGACCCCGACCTGGGCATGCTCACGGTCGGCGGCAGCGCCAAGGACACCGACGTCGCCCGCGACATCTACCGGCACACGATGGACGTGATCACCGTCGGCGAACGCCTCGGCGGCTACCGGCCCGCGTCCGAGGAACACATCTTCGACCTCGAATACTGGGACCTGGAGCAGGCCAAGCTGCGCCGCGCCGGGGCGCCGCAGGCGTTCGCCGGCGAGGTCGCGCTGGTCACCGGGGCCGCGTCGGGCATCGGCAGGGCGTGCGCACAGGCGCTGGCGGCGGCCGGCGCGAGCGTCGTCGGCTGGGACCTCGACGCCGGCGTCACGCGGACCCTGCCGGGTGCCGGATACCTCGGGCAGGTCGTCGACGTCACCGACCGCGCCGCCGTGGAGAGCGCGCTGCGGGCCGCCGTCGAGCGGTTCGGCGGCCTCGACATGGTGGTCGCGAGCGCGGGCGTGTTCAAGCCGGGCGCGCCGATCTCCGCGCTGGACGCCGACGCGTGGCGCACCTCGATGGCGGTCAACGTGGACTCCGTCGCCCTGCTGTTCCGCGAGGCCCACCCGCTGCTCGCGCTCGCGCCGCGTGGTGGCCGGGTGGTGGTGATCGCGTCCCGCAACGTGCCGGCGCCCGGGCCGGGCGCGGCGGCGTACTCGGCGTCCAAGGCGGCCGTCACGCAGTTGTCCAGGGTGGCCGCGCTGGAGTGGGCCGCCGACGGCATCAGGGTCAACGTGGTGCACCCGGACGCGGTCTTCGACACCGGCCTGTGGACCGACGAGATCCTGGCCAAGCGGGCCGCCGGCTACGGCATGACGGTCGAGGAGTACAAGCGGCGCAACCTGCTGCGTACCGAGGTGAGCAGCGCCACCGTCGCGCAGGCGGTCACCCGGCTGTGCTCCGACGACTTCGCCGCGACCACGGGCGCGCAGATCCCCGTGGACGGGGGCAGCGAACGCGTCGTGTGAGTGCCCGTCGTGCCCACGAACGGGCACGGTAGGGGGAGTTGGGCGGGTACGCGCGGAACTGCGCGCGCGTACCCGCTCGTTGCTGTGCGCTTGCGCGGTTGGGCTTTGCGAGGCCGCGCGGTCGTGCGCTCGCGGGTTCGCCCCGGACGCCGTGCGGCCGGCCCGCCGCGGCGGCGCGGTCAGGCCGTGCGTACCAGCTGGAACTCGTAGGAGCCCTCGACGAAATACGTCTTGCAGTACGCGAGCAGCCGGTGGTCGTCGTCGTAGTGCAACTGGTCGAGCAGCACGAACAGGCGGTGTTTGGCCGCGTCCGGACCCCACGCGATGTGCGCCGACGAGACCGCGTGCACCTTCGCGAGGCCGAGCGTCGGATGGATGCCCAACTCGGTTTCGAAATAGGCGAACAACGACCCGCTCAGCTCCTCCGGATCGAACGCGGCCGGCAGCAGGCCGCGCGGGATCACGTCGTAGGAGTAGGCGACCACGTCGCCGTCCGCGGTCACCCGGCGGCGCAGTTCCAGCGCCTCGGTGTCGGACGGAACGCCCATACGTTCGGCCTCGTCGGGCAGCACCTGGCGCAGCGTGCGCCGCCCGTACTCGTGCCCCGGTTCCTTGCCGCTGCGCCGGATCGACTCGGTGATCGAGCCCATGCGTTCCAGGCCGTCGCGCACCGCGGGGCGGGTGCGCACGAACGTGCCCGCGCCCTGCTGGGTGCGGATCAGGCCGAGCACGTCGAGTTCCTTGAGCGCGGTGCGCACCGTGGCCCGCGAGACCCCGAACCGCCTGCACAGATCGGCCTCGGTCGGCAACCGTGCCCCCGCGGGATGGACGCCGTCGCGGATCTCGATCTTGAGTTCCCGAACGATGTCGTCGGCCAGCGGCCGCCGTGTCTGGGTCGCCATGTCGGACATCTTGACACGCTTCGAATTGTCTGACAACTTCGGCGCACTCGGATCATGAGGACGACCCCCGGAGGCATCGACGGGTCGTCCCACGAAGAGACGGAGACGCGGCGGATGCGCACGATCGACTGGATTCCCGCCGACGACGCCGAGCGGGAACCCGGCAGGGGATTCATCAGGCTGATCGACCAGACCCTGCTGCCCGACAGCCTCGTCGAACTCGACATCCACGACCTCGACGTCCTGGTGGACGCGATCCAACGACTGGCGGTACGCGGAGCCCCCGCGCTCGGCGTGGCCGGCGCCCTGGGCGTCGCGCTCGCCGCGCAGAACCTGCCGGCCGACCGGGCCCGGCAGGCCATCGCCGAACTGCGCGAGGCCCGGCCCACGGCGGTCAACCTCGCCTACGGCGTGGATACCGCGCTCGCCGCCCTGGAGCAGGGCGGCCCGCTCGCCGCGCTGGACGCCGCGCTGCGGGTACGGGACGCGGACATCGCGGCCTGCGTCGCGATGGCCGAACGCGGTACCGACGCGCTGGCGCGGCTGGTTCCGGACCGGGCCGCGCTGACCGTACTGACCATCTGCAACACCGGCGCGCTCGCCGCCGTCGAGCACGGCACGGCGCTCGGCGTGGTGGCGAAGCTGCACCGCGACGGCCGACTCGTGCGCGCCATCGCGTGCGAGACGCGCCCGCTGCTCCAGGGTGCGCGGCTGACCGCGTGGGAACTGGGCCGCATGGGCGCGCGGTACGACGTGATCGTGGACTCGGCCGCGGCGATCACGCTGGCCCGAGGCGGCGTCGACGCGGTGCTGGTGGGGGCCGACCGGATCGCCGCCAACGGCGACACGGCGAACAAGATCGGCACGTTCGCGGTGGCCTTGGCCGCGGCCCGGGCCGGGGTGCCGTTCCTCGTGGTCGCCCCCGAGACCACGATCGACCGGGACACCCCCGACGGCGACGCGATCGAGATCGAGGACCGCGGCGGCGCCGAGGTCCGCTTCTTCCACGGTGTACGGGTCACCCCGCCCGACGCCACCGCCCTCAACCCCGCCTTCGACGTGACACCCGCCGACCTGATCACGGCGATCGTCACCGACACGCGCGTCATCGACGTCGCGGCGGGCGACACCCCTGCCGGCGACACCCCCCGTGCATGACACCCCCGCGGACCGGCCGGTCGTGGCCGAGACCACCGAGTGAGGAGAACACCATGAGATCCAAGGCCATTCGCGTGATCGGGGCCGCCGCCGTCGGAATGTCCCTGCTCGCCGCATGCTCCCAGAGCACCGACGACAACAAGGCGGAGCCCGGCGCGTCCGGCGCCGCCGGCGGCGCCGGCAACTGCGCGACGCAGCGCACCGTCGACAACGCGCGCAAACTGCCCGAGGCCAAGCCCGCCGGCCTCAAGGGCGACTTCAAGGTGGCGCTCGTCCGCCAATCCGGCGTCGGCGACTACTTCGAACAGTGGGGCGACGGCGCGACCAAGCAGATCAAGGCCGCCGGCGGCAGCGTCACCGTCTACGACGCGCGGGGCAACAACGCGACCCAGGTCAGCCAGCTCGACCAGGCCATCAACGCCAAGCCCGACGTGATCATCGTGGACCACGGCCTCGCCGACTCGGTCAACCCCAAGATCGACGACGCGATCGCCAAGGGCATCCCGGTCGTCGTCTACGACGTGGCGATCTCCAACTGCAAGGCCACCTACATCTCGCAGGACGACGCCTCGATCGCCGACAAGATCCTCGGCTACATGAAGCAGGACAACCCCTCGGGCGGCAAGCTCGCCTACGTCAACGTGTCCGGCATCGCGCCGCTCGACTCCCGCGACAAGGTGTACCAGCAGTTCCTCAAGGACAACCCGACGTTCACCCAGAAGGCGCGCTTCGGCAAGTACACCGAGTCGGTGGCCGCCGACACCGCGACCGAGGGCACCGCGGCGCTGTCCGCCGCCCCGGACACCACGCTCGCGTTCGCCGCCTACGACGAACTCGCCAAGGGCACGCTGATCGCGCTGCGCCAGAACGGCATGACGAACAAGGTGAAGGTCTACGGCGTGGACGTCTCCACCGCCGACATCCAGCTGATGACCGAGGCCGGCAGCCCGTGGCGGGCCACCGCCGCCACCGACCCGGCGAACGTGGGCGCGGTCGTGGCCCGGGCCTCGATAGCGGCGGCCGGGAAGGTCGACCTGCCGCAGAAGATGACCATCCCCGCGACGCTGATCACCCAGGACACGCTCAAGGCGAACGGCGTGACGAACATGGACACGCTGCGCAAGGCGCTGCCCGAACTGGCCACCCCGGACGTGCTCGGGGCGCCGTGGATCACCCCGATCCGGCCGGGCGCCTGACCCACCCTCGCTCGAAACCGGAAAGGAGGCCCCGTGCAGCCCCGACAAGAAGACCGACGCGAAGACCGCCGAGACCGCCACCGGGACACCGTCCTCGAAGTGCGGGACATCTCGAAGAGCTACGGCCCGAACCGGGTGCTGCGCGGGGTCGGCCTCCGCATCGGCGAGGGTGACATCTACGGCCTGATGGGTGCCAACGGCGCGGGCAAGTCCACGCTCATCAAGATTCTTTCGGGCGCGGAATCCCCGGACGGCGGCGAGATCCTGCGCGACGGCGAGGTCGTGGTCTTCCCCGACCCGCTCGCCGCCCAGCGCAGCGGCATCGGCACCGTGCACCAGAACCCCAACGACGGGGTGATCCTCGACATGACCGTCGCGGAGAACCTGGCCCTGGACCGGCTCGGCGACCGATCCTCGCCCATCCTGTTCAGCCGGCGCCGGACCGAGGCCCAGGCCGTCGAGGTCGCGGCCACCCTGGGCCTGCGCTTCGACCGGCAGACGTTGCGCTCGCCGGTGCGCGACGTGGGCGTCTCCGAGCGGCAACTCCTGGTCCTGGCCCGGGCGTTGTCCCGCAAACCCAGGCTGCTGATCCTGGACGAGCCGACCTCGGCGTTGTCCGCGGAGGAGAGCGCGCGCCTGTTCGACCTGGTGCGCGCGCTCGCCGCGGACGGCATGACCGTCCTGTTCGTCACCCACAAACTCGCCGAGATCGACCAGCTGTGCGACCGCGTCGGCGTCCTGCGCGACGGGGCCATGCAGGGCGAGTTCGAGCCCATACCCGGGCGGGGGTTCGACTGGACGACCGTACTGACCGCCCTGTTCGACCGTACCCCCGCCGAGTCCGAGCGAGCCGAACTCCCCCCGGGGGAGTCGGTATTGGCGCTCGAAGGGGTCCGCCTACAAGAGGACGACCCGCACCACCTCGACCTCGAACTGCACCGCGGCCAGGTCACCGTGCTGCTCGGTCTGCTCGGCAGTGGCAAGACCGAACTGCTCGAATGGATCTTCGGCGCCACGTCGATCGGCGCGGGCCGGCGAACCCTCGACGGTCGCCCCTTCGACCCCGGGTATCCCGGCGCCGCGATCAAACGCGGCGTCTACCTCGTCCCCGAATCCCGCCACGAACAGGCGATCATCCCCGGCTGGCCGATCCGCTCCCAACTCACCCTGCCCTTCGTGAGCACATTCACCCGGGGCACCCTGATGCGCACCGGCGCCGAACGCCGGGCCACCGCGACGATGATGCGCGACCTGGGCGTGGTGGCCGCCGGCCCCGACGCGCCGATCGAGACCCTGTCCGGCGGAAACCAGCAGAAGGTGGTCATCGGCCGCTGGCTGCTCGGCGAACCGCGGGTACTGCTGCTCGACGAACCGTTCCGCGGCGTCGACATCAACGCCCGCCACGACATCGGCGCCACCGTGCGCGAACTCGCCGCGACCGCCGCGGTCCTGGTCGCCACCTCCGACGTGGACGAGGCCCTGGAGGTCGGCGACCGCATCGTGGTGCTCGACCGCGGCCGGATCACCGCCGACCTCGCCCTGAGCGACGCCGGCCGCGAACGCCTCATCGCGGCGATGAGCGTACGCCGTACCCCGTCACCACCGCCCTCGGAGGCAGCGCCGAGCGCAGCCGGAAAGGAAAGCCACGCATGAATCTGCGCGACTCGACATCGACCGCGCGGCGGACCCCACTTCCGGCCGCGTTCCCGGCCGCGCTCGGCGACTTCGTGGTCCGCTACGGGATCATCCTCGTGGGCGTCACGCTCTACATCGCGTTCTCCGCCACCACGACGGGCTTCGGCACCTGGGACAACACGGTGTCGATCCTGCAGATCCAGGCGGTCGCGGCGATCGCCGCGCTCGGGATGACGCTGACCGCCATCGTCGGCGACCTGGACCTGTCGGTCGGCGCGGTCACCGGCCTGTCGGTCACGGTGGCCGCCGAGGCGATGATCCACTACGAACTCACCGGCCCGAGCGCGATCGTCATCTGCCTCCTGGTCGGCCTGCTCGTCGGATGTGTCAACGCCACCCTGATCGTGTTCCTGAACATCCCGCCGCTGCTCGCCACCCTCGGCACCATGTTCACCATCCAGGGCCTCAAACGCTGGCTCGTCGACGGCCAGACCCTGACCACCGGCATGAAGCTCGGCGACGGCACCGTGGTCAAGGGCAGGTTCACCGACGACTTCACCGCCATCGACGGCGACAAGCTGTTCGGCATCCCCTACTCCGTCTACCTCTTCCTCGTCATCGCGCTGCTGTTGTGGGTCTTCCTGCAACGCACCCGCCACGGACGGGTGTTCTACGCCGTCGGCGGCAACGAGGAGGCCGCGCGCCTGGCCGGCACCCGGGTCAAGCGCTACAAGTTCGCCGCCTACGCCATCTCCGGCGTACTCGCCGCGACCGCCGGCATCATCCTGGCCTCGCGCCTGCGGCAGGGTGATGTCACCGCGGGCGACTCCTCGCTGCTCGACGCGGTCGCCATGACCCTGGTCGGCTACGCGGTCCTGGGCGCCAAGAAGCCCAACGCGCTCGGCACGTTCGTCGGCGCGGTGTTCATCGGGCTGATCCTCCAGGGCCTCACCATGCGCGGACTGCCCTACTACACACAGGACTTGATCAAGGGGCTGGTGCTCATCTTCGCCCTGCTGATGTCCTTCTCGCTGCGCCGCGGCCGGCGCCGCCGGGCCGCCGCGGCGACACCCGGCTCCGACTCTTCGGTCGGAGCCGACCCCGAAGTCCCCACCACCGCACCGGCGATCGCGGAGCGCACCCATGGCTGACCGGATCCTGACCTCCGCCGAGGTCCCCGCCTACATCGCCGAACGCGCCACGCTGCGCGCCCTGATCGACCCGACGACGCTCACCGTCGCCGAGGTCGGCGACGGCAACCTCAACCTCGTCTTCGTCTGCGCCGACGCCGCGGGCCGACGGCTGGTGCTGAAGCAGGCGCTGCCGTATGTACGCCTCGTCGGCCCGGAATGGCCGATGACCGAACAGCGTGCGGTGCGGGAGGCCGCCGCCCTGCGGATCCACGGCGCACTGTCCGAACACGTCTGCGGCCTCCTCGACTTCGACCCCGACGGGTATGTGCTCGCGCTCGAAGACCTGTCCGACCACGAGGTGTTTCGCACCCGGCTCAACGCCGGCGGAGCACACGAGGGCGTCGCCGAACGACTCGCCGAATACCTCGCCGACGTCGCGTTCGGCACCTCGGTCGGCAGTCTCACCGAGGCCGAGTTCCGTACCCGCGCCGCCGCCGCGATCAATCCGGAACTGTGCGAGATCACCGAGGATCTGGTGTTCACCGAGCCCTTCCTGGGCGCCGAACGCAACTCGGTACGCCCGGCGCTCGACGCGCTCTACGCCGAACTGCGGGCGGATCGGGCGTGGTCGGCCGCCGCGATGGCGATGAAACACACGTTCCTCACCACGCAGGAAACCCTGCTGCACGGCGACCTGCACACCGGCAGCGTCTTCGTTCGCGGCAACGCGCGGCACGGCGACCTGTCGGTGCGGGCGTTCGACCCCGAGTTCGCGTGCTACGGGCCGATCGGGTTCGACCTCGGCATGTTGTGGGCCAACCTGCTCTTCGCGGGCACCCGGGCCGCCGCGCTGGGCGAACAGGAGCGTGCCGAGGCCCTGTTCGGGGCACTCACGACGAGCTGGGACACGTTCACGGCACGGCTGCGCGCACACTGGCCGGGGCGGCGCGCGCCGGAGCGCTACCCCGACGCCTACCTCGACGGGCGGTTGCCGGCCATCCTCGCCGACGCGTTCGGCTTCGCGGGTTGCGAGGCGGCCCGGCGTACCGTGGGGCTGGCCAAGGTCAGCGACCTGGAGACGCTGGACGACGAGCGGTACGCCGTCGTCGGCGCCGCGATGTTGCGGTTGTCCCGAACCCTGCTCGTGGACCGGGCCACGCTGACCCCGGCGCGGGTCGCCGAGGCCGCGTCCGCGCTGTCGGGCGGCGCGGGACGCGGGCCCCGATGACGGCGGGGCACATCCTCGCGGCCCTGGTCGACGCCGGCCGGCAGTGCGTGGACAGCGGCCTCGTCCTGGCGAGCGGCGGCAACCTGTCCGCCCGGCTGCCCGGCACCGACACCTTCGTGGTGACGGCTGCCGGCAGTCGGCTCGACCGGCTGACCGAACGGGACTTCGCGATCGTGCGCCTCGACGGGGAGCCGTTCGTGGGCGGTGCGGGTTCGGCGGCACCGTCCAGCGAATGGCGCCTGCACCAACACACCTACCTGGCCCGACCCGACGTCGAGGCGGTGGTGCACGTACACCCGGAATACGCGGTGCTCGTCGACGCCATGGGCGAGCGCATCCGCCAACTCACCCTCGACCACATCGCGTACGCCCCCGTGATCGAACGTGTGCCGTTCCACCCCAACGGCTCCCTCGAACTGGCCGAAGCCGCGGCGACGGCGACCCGCCGCGGCGACTGCGTAATCCTGGCCCACCACGGCTGCTCCACGGTGGGCACATCCCCCCAGGACGCACTGCGCAAAGCCCAGAACCTGGAAAGCGCGGCCCGCTACACATACCGCCTACTCACCCTGGGCAACCAAACCACCGAATTCCCCCGAACCGCCCGCACCTCGGCAACCCGACACCACTGACACCCCGACATCCGGTGCCGAAACCGGAATGGCGCGGATCAACCGGGGGTGTGCCAGGGGCCGATGCCTACGCGGCCTGTGGTGCCGAGGTCGATTCCGCCCGGGACGGCTATCTGTTGGCGGGCTTGGCCGGGGAGTGGCTCGATGTCGAAATAGCGGGCGTCTTGGCCGGGGCCGGCCGCGTCGGTGACGGTGTTGCGCCAGACGACCACGGAGATCGCCCGCTCGCCGGGGCGCAGCGTCAGTGGTCGGGCCTTGGCTCGGAGGCTCTCCATCGTGGTGATCGACGCCGCTCCCGGGTCGATTTCGATCTCGAGTGCGGTTCGGTCGGCGTCCAGGACGCGGAGGCTCGGATATCCGGTCACGGTGTGGGGTGTACCGCCGCAGTTGACCATCGTCAGCGTCATCGCGCGCAGCCCCATCGCCGCGTCGGGCTCCTCACCCGTGACTCGCACCCCGGACTCCGGGCAACCGGTGGGCGGGGTCGGGGTGTTCGGCTCCGTCGGCATGCTCCGGGGTGAGAGCGCGGACGGCGATCCGGCCCTGCCGGCGTGTGCGGTCGACCCCGACGTGTCTCCGCATCCGCCCACACCCACCACGACCGCCGACACGAGCAGGCCGTAACCCCATGCCGGCCGGCCACGCCACGCTGTGATCATTCGGCGATCATCCCATGTTCCGGGGCGACGGCGGTGGCGGCGACGGGCCGGGCGCGTCCGGCCGGCAACAACCCTTCGCCCTTCGGTACATGGTTGCGATGCACTGTAGCGGGCAATACAGTGTATCGATATGAGACACCGCATCGCCGTTGTCGGGAGCGGCCCAGCCGGCCTTACCTTCGCCCGCGTCCTACACCGCCATGGCCACCCCGTCACCATCCTCGAACGTGATTCCGCTCCCGACGCGCGCCCCCCGGGCGGCACGCTGGACCTGCGCGAGGGGATGGGCCAACTCGCGCTGGACAGGGCCGGGTTGTCGGCGGAGTTTCGGGCGCTGTCTCGTCCCGAGGGGCAGGCCATGCGCATCCTGGACCCGGACGGGGCCGTCCTGCGCGACTGGCGACCCCGTCCGGACGACCGGGCCAACCCCGAGATCGACCGCAAGCAACTCCGTGACCTGCTGCTCGGTCCTCTCGACGTCCGGTGGGGGAGCGGCGTGGCGCGGGTGGTGCCGGGGACTCGGGAGGGCGTACTGGTCCATTTCGCGGACGGGCGCCAGGAGACGTTCGACCTCGTGATCGGCGCCGACGGTGCCTGGTCCCGGGTCCGCCCGGCGGTCTCGCCGGTGACGCCGCACTACACCGGCATCACCATGGTCGAGACCTCCCTCGACGACGTCGACGCCCGCCACCCCGACCTGGCCGCGATGATCGGCGACGGCTCCATGGCCGTGTACGGCGTGAACCGAGGTCTTGTCGCCCAACGCAACAGCGGCGGCCACGTCAAGGTGTACGCGCAGTTCCGCGCGCCGCTGGACCGGTACACGAACCGGGAACCGGCCGACGTCGAGGCCGTGCGATCAAGCCTGTTGGCCCTGTTCGACGGCTGGGCCCCTCCCGTACTCGACCTTCTCCGCCACGGCACCGATTTCGTCCGGCGCCCGCTCCACGTGCTGCCCGAGTCCCACACCTGGGCCCACGTCGGCGGGGTGACGCTCCTGGGTGATGCCGCCCATCTGATGCCGCCGTTGGGGGCGGGCGCGAACCTGGCGATGCTGGATGGCGCCGAACTCGCCGAGTCCATCGCCACCGGCTCCGGGGATCCGGACGAGGCGGTGCGCGCGTTCGAGGAACGGATGTGGGTACGGGCCGCCAGGTGGGCGAAGATCACGACGGCCGGCCTGGACCGCCTCGTGAGCGCGAACCCCGCCGACGCCATCGCCCTGTTCGACGAGGTCCAGTCGTCCTGACCACTTCGCCGGCGGGATCAGGATCGGCCCGGCACCGGCTGTGCGGCGCCGTAGGCCGCGGCCATGGGGGAGTTCCCGTCGGTCACGAAGCTCCTGATGCCCGTGAGGTAGGCGTCGCGGTCGACCAGTCCGTCGCGGTCGGTGTCGAGGGCGTCGAATGCCGCGGCGGCGTCGGTTTCGGCGTTGCCCCCGGCCATACGCAGGCGCAGGAACTCGGCGCGGTCCAGGCGTCCGTCGGCGTCGGCGTCGGCGATGTCGAACAGGGACCCCAGCGCGGGTCGGCAGGAGCGTTCGAACGCGTCGTGTCCGACCCACGTGCGGTATTCCTCGAACGTCACGCGCCCGTCGCGGTCGGCGTCCATGTCCTGGAACACCGCCTCGTGAGCCGCCCGCGACGCCGCCACGACCGGATGGTCGGCGTCGCGGCCGACGGCGGAGGCGACGCGGTCCACCCGTGAAAGATATTCCTCGTGGGTGATGGCGCCGTCGCCGTCGACGTCCAACATGGCGAAGATGCGGTGCTGCGGTGAGTCGGACACTGCGTTTCCTCCGGGGTGCTCCGCGGTTGTGCAACCGCAAGATACCCGGAAGATGCCAAAATGCTCATAGGCAGAATAAGTAATATATAGGGCCTATGCATTGCCTGTCGGCGGGCCGGCGGGTGCGGTGCCGAAGGGGTTGTCGATGATGTATCGCCACAGCCCGTCGGGACCTCGGCGGGCGACGTCGGTGGCGGTTCCTTCGATGTGGACGCGGTTGCCATCGGAGGAGGTGCCGTCGATCGTCCAGTCGACGATGAGCAGCGCGAGGTCGTCGACCGTGTAGCAGTGCCGCACTTGCACGGCGATGGGGAGGCCCAGGCCGAGGAACTCGGCGTTGGCGGCGTGCAGGGCGTCGCCGCGAACTTCGGTTCCGGGTGCGGGAACGAACACCGCGGCCGCTTCGTAGACCCGGGCCAGGATGTCGGAGCGCCCGGTGTTGAACGCGGCTTCGAATACCTTCGGGTGACGGACGGGGTCGTCCGTGAGCCGGACGTCGGCGTGGGGCATGTCGGGGCGGAGAGTCATGTACGCCAGCCAAGCCGGTCCGCGCGCAGGTCACCAAACGGGAACCCACGCGGTACGGCGACCGCGTGCGAGACTCGGCCCCATGCGAACGACCGACCGCACCGCGGCCTGGGACCCGGATCTCGTCCCCGACGAACGCGGCCGCACCGCCCGGCCGACACCGGACTGCCCGGTCGAAGTGGCGCTCGCCGCCGTCGCCGGTCGCTGGACCACCCTCGTCCTGCGCGAACTGATGCACGGGCCGCGGTCGTTCGGCGAACTCCGCGAGCAACTGCCGGACTTGACGGCCAAGGTCCTCACCGAACGCCTGCGCACCCTCGAAGGCCGCGGCCTGGTCGAGCACGTCCGAATCGCCGGCTTCCCGCCTCGTGGTCGCTACGACCTCACCGGTATGGGGATGGCGTTGCGACCGCTCCTGCTGGAGCTGTACCGCACCGGCTCCGCCCTCCTGGCCGGGGCCGAACCCCACTGACCCCGCGGGGTTCGCCGACCCGCGGGCCGCCGCGGAACTCGAACCTTCCGGATGGGCCGGGTCGACGGCCTCGCCTCCGCCAACGCCGAAGCGCTCTTCCGCCGATTCGGGCACGCCGCCCCGGATTGTCGGCGTGAGGGTGGGCCCGATCGGTGTGAGACTGGGCGAGGAAGGGGTGGTCCTCGTGCCGGACACACCGCGCGTGTTCTCCGTTCCCGACGGCGCCGTCGACGAGAATCGCCTGGAAGAGCTGATCATCGAGGCGCAGACCGCACTGCCGGTCGAGTTGCCCACGCTGGCGAATCGGTGTGCCGACCTCCTCGGCCTGGACACCGCGTCGATCTACCTCGTCGACCTGCAACAACGTCTGCTCGTGCCACTCGACGAGGCCGCGGAGTCGTTGCGGGTGAACGGCACGTCGGCCGGATGGGCGTACCGCACGGTCTCCCCCCGGGTCGCCGAGGTCGACGACGGCCTGATCCTCTGGATGCCCCTGGTCGACGGTGCGGAGCGGCTGGGCGTACTGGGAGTGGGGACCGCCGCGCTCGACGCGGTGCGCATGCGTCGCAGCCGGATACTGGCCCATCTGCTCGCCATGCTGATCACCTCCAAGCGGGCCTACAGCGACTGGCTCGCCGCCCGTACCCGCACCGAGTCCATGGGCGCGCCCGCCGAGATGTTGCGGGCCTTCCTGCCCCCGCGCACGATCGGCAGCAGGCGGTGCGTGTCGACCGCGGTCCTGGAACCGGCGTACGACATCGCGGGTGACGCCTTCGACCATTCGGTGGTCAAGAACATCCTGCACACCATGATCCTGGACGCCATGGGTCACGATCTGACCGCCGGACTGACCTCGTCGGTCGCCATGGCGGCGGCGCGCAACGCCCGCCGAAACGGGGCCGAGCTGCCCGACATCGTCGGCTCCGTCGACCGGGCGCTCGCCCAATGGCTGCCCGACCACTTCTGTACCGGCGTGCTGTGTCGGCTCGACGCGGAGACCGGAGTGCTGCACTGGGTCAATTGTGGTCATCCTCCGCCGCTGCTCATCCGTGCCGAGCGGGTGCTCCCCGGGGTGCTGGACCGGCCCCCGCAACCGCCGATCGGCCTGGCCGGTTCGCTCGCCCCGACGGCCCGGCAGGTGCACGAGGCGACCTTGGAACCGGGCGATTGTGTCCTGCTCTACACCGACGGCGTCGTGGAGGCCCGCGACGCGAACGGCGCGGAGTTCGGCCTCGACCGGTTCACCGACTTCATCATCAGCTCCTCCTCCGCGGGGCAGCGCCCGGAAGAGGTATTGCGGCTGCTCATCCACGCCATCCTCGACTACCAGAGCAACCCGCTGCGCGACGACGCGACCATCCTGCTCTTCGAATGGAGTCCGCAGCCCCGGTGACGCGGAACGGCACGCCGCGACCGCGACCGGATCAGGGTCATCCCGTCCCGCACGTGCGTCGGTAGGACCGTCCCGGGATCAGCTGCCGCCATTCCTCCCGGGTCAGGTCGCGGGCGAGCGTGGCGCACAGATCGGCCGCCGTGCGGGTGGGGTCGGTGTCCCACAGGCGCACGACGTGGTCGTCGCCGCCGCTGGCCAGGGTGTGACCGTCGGGCCCGAAGGCCACGGTGCGGACCTGCCCGGTGTGGCCCGTCAGGGTGGCCATACGGGTGTGGTCGGCGACGTCCCAGATCACCACGGACGTGTCCGCGTCGGCCGTGGCCAGGAAGCGGCCGTCGGGACTGAAGGTCAGCGAGATCGTGGCGCCGGCGGTGTTCAGGAGCGTGGCCCGCCGGGTCCGTCGGGCAGGGTCCCACAGCTGCACGGTCTGATCGATGCCGGCGGTGGCCAGGGTGCGGCCGTCGGGACTGAAGGCCACCGCGCGCACCTGCCCGGTGTGTCCGGTGAGCACGGCCGTACGGACCCACCGGGTCGTATCCCACAGGGTGACGCGCCCGTCGTAGTTGGCGGTGGCCAGGGTGTGGCCGTCGGGGCTGAACGCGATCGCGTTGACGCCGCTGCCCTCCGCACCGGTGTCCACGACCAGTCGGGTCAGGGGCGTGTGTCGCACGGCGTCCCGCACGATGACCGTCTTGTCGACGCTCGCGGTGGCGATCATGCGGCCGTCCGGGCTGAAGGCCACGTCCGTCACCCGTTCGTCGTGGCCGATCAGCCGCACCGGCGGGGCGTCGCCCGCGAGGTCGAAGAGCGTGAGGACCTGCTCGTTGGGGTCGGGTGGTTGGGCGGGGCCGTTGGTGCTGTCCGGGGACACGCCCGCCGCGGTGGCCAGGGTCCGACCGTCGGGACTGAAGGCGACGCCCCGGATCGCGCTCGTCCCGGGGGCGAGCGCGCGTGGGCCGGAGCCGCGAGCGAGGTCCCACAGCAGCGTTGCCCGATCGGTGCCGCTCGTGGCCAGGGTGCGGCCGTCCGGGCTGAACGCGATGTCGTTGACCCGGTCCGAGTGCCCGTCGAGCGGACGCCTGGTGGGATCCCACAGGGAAACCGTGCCGCTTTCGCCCGCCGCGGCCAACCGGTCACCACGCGGATGGAAGGCGATGCCGTAGATGTTGGAGCCGTGCCCGACGAAGGTGGCCCCGAGGGTATGCCGCGCCGTGTCCCACAGCTTGATCATGTGGTCCTGGCCGGCGCTCGCGAGCGTGCGGCCGTCGGGGCTGAAGGCCACCGCCCTGACCTCCGCGTCGTGGCCGCGCAGGACGGCCACACTCGTGCCGCGGGCGATGTCCCACAGCTGCGCGGTGCGATCCCGGCTGCCCGTGGCCAGCAGTGTTCCGTCGGGACTGAACGCCACGGAGTCGACGGAGGCGGTATGGCCGGTCAACACGGTCAGCGGAGCGCCGTCCCGCGCGCGCCACAGCCGAGCAGTGCGGTCCGCGCCGGACGTGGCGATCGTGCGGCCGTCCGGGCTGAACTCCACCGCCCACACCCGGCCGTCGTGCCCGGTCAGGGTCAGCCGGCGCTGCCCGCTCTCCACATCCCACACCGCGGTGGTGCCGTTGTCCCCGGCCGCCGCCACGGTGCCGCCGTCGGCGCCGAACGCGACGCCCTTGATCGAGGCCCCGTAGCCGGTCATGGTCGCACGCGGCCTGCGCCGCGCCACATCCCACACCACGACCCGGCCGTCGTCCCCACCCGTGGCCATCGACCGCCCGTCCCGGCTGAAGGCCACCGCCCGCAACCAGCCCGGATGATCGGTCAGCGTCGCCAGGCGCACGCGGCGGACCGAATCCCACAGCACCACCTTCCCGTCCCGCCCGACACTGGCCAGGGTGCCGTCCGGGCTGTACGCGAGGTCCGACACCGCGTCGACATGACCCGTCAACTCGGCCTGGTAGAAGCGGCGTGTGGACATGCTCAGCAGCGCGCCACGCGCCTCCGAGGTATGCGCGGTGCGATACGCCTCCACACTCAGCAGCATCGCCGTCCCGGGCCGGGAATCCGCCAGGTTCAGCGCCTGCGCGGCCAACTGGCGCGACAGCGCGGTGTCCCGGGACCGAAGCGCACTGCGGCGCTGCTCCAGCGCCACCCCGCCGACGACCGTCACCGCGACCAGCAGCAGCGCCAGGCCCGCCGCGAGATACCGCAGACGACGGGTGCGCCGGGCGGCCACCATCCGCGCGCGGTCCTCGGCGGCGATGCTCGCGGCAAGGAAGTCCTCTTCCAGTTCGGTCAGTTCGTCGCGATGTCGATCCCGCTCGGTCCACTCCCGAGCCGCCGCCAGCCGGGTTCCCCGGTACAGCGTGCCCGGGTCGCGCGCGAAGTCGGCCCAGACGCCGGCCGCCTCCGTCAGCCGTCGGTGGGTGAGGATTCCCTCGCGGTCCTCGTCGATCCAGGCCCGCAGCCGGGGCCAGGCGGTGATCAGCGCCTCGTGGACAAGCTCGACGTTCTCCCCGTCGAGGGTGACCAGGCGGGCCTGCACGAGCTGTTCCAGGATCGACGCGACGCCCTGCGCCGGCCCTGTCCCCGGCGCGGCCGCGCCCGTGCCGACGGCCTCCAACTCGGCCCGGGCGACCGGGCGCCGGGTGTCCTGCGCTCCCTCGCCCGGCGTGATCAGCCGCAGCAACACCCGGCGGACCGAGACGAGTTCGTCGGCCGTGAGCCGGGAGCACACCTGCTCCGCGGTGGCCGCGATCGCCCCGTGGACGCCACCCGCGGCCTCGTACGCCTCCACCGACAGGGTTCGGGCGCGACGCCTGCGCCAGATCTCCCGCATCACGTGCGACAGCAGCGGCAGTCCGCCCGGCTCGCCCCGCACCTCCTCCACCAGCCGTGCGGTCAGGGCTCGTTCGACGATCAGGCCGTGCGCCCGGGCGGGCCCGACGATGGCCCGACGCAGTTCGGCGGGCGTCATCGGGCCCACCAGGAGGGTGGTTTCGCGCAACGCTTCGGCGAGTTGCCGGTGTTCGGCGCAGCGGCCGTAGAAGTCGGCGCGCACCGCGATGACGACGCGTACTCCGCCCTCGGGCCGTCGCACGGCCGCGATCAGGCCGTTCAGGAACTCGGTGCGTTCGGCCCGGTACCGGCAGAGCGTGAAGATCTCCTCGAACTGGTCGACGATCACGACGATGTCGCCGGTGTGCCCATCACCGTCTTCGCCGCCCCCGTCCCCGTCGCCCCGAGGGGCGAACGCGCCGAGTACGTCGGCGGGATGCGACCCGGGGGTACGGATCCGGATCTCGGCGGGACGCCCGAACGGGGCGGCGCGGCCCGGGGCGCCGCCGGATTGCCGCAGCCTCGGTATCAGCCCCGCGCGCAGCAGCGAGGACTTGCCGCTGCCCGAAGCTCCGACGAGCGCGGCCAGCCGACGGGTGCGCACCAGGTCGAGAACGTCGTCGATCAGTCGATCCCGGCCGAAGAACCGCTCCGAGTCCTCGATCTCGAACCGGGCGAGGCCCGGATAGGGCGACGGGACGTCGTCGAGCGGTCGGGAATCCTCGTCCGCCGCCTCCTGTCGGCGCCGCTTCCACGCGTCCGGGTCCCCGCCGCACGCGGCCGCATAGGCCAGTGCGACCTTCAGCGTCGGCAACTGCTCGCCGGCCGCCGCACGGGACAACACCGTGACCGAAACGCCGGTTCGCCGGGACATCTCGCGATACGTCGGGCTGCCCGCGTCGGCCCGTAATCGCCGGAGTTCGTGGGCGAAGCGCTGCACCGGCCCGGCACCCGGGTCCAGTGGTTTCTCCGGACGTCCCGCCACCGGTTCCCCTCCCATGAGCGTCGCCGAAGGGACACCGAATCCCACACCACCCGAAACGGTACCCGCGTGCCGCCGGCCCCGACCAGTGGCGCGTTCGGCCGGATATCGAAGATCACTCCGGGAAATCCGTTGATCCCGACGATTGTTTCGGGCGCCCGACCTGCCTGCGCAACAATTTTCCGCCCCGAAGGCTTGGATGTGTCCCCGGCCGCACGATCACCGGACCGCGCCGGGGCACGGACGTGTTCGATACGAACGGGGGATCATGGAAACGGTATTCGACAAAAAGGCGTTCCTCCGGGACGGCAACCCGGCCCCGGAGCCACCCGCCCACGGCGCGCGCGTGTCGATCGTGACCCGGGGGATCGTCCGGATATCCGCGATCTCGCACGGGTCGCGGGCATGCCGGCGCACACCGGCGGCGATCCGCCGCTCGGATCCCGAGGTGTACCTGCTCGCCCTGCTCCGCCACGGCCGCCAGGGCGTCGAACAGGCCCACAACCAGGCTTCGTTGGGGCCCGGCGACCTCGTCCTGGTGGACAGCTCCCGTCCCTTCGACGCCGGTGTCGAGGCCCCGGACACGGCGTCCGGGTCGGTGGTGCTGCAGTTCCCGAAACGAGTGTTGCCCGTGCCGGAGTCCAAGGTCGCGCGATTGTTGGCGACCCCCCTGTGCGGCACGCGCGGAGTCGGCCGGCTCCTGGCCCGGTTCATGACCGACGTGGCCGACGAGCCCGGGCTCTACACACCCGATGACCACGCCCGGCTGGGCCACATCGCGCTCGACCTGGCCGCGGCCGTGGTGGCCCACCACACCGACGGCGAGGGTGTGTCGGCGTCGAACTCCTCGCAGCACGTCCTGTTCCTGCGGATCACCTCGTTCGTCGACCGTCACCTGCACGTACCCGAACTGAGCCCCGCGGTGATCGCGGCGGCCCACCGGATCTCGACCCGCTACCTGCAGCGGATCTTCCGGACGCACGGCACGTCGCCGAGCGCCTACGTCCGCCACCGGCGCCTGGACCGCTGCCGACGGGACCTGGCCGACCCCGCCATGGCGCACCTGCCCGTGCACGCCGTCGCCGCCCGCTGGGGGTTCACCCGGCCCGCCGAGTTCAACCGGGTCTTCCGCACCGCCACGGGCATGCCGCCCGGCGCGTACCGCGTCGCCGCCGGGAGCAACGCCGAGGACCTCCCCACGATCGGCACACAACCGCGTCCGCCGACGCCCGTCGGCCCGTCGGGCCCGGGGTTCCGGCGCGGCGGCTCGCCCGCACGACCCGCGGTCACGACGCGGCAGCGCAGCCTCCGAACGGCGTAGGTCCGGCGCGGGCGGCCTACGCGACCGGGTCGGCCTGTAAAGGCCGAGGCGTCGAGCCCGTCGATGGCCTCGGACACCGACGGGTACCGGCCGTCCCGCCGAGTTCGCCGTGGACTTCGTGGTAGAGGCTCAGGCCGTTGATCGGCAGCCGGCCGGTGTGTGGTGGTTTCATCGTCGTTCCCTGTCGACGTCCGGGTTCGGGCCGTACAGTCGGGCGATGTCGGGTGAGCCGAGCCACTTGGAGTAGGTGGGCGACTTCGGCCAACCCTCGGGTGAATCCTGCCATTCCTCCTGCCGACCCCACGGCAGGATGTCGATCAACGGGAAGGTGTGGCTGAGTTGTTCGGTACCGCGACCGGCGGTGTGCCAGGTGCGGTAGACCGTGTCGCCGTCGCGGAGGAACACGTTCACCGCGAAGCCCCCACCGGGCGGCGCGCCCACGTCGGCGCCGAACGGGCTTTCCGCCGACGAGTACCACTCCATCGTGTTGCCGACCTCGCCCCGGTAGGCGAGCGCTTCGTCGATGGGCCCGTTGGTCACGACGACGAAGCGGGCGTCGTAGTTGTCGAGGAAGTCGAGCCGGACGTACTGCGACGTCAGTCCGGTACAGCCGCCGCACTGCCACCGCGCGCCCTCGGACCACATGTGGTGGTAGGTGATGAGTTGGGAGCGCCCGTCGAATACGTCGACCAGCCGGATCGGGCCGTCCGGACCGATCAGCGTGTAGTCCGCGAGCTCGACCATCGGCAGCCTGCGGCGCTGTGCGGCGATGGCGTCGAGTTCGCGGGTGGCGGCCTTCTCCCGCGCACGCAGGTCGTCGAGCGCGGCCTGCCACTCCTGTTGCTCGACGACCGGGGGCAGGGCGCCGGTGCTCTGGTAGGTCATGGTTCCTCCCGGGTCGGATGAAGCTGCTCCGAGGTGTGGACCGGAAACGTCGGCGAAACTCATCGGTGCCGGGCGGCCCGCGGCACTGTCACGCTGTGCGACGCTCGGCGCCGATCGGTGCCGGGCCGCGATCCCACTCGTCGCGCCCGGGGTCGGGTATCGGCCATCCGGACCGGAGCAAGCGCACAAACGCCCTGTATGAAGCGAATTGCCACAAGGCCGAAAAACGGCTGGTCCATCACGCGCCGTGTGGATTCAATTACGGCTCATGCCCCATCCGACTACGGAGAGAGGCTGAAGATTGACGACTCATCGCGGCGTCGATCCTCGACGGCAACCCTCGCCCGTCACGGGGTCCCGGCCGTCGGTCGTGGTGCTCGACGCTCCGGGGGCGGGATACGCCGAGGGCGCCGAACTGGAAGGGGAGGTCATCGGCCCCCACGGCGACGTGCGGCCGCTGATCGTGCCGGCGCATCGGCGCGACCTGCTCTTCGACATGGAGGCCGACTACGTCATCCTGTGGCACCGGGTCGCACTGGACGCCGAGTTCTTCGAGAAATCCGCCGGCTGCCGGGCCGTGGTCTGCGCCAGCGTCGGCTACGACCATGTCGACGTCGACGCCGCCCGGGCACACGGCGTCCCCGTCTACCACGTTCCCCATTACGGCACCGAGGAGGTCGCCGACCACACGCTGGCGCTGTTCCTCGCCCTGGAACGACGCCTCGGCGAACTGCGCGACCATGTGGCGAACGGCGGATGGGACTGGCGGGCCATCGGCGATCCACGACGGCTGCGGGGACTGGTCTGGGGTGTGGTGGGTCTCGGACGCATCGGGCTCGCGGTGGCCCGGCGGGCCGAGGCGTTCGGGCTCCGGGTCGTGTTCTTCGACCCGTACAACCATCCCGGGATCGAGAAGGCGCTCGCCGTGGAGCGGCGCCACGACCTGGACCGGCTGCTCGCGGAATCCGACGTCGTCAGCCTGCACGTACCGCTCACCGCGGACACCCGCCATCTGCTGGACGCCGACCGGCTGCACCGCATGCGGCGACGGTCCGTCCTGATCAACACCGCGCGCGGCGGGCTGATCGACCTCTCGGCGCTCGAAGGCGCGCTGGCCGAGGAGCGACCCGCGCGGGTGGGCCTGGACGTCGTCGACGGCGAGCCGGACATCCCCCACTGGCTGCGGAACCACCCCAGGGCCCTGATCAGTCCCCACGCCGCGTTCTACTCCTCCTCGTCCCTCACGGAACTGCGCACGCGTGCCGCCGAAGCCGTTCGCCAGATGATCGGAGGGGAGCCGATCACCTCGGCTGTCCCGGTGTCGTGAACCAGGCATGAACCACGTATGAGCCACGCCCGAGCCACGCCCGAGCAACGCCCGAGCAACGCCCGACCCCATGCGCGTCACTCCACTCCGAGGAGAGCAGGATGACCACCGACGCAGTCCGGTGCGCCGAGGACGGGGAGTCCACCCCGGACGAGGAATGGACCGACTGGAAGTGGCAGCAGCGCAACGCGATCCGCACGGCCGGACAGTTCCGGACCCGCTTTCCCGGGTGTGACCAGGAGATCCTGGATCGGATCACCCGGCACAACCTCTCCAGGCGTTTCCAGGTGACGCCCTACTACCTGAGCCTGGTCGCCACCGACCCGACCACGTGCGGACCGGCGCTCGACGACCCGCTGTGGAAACAGGTCGCCCCGCAGCGGTTCGACGGCGACGGCGGCGACGAACCGTACGGCTACGACGGCAAGACCGAGAACTGGGAACTCCCGCACGAGATGGTCACGCCCATCGCGCAGCACAAGTACGACAACCGCCTGATCGTGCGGTACGCGAACGTGTGCCACGCCTACTGCCAGTTCTGCTACGAGGCGCTGCGCACGCTCGACAAGGACTCGGCGAAGGCGAGCTTCGACCGCGACCACTGGCGGGCCACCCTGGACTACCTACGCGCGCACCCGGGGGTCGAGGAGATCATCCTGAGCGGGGGCGAGCCGCTCATGCACGCCAACGGCCGGATCGACCAGGTGCTGGGTGAGGTGTCGGCCGCCCGGCCGGATCTGCTGGTGCGCGTCCACACCCGGGCCCTGACGTTCAACCCCTACCGGATCGACGACGAACTCGCCGCGATCCTGGCCCGGCACGGCGTCGTCTCGATCGGGCTGCACGTCACCCACCCCAGGGAGCTGACGCCGGAGTTCGACGTCGCGGTCAAGAAGTTGCAGGCGGGGGTGCCCATCATCTTCGCGAACGTCCCGCTCCTCGGCGGTGTCAACGACTCTCCGGAGACCATGCGGGAGTTGTGCATGGGTCTGTACCGACGAGGCGTGCACGCGGGCTACCTCTACCACTTCATGCCGCACAGCCCCGAGTCCGAGTGTTTCCGCATCCCGGTGCAGCGCGGGGTGGAGATCATGCGGTCGCTCAAACGCCGGATCTCCAATCCCGCCGTCCCCGAGTACGTGCTGCCGCACGCCACGGGCAAGTACACGGTTCCGCTGGTGGACGTCGGCTCCACCGACGGCCTGCCCCGACACGTCCTGGACGACGAGGGTTTCCGGGTGTTGGAAATGGTCAACTGGCAGGGGGACCATGTGCGTTATCCCGACCCGGAGGTGGTGTGACGGCGATCCGCCGGCGTGAGCGTGTCGCCTCCCTGGCCGCCGCCCGGCTGGAGAAGACCGTGTCCGCCGACGCGGTGCGGCACAACCTCGGGGTGCTGCGCGCGGCGGCCGGAGGCCGGCGCGTCATGGCCGTGGTCAAGGGCGACGCGTATGGGTTCGGCGCAGCCGACCTCGCCCGCCTCCTGGTCGCCGCGCGGGTGGACGCGCTGGCCGTGGACACCGTCGCCCAGGGGGCCGAGCTTCGGGACGCCGGCATCGAGGTCCCGATTCTGGTGATGGACGTGGATGTAGCGGACAACGCCGCCGCCTGCGCGCGCCTTCGGCTCATGCCGGCGGTCGCCACGGCGGAGCAGGTCCGGCGGCACGGCACGGTGTCGCGGGATCCGGGCGGCGCGCCGGGCGAGGTGTGGCTGCGCACCAATGTCGGGTTCAACCGGTTCGGGCCGCGCGAGGACGAGGGGTTCGGTGCCGTACTGGACGCGCTGCACGAGGCGCGTGACGCCGTGCGGCCGGCGGGGGTGTTCGCGCACCTGTCCAGTGCCGGTCGGGACGAGGGGGAGACCGCGGCGCAGGCCGATGCGTTCCGGGCCCGGCTGGCCTCGGCCCGCGCCGTGCTGGGGCCTCGGTTGGCGGCCTCGCTCGCGGCGACGCACGGACTGCTGCACCCCGACGCGCTGCGCGGGACGGACTGGGTGCGGCCGGGGCTGGGTCTGTACGGGCTGCTCCAGGCCGACGATCGGGTACGCGCGACCCCGGCGGGTGCGCGTCTCGACGGGCTTCGGCCCGCGGTCTCCGTGCGTGCCCGGGTCCTGGACGTGGTCACCGTGACCCGCTCGGAGGGGCTCGGATACGACCGGTCCGCGTCGGTCGCTCCCGGCCGGCGCCTGGGCTCGGTCGCCATCGGCTTCTCGCACGGGATGGCCGGACCGGTCGCGGCGCCGCGCGGGCTGCTGCGCGGGCGAAGCTGCGCGATGGTCGGCCGGCCCGGCATGGACTGCACCCAATTCGATGTGACGGACGTGCCGGGCGCCCGGCCCGGGGACTGGATGACCTTCATCGGGCCGGAGCACGACGGCGGCGGGCCGGCGCGCACCGCCCGAGATCTCGGCGCGGAGTTGGGGCTGAGCCTGTACGAACTCCTCGCGACCCTGCGGATGCCCGTGCGCGTCGAGGATTCCCGGCCGTGCCGGGACGGCACCGAGGCTTTCGAGGACTGACCACCGCCCCCGTAGTGAACGTGGAGGACAAACATGGTCGAGGACCCGGGTATGGAACGGATTCCGCCGCGCGAAGGTGTGCGGCGGCCGGCCTCGGACGTTCCGGAGGGCTCGGTGGAGAGCCTGCTCGACGCCGCCCTGGACGGTCCGGTCGAACCGCTCGAACTCGACGCCGGTCATCGCCGCCTGCTGGCCGCACTCGGCGAAGCCCAGGAACGCGGGCGCGTCCACGGCGACGCGGCGGCTCTGCTCGACGTACACCGCAGCGCGTACACCGTGTACGAGGGGCTGCTCGGCCACCCGCTGGGCATCGCCGTCCACGAACGCACCGCCTGGTTCAACGCGTTCCGCCTGCTGTACGAGGACGAGGTGCTGCGTGCGGACACCGCCGAGATCCAGGACCGCCTGCCGTCCCCGCAGGACGCCACCAGTGCCGACTTCGTGCGGGACTGGTTCGTCACCGAGGCCAAGGAACGCAACGAACTCGACCGCCTTGTGGAGACCTGCCTGGAAGAGCGGGCCACGATCGACCAGTTGGCCCTGTTCATCCGGGCCGACGGGTATCTCAACTACCGCTTCTTCGACGCGCTGGTCCTGGCCCAGCCGCACTTCATGGAGACGGTCAAGCACGAGATCAGCCGTCATCTGTGGGACGAGTGCGGCGCGGGCGAACGACACCGGGCGCACACCCTCCAGTTCACCCGCAGCCTGCAGACCCTCGGGCTGACCCTGCCGACCGTGCCGCCGTGGGAGGACTGGCGTCCCTACGCCGGGCACAACCTGTACTTCGTGCTGGCCTGCAACCGCCGGAACCACTTCAAGGCGCTGGGCAGCCTGGCCATGCCGGAACTGTTCGACGTGGACCGCGACGCCTCGGTGATCCGCGGCCTGGAACGGCACGGCTACGGCGCGGCCGAGGACTTCGAGTTCTTCCACAACCACGTGGAGGGCGACGCGGAGCACGGGCCCGAGTGGCTGGACGGTGTCGTACTGCCGATCGTCGAGGCCGAACCCGAGGCCGGCATCGAGTTGATCACGGGCGGAGCGCTTCGGATGCTCGCCATGCGCCGATACAACGAGTACCTCGCCACACTGCTCGGGGTGGGGCCGACCGCCGAGCCGAAGCCGTGAGCCCGGCGGCGGAGAATCCGTTTCCGTCGCTGGAGATGACGGAACGGGCCACGGGTCTGCGCGCCCGCGAACGATTGAGCACCAACGAGAACGAGTTCGGCCCGTCGGCCGAGGTGATCCGGGCGATCCACACTGCGGCCGCGCAGGCGCATCGCTACCCCGACTGCGAGCACTTCGCGCTGCGCGAACGGTTGGCCGCGGGGCTGCGGACCGGCCGGGACACCGTCATGGTGGGCCCGGGTGTGGACGGGCTGCTCGCCATGACGACGCGGGCATTCCTCGGCGCCGGCCGGACGGCGGTGACCAGCGAGTCCACCTATCCGACGTTCGGCTACTTCGCCCGGGCCGCCGGATCCGACGTGCACACGGTGCCCTACCGGGCGGACGCGCCCGACCCGCGGGCGCTGGCGCGGCGCGCGCACGAGTGCCGTGCCGACGTCGTCTACCTCGCGGATCCCGACAACCCCGGCGGCGGTTCGCACGGCGCGGCGGCGGTGCTGGCCCTGGCCGAGGCCTTGCCGGCGGCGACGCTGCTCGTGGTCGACGGCGCCTACGCCGAGTACCAGAGTCCGGCCGAGCGGTTGAGCGCCCGACAGGTCACGGGCACAAGGATGTTGTGGCTGCGGACGTTCTCCAAGGCGCATGCCCTGGCCGGGCTGCGGATCGGGTACGCGGTCGGGGACCGGTCGCTGCTCGACGCTCTGGCCCGCGGCGCCGAGCACTACGTGGTGGGCCGGGTGGCCGAGGCGGCGGCGCTGGCCTCGCTCGACGCCGAGGCGCACCTGGCGCGCGTCGTCGAGCGGACCGCGGAGGGGCGAGCGCACTACACGGCCGCCCTGGGCCGACTGGGCCTGAGCGTATTGCCCGGAACGACCAACTTCGTCACCGTGCGGCCGGCCGATCCGGCGACGGGCGAACACCTCGTCGAGGCGCTCGCGGCGCGGGGGATCTTCGTCCGGCACCTGAAGATCCCCGACCTGACGGGCTGCCTGCGGATCACCATCGGGCCGGCCGATCAGCGGGCGAGGGTGCTGGACGCGATCGCGCGGTGCCTGGAGGAGCGGGTTGCGGCGACTGCTTCCTAGCGCGGCGAACGGCCCTCCCCGAACCGCTTTTTGCGCACAGCCCTCTTGGAATCGTTCCCTGCGAACAGCGCGCTTTCGGCACAGCCGTCCTCGAACAGTCCTCTGCGAAGGAGAACCCGTGCCCCTGTCACCCTCCGAACCGGCGGCGCAGATCGCCGAATCGGTATGCCCCGGCCACCCGGACAAGGTCGCCGACCAGGTGTCGGACAGCGTGTTGGACGCGTACGTCGCCGCGGATCCCCGCGCCCGCGTCAACTGCGAAGTACTGGTCACCCGGGGCGTCGTGGTGGTCACCGGACAGATCACCTCCACCGCCGATGTGGACGTCGAGGCCGTGGTCCGCGGTGTGCTGGCGGACGTCGGCTACCACGAGCCGGCGCGGCACGGCCTGAGCGCGAACACCAGTGGGATACAGCTGCTGCTGGACCGCCAGTCACCCGAGATCGCCCACCGCGTCGACCTGGGCGGGGCGGGCGATTCGGGCATCGTCTACGGCTACGCGACCGACGAGACACCCGAACACATGCCACTGGGCTGTGTTCTCGCGCACGACATCGCCCGCCGGGTCGCCGGCACCCGCGACGACGACGGCGCCCGACTCCTGGGACCGGACGGCAAGGTCCAGGTCCAGTTGACCGGCGAACCGGCGACCGGCGGGGAGGAAACGCTCCGAGCCGTGGTCGTGGTCTCGGCGCAACACCCGCAGACGCTCTCGCTGGACGACCTGACCGAGATGGTGACCGAGAAGCTCGTCGTGCCCGCGCTGCGGGACCGCGGCGTGCAGCCCGATCGGGTCTACGTGAACCCGGCGGGCACGTTCGTGGTGGGCGGTCCGTCCGCCGACGCCGGGCTCACGGGACGCAAGCTCATGGTGGACTCCTACGGCGGCCTGGTGCGACACGGGGGCGGCTGCTGTTCGGGCAAGGACGCCACCAAAGTCGACCGTTCGGGTGCCTACGTGGCCAGATACCTGGCGACCAACCTGGTCGCGGCGGGACTGGCCCGGCGCTGCCGGGTCGGGCTCGGATACGCCATCGGGCATCCCACACCCGTATGGGTGAACGTGGATTTCGCCGGTACCGGCGTCGTGGACGCGGCGGAGGTGGCCCAGGCGTTGCCGGACCTCGTGGACCTGCGGGTGGAGGCGGTGATCGAACGCCTGGAACTGCGCACGGCACGGTTCGGGCCGACCGCCACCTACGGCCACTACGGCCGTCCCGACCAGGACTTCACCTGGGACCGGACGGGATTGGTACCGGAGATACGGGAGCGTTTCGACCGCACCGGATGAGGCGGCCGGTGCTCGGCGGTCGCCGTACGAACCGGGTGGCCGGGTACTGCGGTCGGGTGTATGTCCACGTATGCCCGGCCGCCCGCGCCCCGCGTTGTGGAAGGCTGTCAGCCGCGTCGCGCTGGTCGGCCGCTTTCGCGGTGGTCGGCTTTCGACCCAACGCGCGACGCTTCGTCGTGCTCCATTGAACCCAAGGTGTGTTCCATGTCCATCGCATCCGCGGCACACGTGCTTTCACCGGCCGAACTGCGTAGCGTCTTCGAGCAGGACAAACAGGAAGAGCTGGTCGGCATCGAGATCGAGTCGGCCGCGTTGAACCCGCGTACGGCGGAGGCGATTCCGTACGAGGGCGAGACCGGAATCGGGGCCTACCTCGCCCATCTCGCGGCCGAGCCGGGCAACGAAGCCGTCCACGACTACGGCACGCTCGTCGGTGTCCGGCTGCCCGACGGCGGCCATGTCTCCCTGGAGCACGGCGGGGCCGTCGAGTATTCGTCGGCTCCCGCGGCGTGTGTCGCGGACCTGATGGGGGTCGTGCGCACGACCCTGGAACGGCTCGCCGCGGTCGCGGACCGATTCGGTTTCGCTCTCGTGCCGGGCGCGCAGTACCCGTGCACGGCCTTCGAGGACGTGCGGTGGATGCCGCACTCGCGTACGTCGCTGATGCGCGACCACTTCGCGAGCCTGGGGCGGGAAGGGGAGTGGGGTCCGCGGATCATGTCCATGATCGTGTCGACGCAGGTGTCGTTCGACTTCACCTCGCCCGACGATCTCGCGGACAAGCTCCGGGTCCAGGCCGCGGCCTCCACGCCGGCGGCCGCGCTGTTCGTCAACGCGCCGATGGACGCCGGAAAACCGAGTGGACTGTTGTCGCGCCGGATGCGCTTTTGGAGTCGTGCCGACCCGATCCGCACCCGCGTCGTCCCCGTGACGCTGCGGGAGGACTTCACCATCGACCTCTTCATCGACTGGGCCCTGGGCCTGCCGATGATGCACCGGGGCATGCCGGACGGAAGCCGCAAGCGCGTGCCCCCCGTGCCGTTCCGCACCCTGCTGGCCGAGGGCTTCGACGACGGCACCCGGCCGGGACCGCAGGACTGGCGCGACCATCTGTCGCAGATCTTTCCGGACGTGCGGCTTCGCGACACCCTGGAACTGCGCGCGGTGGACGGGCTCCCCTACGCGGACCTCGCCGCGGTACCCGCGTTCTGGAGCGGATTGACCTACCACGCGCCCACGCGCGCGGCCGTATGGGAACTGCTGCGCGACATCACCGCCGAGCAGCACCTCGTGGCTCTCGACGACATCGCCCGGCACGGCATGCGGGCGACCCTCGCCGGCCGCCCCGTGCGCGAAACGGCGGCCGAACTGCTCCGTCTGAGCAGGACGGGGCTGCGCGCCCGCGTCGACGCCGGCCTCGAACGCGCCGAAACGTTGTCGTACCTGGACCCACTCGAAGCGGTCGCCGCGACGGGCGAGACATTCGCCCACCGCACCCTCGCCCAGTGGCACCGAGACCCCATCGCCTTCCCGGCGAACTACGTCGCGACGCACCGCGTCCCGAGCGCGGGATGACGCCGGCGCGGGACGCGGGTTCGGTTCACCTTCCGGTCGTGACCATCGCGAGCAGAACGATGACGAGCAGCGCGATGTAGGCGATGGAGTGGACGCGGTCCGGGACGCGTCGGCCGATGCGCTTCACCAGGGCGATCGTGGGCAGCGAACCGCTGAGCAGGGCTGCGCAGGAGACCAGGTCGACGTAGCCGATTCGGCCCGTGTGTGTCGAGGAGGTGGCGGCGAGCGCGTACACGATGCTCGCGATCACGGCGACGGGAAGGCTCAGTGGGTTGGCCATCGCGGCCGCATCGGCCATGGGGAGGCCTCGGCGCCGCAGGAGCGGAACCGTCATGACGCTTCCGCCCACTCCCAGGCACGCGGCGACCGCGCCTATTCCGGTGCCGCCGAATGTGGTGGTGAGCCGTCCGAGGGGTGCCGGTCGTACCGTGTGTGCGGGTACGAGGAATCCCTTTCGCAACAGGCTGTCGATGATCGTCACGGCCAGATATGTGGCGAAGAGGAGGTGCAGCAGCGGACCTTCGACCCGGATGGCCGCGAGGGATCCGAGGCCGGCGCCGATCGCGACGAAGGCGGTCAGCGGCCAGATGTACTCCCGGCGGAGCCGCCCGTCGCGCAGTTGTACCAGGGTGGCGGTCAGTGCGTTCACGAGCATGACCGCCGTCGACGTCGCCACCGCGACATGCATCGCATCGGCGCCGGAATCCGCCGCGACGGTCCGGCAGCCGTAGACGACCGGGACGGTGATGAACCCGCCGCCGAAACCGAAGAGCACCGTCGTGACGCCGGTCAGGCAGCCGAACAGGAAGAGGACAAGGAAAAGGGTCGGCACTGCCAAAACGCTACGGGCGTCCGTTGCCGGCGGGCAATCGATCGTTCGCCATGTTCTTACGCGTAGCGGACAGGAGGGGGTAGCTTCGCCGTATGCGCAACATCCCCGTCGCGGAGGTGGACGACCTCGACCGTGCCGTGCTCGCCGTCGGCACCGACTATCCCCACGACCACCTGCTCCCGTTCCACGAGCATCGGCGGACCCAGTTCCTGTACGCCGTCACCGGCGTCATGCGGGTGGAGACGATCGACGGCACCTGGACCGTTCCGGCGGACCGCGCGGTGCTCGTCCCGCCCCTGACCGCTCACCGGGTCACCATGACGGGCGTCTCCACGCGCAGTCTCTACATCGAGCCGAGCGCCGTCCCGTGGTTTCCCACGCGCTGCCGCGTCGTCGACGTCTCCGCGTTGTTGCGGGAGCTCATCCTCGTCGCCGTCGACATGGAGCCCCGTTACCCCGACCACGGGCGCGATGCCGTCGTCATCGAACTGCTCCTCCACGAGATCAGAAACCTCACACCGCTTCCGCTCGATGTGCCGCTCCCCGCGGACCCGGGGCTGCGCCGGTTGTGCGACGCGTTTCTCCGCGAGCCCCATATCCACGACCCGCCGGCTCGCTGGGCGATCGCGCTCAATGTGAGTGAACGCACTCTCGGTCGTCGGTTTCGTGAGGGTACGGGCTTGAGTTTCACCCAGTGGCGACAGCGTGCCTGCGTCTTGCACTCCCTGCGGTACCTGGCGGAGGGAGTGCCGGTCTCCCGGGTCGCGAGCGCACTCGGCTACGAGAATCCCGCCGCTTTCACGACGGCGTTCAAGAACCTTCTCGGCCGCCCACCGACCGCGTACGGACCGGCGTGACGTCGGTCGGGTGCGGGCAGGGGGCGACGGGGCATGGGAACGCCCACGCCGCGCTCGGAGTCGTCAGCCGCCGACCGGATACCCGATAGAGCGCGTTTCGGCGTCGCCGCTGCCCGTGCCGGTCAGGATCGCGCCCGCGACGACGTCGAAGAGGTGATCGGCGCGTGGTGCGAGCGCGGGTTGGTCGCCGAGCCAGGCGAGCATGGCGACCAGCGCGAACAGGTCGTCGCCGTCGAGGTCGCCGCGCGCCGTGCCCGCCGCCTGGGCGCGGGTGAGGAGCCGCGCGCCGGCCGCGCGCAGGGTGACGCACGAGGCGTGGAGCGCGGATTCGGTGTCCGCGATGGCGGCTGCCATCAGTACGGTCACGCCCCGATACTCGGTGGTCCACGCGACGCAGTCGCGTACCCACGAGACGAGGGCCTCGTCGGGCGGGTTCGACGTCTCGGCGAGTGCGGCCGCCTGTGCGGTGAGTTCGTCGAAGTTCGTGCGGAGCAGGGCCTCCAGCAGCGCCTCGCGCGTCGGGAAGTGCCGCAGCAGCGTGGCGAGTCCGACGTCGGCCCGGCGCGCGATGTCGCGCATCGAGACGTCGATGCCCTCTTCGGTGATGGCGGTGCCCGCTACCGCGAGCAGGTGGTCGCGGTTCTTCCTGGCGTCGGCTCGCATGCGAGTTCGTCCCCCTTGACTATCCGGTTCAGTGGTCCATATATTCGGATCAGTGATCCACATATGCGGATCGCTGATCCGAATAAGCCTATCCCGCGACCCGGACAGGAGAAAACGATGCCGACACGCACGATGAGGGCGATCCGGCTCCACGCGCACGGCGGCCCCGAGGTGCTGCGGTACGAGGAGGTGCCGGTTCCCGAGCCGGGGCCGGGCGAGGTGCTCGTGCGTGTGCGGGCGGCCGGCATCAATCCGCCCGACTGGTACCTGCGCGACGGCATGTCCAACCTGCCCCCGGAGACGAGGCCGAAGTTCGACCTGCCCGTGATTCCGGGGACGGACCTGTCCGGCGTCGTCGAGGCCGTAGCCGCCGACGTGGACGGCTTCGCCGTCGGCGACGAGGTCTTCGGCCTCCTGCGCTTCCCCGGCTTCGACGGCCACACCTATGCCGAGTACGCGGTCGCGCCCGCGTCGGACCTCGCGCTCAAGCCGGCCGGCATCGACCACGTGCACGCCGCCGCGGTACCCATGGCCGGGCTCACCGCGTGGCAGTTCCTGATCGAGCTCGGACACGATCACCCGTCGCCGTTCCAGGCGGCGAGGCATCGCCCGGTACCGCTCGGCGCCGACGTGAAGGTGCTCGTCAACGGCGCCGCGGGCGGCGTGGGGCACTTCGCGCTACAGCTGGCGAAGTGGAAGGGCGCACGCGTCGTCGCGGTGGCATCGGGCGCGCACGAGTCGTTCCTGCGCGGGCTCGGCGCCGACGAGTTCATCGACTACACCAAGAGCCGACCCGAGGACCTCGTACACGACGTCGACCTCGTCCTCGACACCGTCGGCGGCCCCCACAGCAGCCGCCTCCTGCGTACGCTCAACCGCGGCGGCTCACAATTCCCGGTGTTCTTCGGCGAGTTCGACGAAGCGGAAATCGCCGAACTGGGCGTCACGGTCACGGCCACCCAGGTCCGCTCGAACGGCGCGCAACTCGCCGAACTGGGACGCCTGCTCGACGCGGGCACGGTCCGCGTCGCGATCGACAGCACGTTCACCCTCGCGGACGCCCGGGCGGCGCACGAACGCGCCGCCCGAGGGCACATCCGCGGCAAGATCGTACTCACGGTCCCCTGGGACGCGTATCCCGTCGAGACCGGCGGGAGCCCCGACTGAGGGCGTCGAGCCGGACCATCGACCACGCACACGAACTCATGGCGCCTTGGACACCTACGCCCCCGCCGCTCATCCGAAGGTCCGGCGTCGGCCCGGCCGCACCCGGCACCGAGGAAGCGGAAGGTCCCAGGTCACCCGTGCTGCCCGGGCCGGTAGTCGCCGGCGGGCGTTCCGACCATGACATTGCCGCGGTTGAAGGCGTTGATGACGGCGATCTGGGCGACCAGGTCGGCGAGTTGGTCCTCGTCGTAGTACTTGGCGGCGTTCGCCCAGACCTCGTCCGGGACGCCGCCCGCCGCGTCGGCGATGCGGGTGCCCTGTTCGGCCAGTTCCAGGGCGGCGCGTTCGGCATCGGTGAACACGGTGGCCTCCCGCCAGGCCACGACCAGGTTCAGCCGTACCGAGCTTTCCCCGGCGAGGGCGGCGTCCTTGGTGTGCATGTCGATGCATCCCGCGCAGCCGTTGATCTGACTGGCGCGGAGCATCACCAGTTCCCGCGTCGCGGCCGGCACCGTCGACTCCGCGAGCGCCTTGCCTGCCGCGATGAGGTGCTTCATGGCCTTGGCCGCGACGGGGCTGGTCATGAAGTTGAGCCGGGCGTTCATGGTGTGCTCCTTGTTGTCGTCCGCTGTTGCCCCTCTAAGACAGGGCCCAGCGGCGGCTTGTGACAGGAGCGGGTGTGACGTGCGTCTCTCGGTGCGGCCGGCGAGCACGACCGCCTATGCGAGTGTGAGCATCGCCTCGGTGACCTTGTCGACCGCCGCGTCGGGGATCGTGGTGGCGGCGTCGTCGAGGACGAGCAGTCGTGCTCCGGGGATCTCGCGCGCGATCGCCTCGCCGTTGCCGAGGGGGAAGAACGGGTCGCGGCGACCGTGGACGACGAGCGTGGGGACCTCGATCCCGGGCAGCCGCTCGCGCCAGCGGGGCCCGCAGTCGAGCCTGGAGAACACCATGCCCATCTGGTTGGCCATCTGGACCGGGGGTGCGGTGTCGGGCGTGCGGTCCCAGACGCGCGCGGCGATCGCGCGCGCGGCGACGGGGTCGTTGCCGAGGATCTCCGCGCCGCCGGCGGCGAATTCCGCGACCGCCTCGCGGTCGGCCCAATCGGGCATCGCCCGCGCGAACAGTCGACCCATCGTCGTCTGGTCGTGCTCGGGGAGGTCGTCGTCGGCCGGGCCGGGGGCGACCGCGCGCGTGCCGACCAGGGTGAGCGCCGAGAACGCGCTCGGATGGTCGAGTACGGCCACCTGGGCGACCATCCCGCCGACGCCGATCCCGGCGAGGTGCGCGGGCCCGCCGCCGAGCGCGTCGACGAGGGCCGCCGCGTCGGCGGCGAGGTCGCGCAGGGTGTAGGCGGGCGCCTCGGGGTCCTTCGTCGTCGACTCCCCGCTGTCGCGCAGGTCGTAGCGCACCACGCGGCGCCCGCCGGCGGCGAGGCGCTCGCACAGCGCGTCGGGCCAGGAGAGCATCGTGGTCCCGCCCGCGAGCAGGACGAGCGGCGCGTCGTCGTCGCCGAACGACTCGATGCCCAGGTCGATTTCGTTGGCGTTCACAGCGGTCATCGGTTCACCCGGAGATGTCGTGGGAGAGGAGCGTGGTCAGCGTGATGCGGGTTCTACCAGGGCAGACCCGATCCGCCGGCCAAACTCATCGCTCACGCGTGTATGGCCTGCTGCGGTGGTGCACGAAATGGGGCGGCGAGGCGTCGCGGGCGCGGCGACGGTGCGGTTCGAGGATCGCGGCGCTCGACGCCGATCCCGAACCCGTCGCCCATGGCGACCGAGGTCCCGTCGGAGCGTGCTTCGGGTCGGTCGGGGGAGACGGGTTCGGGAGTGGGGCGACGGCTACTCGGTCAGACGCCCGCGACGGACTGGATCCAGGAGCGGTACGCGGTCACGTTCGTGTACGCGGTGGTGCTCTGTCGGTCGCTGGTGGAGGCGACGCCGACCTGAACGCCGTTCGCGTTCATCGGACCACCCGAGTCGCCGCCCGCGGTGATGCCGTTGCCGTAACCGGCGCAGATCGCCGAGCCGTTGTACGCGTCACGGCAACCGCCCGTGACCGTCACGTTGGCGACTTTCAGGAACTGCGACTGGCAGTTGATCTCCTGGCCGCACCGCGACGTCGCGCCCCAGCCGTAGACCTGGACGCTCTGACCCACCGTCACCGATCCGGGCTGCCCGAGTCGGGAGTAGGTCGCCGAGACGGAGCGGTCCAGGCGTACCAGGGCCAGGTCCGCCGACGGATTGGTGTAGGTCTGGGCGCCGTTGGCCACGGTGCCGCCGGAACTCTGGTCGAGGCTGCCGATCCGGAACGTCAACTGCCCACCGCTGACGCAGTGTTTGGCGGTCAGGATCCAGGTGGGGGCGATGATGGTCGAGGTACAGGTCTGCCTGCCGGCGGAGAACAGGCGGGCCGCCCATGGGGCGTTCTGCGCGTATCCGCCACCGATGATCGGCCGGGGACCTTCGGCCGACGTGTTCTCGTTGGAAACCTCCACCGGAGCGGGGGAGGCGGTGGCGGTGGAGGTGCCGCCGAGAGTGAGCACCATGAGCAATGCGGCCAAGAGGGTGGGGACGATCTTGGTTATTCGCAACGTTCCTCGTTTCCGACGACACGCGATATCTCACACGTGGGGTACAGGGGATACCAGGATCCCCAACGTCGGATTCCACGGGTAATAGCAATCTCCCCTTTTGGTGATGTTATGGCCAGGGAGGAAATCGCACCGGTGTCGGCCGGAGTTCCGTCGATCCGGCGGTTGTGGCTTCGGTCATGGCGGCCGTCGGCGTGGATGCGGATGATCCTGTGGAGCGCGATGTCCGTGCTCGACGCTCGACGGCGTGCGGATGGACGATTCGTACGCCGACACCGGCTCGCCGTCCGACCACACGACGCGGTGGATGGAACGGAGCACGACAGACGGGAAGCCCGACCCATCGTGAACTCGGCCCTCAAGTCGATCCTCGCCGCCCTCCTGGCGTCCGGCCTGCTCCTGGCGACGGCCGCCTGCCGACTTTCGGACAAGAAAGACGACAAGGACGAGAAGTACGTCACCGGCGCCGCGGACACCCGCCCGTACGAGGAGTGGCTCGCGGCACGCGCGGAGATACCGGCCGATCTCGCGCTCGCGGGACGGTTCCGCACCGTCCCGGGCCACGACCAGGCCAGGGGCGGGACCCGTGTACTGCGCTATCGCATACAGATCGAGGAGGGCCTGTCGATCGACGCCACATACTTCGCGCGCGCCGTGCACGAGACGCTCAACGACACACGCAGTTGGGGAGGCGACGGGACCATCGCCCTGGAACGGGTGGGTTCGGGCGACTCCGACTTCGTCGTGACCCTCGCCAGTACCGGAACCGTCAACACCTGGTGCGCCAAGGACGGCCTGGACACCGGCGAACAACGTGTCTCGTGCAACGTCGCCTCCACACGGCGCGTGATGATCAACGCGTGGCGGTGGGCGACGGGATCCACGACGTACGGCGACGACCTGGCGAACTACCGACGCATGCTGATCAACCACGAGGTCGGCCATCGCCTCGGCCACATGCACGAGACGTGTGACCGGTCGGGCGCCCCCGCGCCGGTGATGATGCAGCAGACGTTGACCCTCGTCACCGGCAGCGCGACGTGCTCGCCCAACCCGTGGCCCCACCCATGACCGGCATCGGGTGATTCATCCATCCGGAACCGTCTGCTTCCCGATGCGCAGGCCCCGAGATTGTCGGCCCCAGCCTCGCAGTCTCGCCACCTGAACCACTAGGCAACGGCGCGACACGAGCGGAGGATTGTCGGCGGGGTTGGTCAGCCCCGCCGGGGAACCGCACCCGTGGTGAACCGGATTTCGGGGCCTGTCGTTTCGACAGCGTCGTCGAAGCGTGGACAGGCTCCGAGCACCCGGCCGGGCAATGGCCCGAGCCTCATACTCGGAGGAACAGGTGACCGTCACTCATCACGGTGACAGGCTCAACGGCGAGCCTGTCACGATCGCGACATCCACCACACGGATCGCGTCGTGGCTGGAGGACATCGCGACGGTGGACCGGATCCACCACTACCTGGACGCGCAACTCCGGAACCGCACGACGGATCCGGGCGTCAGATCGCTGCGTGCGATGCGCCTGCACAACGACGAGGCGCAGGCCTCGATCCTCGCGGCCGTACGCGCCGGTGTCGACAGTGACGCCGGTGCCACCGCCGGCGGTGCCACGGACCCGACGGGCGCCGCGCTCGCACGGGAGGTGGGCGAGCACGCGTCGCGCTGGACGCACGCGCTGGCTCGCCTGATCGAGCACCCGGGATGGTTCGACCATCTCTGCGACGCGCTGATCGCGACCCACCAGGTCGTACGGGTCGGCCCCGCCAAACCCTGCGGTCGCTGCGGGAACGACGGCGAGCGGGTGGTGTACACCAGCCTGTACCCCGGCGTCATGGACCGGGTCACCGTGTCCTGCGACCCGTGTGGCCGAACCGCCCATCATCCCTACGGCGAACCCGGTCCCGAGATCGACGTCCGCCTGGTCGCCCGTGCGGGCTCCGCCGTCCTGGAGATCGCGACGGTCGCGGACCCGCGAGCCGTGGCCCCGACCGCGATGCACCTCCGGTTCGCTCCCGGTGACGTGGAGGGCGGCTCGGTGAAGCCGTCGCCCGGGGAGCACTTCCGGTTGGAACCGGGCGGACGTTCGACCACGACGATGGAACTGCCCGACGCCGTGGGAGTGGGCGCCCGGCTCGAAGTCCTGTGCGTCAGCGGTTTTCAGGTCTCGACCCGCGGCTTCGCGCTCCCGGGTCCGGCCGCAATCCCCCGCCCCCGCGCCGCGGTGTCCCGTCGCCGAGACGCCCGCAAGGTCGCGCCGAAGCGCGGTGCGGCGAGCACCGACCCGGCGGTCGCCGCCGTCTCGTCGAAGGTCTGACACCCGCCCCGCACCCCTTGACTCCCGCCCCCGCGGCGGCGGGAGTCAGGGGGTGCGGCCGATGAAGGCGAGCAGGCGGGTTTGTGCGTCGGTGTCCTCCGGGACCTCGACCCGGGGGCCGTAGTGGCCGCTGCCGCGCAGGACTTCGTCGAGCGGCAACATCCCTTCCAGGAGCCGGGCGCACATGGCCTGGTCCAGCCGCTCGTCCTGGCCGGTCGCCCGGGCCAGGTCCCAGGTGTGCATGAAGACGTCGACCGTATAGAACCGGTCGATCGCCTCGCTCAGCGGCAGTTCGCCGATATTCGGGTTCGCCAACACCTTGCCGGTGGTGGCGGGGTCGTCGAGGAGGGCGTGCACCGCCTCGTTGTGCACGGTCCAGGCGGCCTCCGGGTCGTCGTCCACCGGCGGCCCCTTCGGCAGTTCGATCCCGGCGCCCGATCGGAGAAACGCCGGGAACCACTCGACCAGATGGCGCACCACGTCCCGGGCGGTCCATCCCTCGCAGGGTGCCGGGTCGTCCCACGCGGCGGCCGGCACGCCGTGTACCCGCTCGGTGAACACACCCGCGACGCGCCGGTGTTCGGCCGCGGCGGCGGTTTCGGGCGGCGGGGTCGTCCCGTCGTGGTGCGGGTCGTTCGTGGCAGTCATGCTGCCGCCTCCTCGGTGCGGGATACGGAAGGGCGTCGCGTACACCTCACATCATCGACCCGGGGGCGGGGGAGCGCAGCTCTCGGCGACGACCGCCGGCGGACGTTCGGCGAGTTGGTGCAGGCGCAGGGCGAGTTGCAGTTCGAGTGCCTGCTGCGGCCCGTTCCAGTCCGGGCCCAGGAGGGCTTCGACGCGGTCCAGGCGTTGTACGACCGTGTTCACGTGGATGTGCAGTTCGTCCTTGGCCCTGGTCAGGCTGCCGCCGCACGCGAAGTAGACCCGAAGCGTGCGCACCAGTTCGGTGCCGCGCCGCGCGTCGTACGCCAGCAGGGGGCCCAACGCGTCGCCGACGAACGTGTCGACGTCCTGCCGGCCGCCGAGTACGACGCCCAGGAACCCCAGTTCCGCGGCGCACGCGCCGTCGCCGGTGCGGCCCAGCACGATCAGGGCGCGCACGCAGCGGGCCGCCTCGGCGTGGGCCGCGGCGATGCCACGCGCACCGCCGGCGGGACCCGCCGCGGCGACGGTGACCGGCGCTCCGGTACGCACCCCCAGCCGGCTCGCGGCACGTCGGGCCGCCTCGCCGGGCGGCGTGCCGTCGTCGGGCAGGAGCAACACCGTGGACCCGGCGTGCTGCGCGGTGACGCCGCTGCCCGCGAAAAGGTATTGCCGGGCGCGCGCCGCGAGCCGCTCCCGGCCCGACGTCGCGGTGTCGGCGACGAGGACCAGGTGGGGGCGGTCGAGGTCGATCCCGGAACGCCGTGCCCGGGCCGACAGCGTCACGGGATCGCGGTCGGGATCGGTCAGCAGGTCGGCCAGCAACTCGCCGCGGACCCGGTTCTCCGTCTCCGCGACCGAGCGGCGCAGCAGCAGCAGGAGCGCGGCCACGACGCCGGCCCGCTCGAAGACGTGCCGGTCGGCGTCGTCGAGATCGGCGCGACGCAGCACCAGGCTGCCGAGCGCCTCGGGCCCGGCCAGGACGGCGCAGACCCACCCGCCGCGCCACGCCACCGCGCGTCCGAGCGCGTGCGACTCCTCGGCGGCGCGGACCAGTTCGGCGTCGCCGAGCGGGGTGGAGCCGTCGTCCGTCGTGGTGCCGGTCAGGTCCAGGCCGGCGGTGTCGTGAATGGCGACCGCCCCGCCGAGGAGTTCGGCGACCGCGGCGGCCACGTCCGGCAGGTCGCCGCCGCGCAGCACCAGGTCGGTGAGTTTGTCGTGCGCCTCCTCGGCGCGCTGCACCGCGTTGGCGTGGGCCCGGATCACGGTGTTCGCCCCGGCCAGTTCCGCGAGCGCCGCACGCGTGTCGGCCATGGCGCGCGCGGTGTCGATGGCGATGGCGGCGTGGGTGGCCAGCGAACTCATCAGCGCCACTTCGTCGCCGCCGAACGTGCGCGGCGCCCGGTCGGCCGCCATCAGGACACCGACGACCTTGCCCCCGTCGCCACGCGTTGAACCCAGCAGGAGGGGCACGCCGAGGATGGCGACCAGTCCCTCGTCGAGTACTCCCTCGTCGACCCGGTCGACGTGCCGGAACCGGGTGTCCGTGCGGTAGTCGGGGGTCGCGTACGGCCGTGCGGTCTGTGCGACGAGGCCGCCGAGGCCGTCGCCGAGCCCCAGGCGCAGGGCCTGGAAGATCGGGGAGACCGATCCGTCGGTCACCCGCATGTAGGTGTCGCCGGCCTCTTCGTCGGGCAGGGTGAGGTACGCGGTGTCGGTGCCCAGCAACATGCGCGCCCGTCGGACGATCGAGCGCAGCACCGAGTCCAGGTCGCGCAGTGCCGCCAGGTCGCTCGCGGTGTCGAACAGCGCGGTCAACTCCCGCTCCCGGCGCCGGTGTTCACGCAGCGTGCCGCGGATGCGCAGGGCCTTCGCCGTGGCGTCGTCGAGGTCCGCGAGGTCACCGGGCGCGGCACCGGCCGCGCGGGCCCGCGCGGCCGGTGCCCGGAAGTCCTCGGCGGGCGCGTCCGCGGAGAGGAGGTCGAGGAGATCCCGGGCGAACCGCGCGGGCCCCCCGGGGTGTTGCTCTGCCATGGTGGTCCGTCCATCCGCCGAGGTGGTGGCAGGGAAGGGATGTGTGCGCCACCGTAGGCGTCCCCGCCGAGGCAGGACATGGTGCCACGGGACACGACTCGGCAACGATGAGTATGGGCCGGCACCATGACGAGCACGGCGGTGTGCCGGGCGCGGCGCCGACGCGACCGCGACGCGCGAGTCAGTGCGCGGTCCAGCCGCCGTCCAGGACGAAGGACGTTCCGGTGACGTGGCGGGCGTGTGGTCCGCACAGGTACAGGGCCGCCGCGGCGACCTCCTCGGGCTCGATCAGCCGTTTGATCGCCGTGCGTTCCAGCAGGATGTCGCGGACGACGTCGTCGGCGGGGATCCCGTGCGCGGCGGCCTGGGCGGCGATCTGGCCCTCGATCAGCGGCGTGCGGACATAGCCGGGGCAGACGCAGTTGCTGGTCACCCCGTGCGGGGCGCCCTCCAGGGCGGCGACCTTGCTGAGTCCCTCCAGGGCGTGCTTGGCGCTCACATACGCCGACTTGAACGCGCTCGCCCGCAGACCGTGTACCGAGGAGATGTTGACGACGCGCCCCCAGTTCCGCGCGTACATGTGCGGCAGGACGCGGCGCATGATGCGAAAGGGCGCCTCCACCATCACCTTGTGGATGAGGGTGAACCGTTCGAGGGGGAACTCCTGGATCGGCGCCACGTGTTGCAGACCGGCGTTGTTGACCACGATGTCGACCCGGGTCGGCAGGGCGTCCACGGCGTCCGGATCGGCCAGATCGGTCCCGTGCGCGGTGCCGCCGATCTCCTCGGCGACCGCCTCGGCCGCGTCGGCCGTGATGTCCACGACGTGCACGTGTGCGCCGGCGGCGGCGAACGCGAGGGCGCAGGCGCGTCCGATCCCGCTCGCCGCCCCGGTCACCAAAGCGACGCGTCCGGCGAGGAAGGGGCCGTCGGGGGGAGTGGGCGAGAGGTTGCCGGTGATCGCACTGGTTGCCATGGCCATATCGTAGGAAAGGCGAGCCTGCGGGCACATGGAGTCCGTCGCCATAGTCGCGGGGTCCGTCGTGGGCCGAGGCGCCATGTCGGGCCTGCGGATGCGGCGGTGACGCCGGGCGCGTGTCGGGCGGTCGAGGCCACGGCCGCGGGTCACCACGTGCCGATGTCGCCGTCGTCGACGTCGTCGTTCCAGGCCACGGTGCGGTTCGACGGCGGGTTCGTGCCGTGTTCGACCCAGTCTTCGAGGGCCTTGAACACGGTGCGGTACGCGGGCAGGAGCGGACGCAGCCGAGTGGGGAAGAGGTCGCAGAACCCGTCGACGTGGTTGCCGCCCTCGATGCGGTACTGACGGTGCAGCCGGCCACGACCGGCGGCGGCGACGAGGTCGGCGTAGCGGTCGGAGTGCAGCGTGATGGGCAGGAACGCGTCGAGGGTCCCGTGCAGGGAGAGCAGCGGCTTGCCGATCGCCCCGGTGAGCGCGACCCGGGCGACGGCCTCGTGTACGGCGCGGGGGCGGTTCGGGTAGTCGTAGTCGGCGTCGCTTCCCGTCTCGCCGGGGCCGGCGAAGGGGACGCCGGCGGGCGGTAGACCCGGGCCTGGGTGGTGCGGGTCGAAGACGGCCCGGTAGGTGCGTTGGGTGATATCCCAGTAGGTCCGGTGGTGGATGTCCCACAGGAACTGCGAGCCGGCCGGCAGCCCCGCGTCGATCAGCCGGGCCGCCGCGTCCGGATCACCGCCGTCCCGGTAGCGCGGGTAGTGGGCCAGGACCGTCGGCAGGTAGGTGAACAGGTTGGGTCCGTCGGCCGACCACAGCGGGCCCTCCCAGTCCACGCCGCCGTCGTACAGGTCCGGGTGCCGCTCCAGCTGAGCGCGTGTCAGGTAGCCGCCGTTGGAGATCCCGGTGACGTAGGTGCGGTGCGCCTCCGTGCCGTAGTGGCGGCGCACCACCAGGCGTGCGGCGACGGCGAGTTCGTACAGGCGCCGGGACCAGTCGACGAGCGCGTCGCCGGGGCGGTGCCCCGCGGTGTGGAAGTCGGGGCCGGAGTTGCCCTTGTCGGTGGCCGCGTAGGCATAGCCCGCGGCGAGCGCGCCGTCGGCGATGATGCGGTCGGTGGCGTATTGGCGGCGGATGCCCGGGGCGGCGGTGACGACCAGTTTGCCGTTCCAGTCGTCGGGGAGGCGCAGCACGAACTGCGCGTCGTGGTGCCAGCCGTGATGCGGATTCAGCCGGGTCTCGGCGGGGAAGCAGCCGTCGATCTGCACCCCCGGGACCGGATGTTCGGGCCGTGGGGTCCCGGACGCGTGCAGGTTTTCCCAGTCCGCGAGGACGGTGTGCGCCGTGACGGCGGTGCCGACGGTGGTCAAATCCGCGAGGCGCACGGCCTGTTGGCGTTCGGCTCCCGGCACGTGGACCGTGCGGCCGGTGTCGACGCGTACGGCGCGCGCGGCGCCGTCTTTTGTGGTGTCCGCCATCGCCGGCTCCTTCGGAGAGTGGTGGGATACGCCCGTACCGCGCGGGAGCGCCATGCCGGGGCGCCGGGCGCCGCGCCGGAGCGCCGTGCATCCGCACGACGGTACGGCCCCACCCGGACCTCGTCCATGGCGGCGAGCCCCACACGCCGGCGCCCGGGCATGGTCACGGAGCACACCGGCGCCGGATCGGCCGCCGGCGCACGGCGATCGCACCGGCGCACGGGCCGGTACGTCGTCGCCCGGTCGACCCCGGACCAGGGGTGTGACCCACACCTTCGGCCGCTTCTCATGTGGGTCGTCCTCATGGGCCCGGCCCGCGCGTCCCGCCTACCGTGTCGGGGCGGGCCGCTCCGGGCCCGCCGGGCGGAGGAGTTGACGATGGTGCGGAAGTCGGGCGGCTGGATTCTCGCGGTGTTGCTCGCGCTGCTGACCGGGCTCGTCGGAGCGCCGGCCGCCTCGGCCGCGGCGCCGGCGTACCTCACGATGGAGGCGAGCTACGGTTCGCCGGCCAACGGCTGGGAGCGCGTCGAGCGTTATCTCGACACCACCGCCGGTTTCCACCAGGAGCAGTATCCGCCGGACGGTCGCGGTGACCAGGACGGTCAGCGTCTGACCTTCTTCGGTGGGGTGAAGCAGCCGTATTCCGGGCGCTTCCTGCTCTACTCCGCGCCCGGCTGGAACAGCGGCGCACACCAGGTGCCGGTGCTGCTGGTGCACGGCGCCAACGACAACCCGGACCGGGCCTGGGCCAACCCGGGCGAGTCGGGCGGCTACGGGTGCGGGACGGCGTCCTGCCCGAACACCGGCCTGATGCAGTACCTCTCCACTCGGGGATACCGGGTCTTCGCCATCGGCTTCGCGCACAAGCAGGGCGACAACCTGATGCAGGCTCAGGAGGTGGGCGACGCGGTCGCGTTGATCCGCGCCCGGCTGGGCGTTCCCCAGGTGGACCTGGTCGGCTGGAGCAAGGGCGAGATGTCCACCCGGGCGTACGTCTCGTCGGTCAAGCCCTCCTGGGGGCGGCCGTACGCCGGCGATGTCCGGCGGCTGGTCACCCTGGGCGGCCCCAACGGCGGCTACGACTACCCCTTCGCACACGGCTGGGCGCACGATTTCAGCATCTGGCCGGAGTGCGGCGGCAAGGTCAACGCGCCCTCGCCGCACCTGCGCATGACGTGCTACGGGACGTATCAGGCACACCCGGAGTACGCGTTCGCCCCGACCGGCGGCTACGACGACTACCCGGGACAGCGGCAGATGTTGGCCCGCTGGGACGGTACGTACGGGGTCGACCAGAGCCAACAGGACTGGTACACCACGTATTACGGCGGCCAGGGGTTCTACACCGACGGCACCGGCATCCAACCCGCCATCGCCGCGGGCTCGTTGATCACCCCGCTGCACCAGGCCGGCATCCCCGCCCAGGTCCGCACCTTCCTGCTGGCCGGCGGTACACCGAGTGTCCTCGGCATCTTCAACGAGAACCGCGGACCCAGCGACGGCGTGGTCTTCGTCTCCAGTGCCCTGGACACCACCGGAGTCGGTACGGTCGGCGGGACCGCGCTGGTCGCCGGCGCCAACCACCTCGAACTCGGCTGGAACACCACGGTCGCGGCCAAGGTCGCCGGCTGGCTCGACTGAAGGAATCAAGGATGCTGCTGCCCACCATCGCCGCCGGTCGGATCGCGACCTCCCGGCTCACCGTCAACTGCCTGCAGATAGAGGGACGTTCCGGCGAGCCGGTGGTCTTCGTGCACGGCAACGTGTCGTCCTCGCTCTTTTGGCGACAGGCGATGCTCGAACTGCCCGCGCACTACCGGCCCATCGCGCTCGACCTGCGCGGCTTCGGCGACACCGACCCGCTTCCGGTGGACGCGACCCGCGGCCTGCGCGACTACAGCGACGATCTGAGCGCGCTGATCGAGGCGCTCGACCTGGGCCGGGTACACCTGGTCGGCTGGAGCCTGGGCGGAGGCGTGGTCCTGCAACAACTGCGGGACCACGCCCGGAGGTTGCGCTCGGTGACCCTGGTCAACCCGGTCTCGCCGTACGGGTTCGGCGGCACGCACGGGATCGACGGCCGGCTGAACAGCCCTGACGGTGCGGGCTCCGGCGGCGGCGCCGCGAACCCGGAGTTCGTACGGTTGCTGGCGGCCGGCGAAACCGGCGGGGAGTCACCGCTGTCGCCGCGCGCGGTGTTCGACGCGTGCTACGTCGATACGCCCGTGGAGCCGGCCGACCCCTTTGTCGCCTCGATGCTCACCACCCGGGTCGGCGACGACCACTACCCAGGCGACTCCCGCACCAGCGAGGCATGGCCGGGCCTGGCTCCGGGCGACCGGGGCGTGCTCAACTGCCTGGCGCCGACGCACTTTCGGATCGACGACCTGGAACTCGCCGAGGCCCGGCCCCCGGTGTTGTGGCTGCGGGGCTCCGCCGACGTGATCGTCTCGGACACCTCGCTCTTCGACCTTGCCCACCTGGGCGCACTGGGCGCCGTCCCCGGTTGGCCCGGCGCGGACCACTGCCCGGCCCAGCCGATGATCGCCCAGACCCGCGCCGTCCTGGCCCGCTACGCGGCGGCCGGCGGCCCGGTCCGAGAGGCGGTGATCGAGGGCGCGGGCCACAGCGTTCACATCGAGCGCCCGAAGGAGTTCCTGACGGAACTGCTACGGGTGCTCCACGAGGCCGCCCCCGAAACCCAGACCGGGTAACGCCGCGCGGGCGGGCGCGCGTTGCGCTTTCTCGTGGGCACGGGTCCCGCCGTGCCGGGCGTGGTCGCCCGGGGGCCGGATGTCACCTGTGTCCCCGGATTGTGCCGTTCCGGTAACAGCGGCCGGCGAGCGTGATTCGCGGCTTTAGGGTCGTGATCACAAGCACGGCGCCGCCGTCGGGTACCCGGCACCAGGGGGGTTACGGGTACCCGCGTCACGTACACGGCGGCGTCGTGGTCCGCGACAGACACCGAACTGGGGGGTTCACGGTGCGTATCACCATGCCGCGTCGCGCGGCGACCAAAGTTGTTGTACCGCTGACCGCGCTCGCGCTCTTCGGCCTTACGGCCTGCCAGAAGTCGGGCGGCGACGCCAAGGACGAGTCGTCCGCGTCCGCTTCGACATCCGCCGACAGCGGCAAGGGGGACGAGAACGCGACCCCGGCGACGGACCGGCAGTTGTCCGCCGTCCTCCTCGACGGCAAGGACATCCCCGCCGGATACGGCGGCGGCAAGGTGTCGAACGAACGGTCACCGGACAAGCCCGGCCAGGTGGTCGGCCCCGCCGAATGTGTGGCGCTCGGCAGCGGCGGCACGTCGCACCCGGTCGGCCACGCCGAGCGGTCGTACGCCATCGTTCCCGCGGACCCGGAGTCGGACGACTCGGTGCGGGTGAGCCTGTCCAGCGCGCCGCGCGATGTGCTGCGGAAGCAACTCGACGACGGCGTCAAGGCGCTGGGTTCCTGTGCGCACTACACACTCACCGAAGGCGGCGACGTCACGACCTTCGCCGTGACCGACGTCAAGGTCGGCGTGCGGGGCAAGGACAGCGTCTCGTACAAGGTCGCGGTTTCCCGCAACGGCCGACTGCTCGGCACCACCGTCAACACCCTGGTTCTCCGGGGCACCACCGGCCTCGCCGTCACGTCGTTCGCGACGCCGGGCAAGGGCGACCCCGCCGACACCGGCCCGTTCGTGAGCGCCCAGCTCTCCAGGCTCGACAAGATGCCTTCCGACACGGGGAGTTCGCCGTCCGAGCCGGCGCGGCCCACCGCCGAGAGCAGGACGATCCCGGCCGCCGACACACTGACGGCGGCGCTGCTCAACGCACAGGAGATCCCGGCGGAGTACACGGCCGAGGGCCCGGAACCCGCCACGCCCGAGGCCGCGCCCCGACTGTCCGACCCGCGGTGTGCACCGTTGCTGGACACCTCGCTGGACCAGCGCACCGCCGCGATTCAACAGAAGTATCGCAAGACGACCCTCGACGCGACCGTACAACCCACCGAGGGTGTGATCACCGAACTGTCGAGCGGCCGACACGCGGTACTGAAGCGGGAGTTCGACGCGTATGTCGCGGCGCTCAAGGTCTGCTCGTCGTTCTCCGAGACCAACGACGACGGCACGGTCGATCGGTACACGATCACCGAGGTCTCCGTCGGGCGCAACGGCCCGGACACCGTCGCGTTCCGGATGCGCGACGACCACCCTACGGACGGACGCCTGTACGCCTACCTCGTGGTCGCCGTGAAGGGCGACGTCGCCATGCAGATGGCGTCGTTCGCACAGGCCGGACCGGCCGAGGTGCCGTCCGCGATGATCACCGGCCAGTTGTCCAAGGTGGCCGAGATCGCGGGCTGACGACCCGTTGGGTGAGCCGAAATGCCCGGGCGGCGGGCCGTGAGGCGTTCGACCTCGTGGCCCGCCGCTCAGTCCGCGTAGCGAGCGGGGGTGGAGTCGCGGTGGGGTCGGAGAGGTTCGCGGCCGGCCACTTTCGGTAGGAGGCCATCCATGGGCTGTTCGGGCCGCCCGCACGGTAGTTCTCCAGGATCGCGTCGGTCCGACCCTCCTGTAGGCGCACCAGGCAGTCGAGATGGTTGTCGGAGAGGTCGACGATCGCACCGAGGTCGGCCTGTGCCGGCACGTCCACGGCCGTGGTGCCGGCGCCTACGCACACCCGCCGTCCGCGCAGCGACGCGTCGAATGCCCGCACGGGCGATCCCTTGGGTACCACGAGTTGCCGGCCGCTGCGGAAGTAGACGGTGGAGAAGGCCACTTCGGTCTTGCGTCGACACGTGATGGTCATCGTCCGCACCATCATCCGGCCGCCACTCTCACGGGTTGTAAGCCCATCGCCCGCCACGTCCTCTCCGTACGGCGCCTGTCGGAGGCGCCGCGCGCACGATCCGCACACGACCCCCGTTTCGATCGACACCATCGTCGCGTTCCGAGGGAAGGCAGGTGTGGGTATCTCCCCATGTGGCTTGCCGGTTCACGGCCGCTGTCCGTTCCATGGCGACATGGCGACTCGGCCGGGCCCCGGTCCGAGGTTCAGCCGGATCGGCTCGCCGGGGGAGTGGGACGCTCGGGCTGCGCGTTGTAGCCGGCGATGTCGCAGTGCAGCGGGCCCCACACGCCCGGCTTGCCGAGTTCGCGGAAGTTGACGTCGACGTCGGTGGCGGGTCGGCCGCCCGGAACGCGGGCGTTGGCCGCGGTGCAGGTGAGTTGGTGGATCGCGTCCACCGGCACGCGGCCTGCGTCGAGGGGCAGCGTGAGCGTGACGCCGCCGTCCCCGGTGTCGACGTCGACCCGGCCGGCCACCTCCGCCAGGGCGGTCGAGAACCCCCGCCGCTGTTCGGCCTCGGTCGGTCCCTCCAGAAGCAGCGCGATCGCCTGGCCGGGGTCGAGGGACGTGTCGGTGGGTCGGGACACGGCTTGGACACCGTCGGAGGTCGCGAAGAACAGGCGCGTGCGGTCGGGGACGGCGCCGACCTGGGGAACACCCCTGGCCGGGGGACCGACTCCGTGTGGCGTCGTGGTCGAGATGCCGCATCCGGCGACGAGGGCGGCCATGACGGCGGCGGTCACGGTGATGGCGAGCTTCACTGATCCTCCGGACGATGGGTGTCCGGCACGACGACCGGTGGTACGAGTGGGAGTTCGATGGTGAACACGGTGCCCTCGCCCGCGCTGGAGGCCGCGCGCAGGGTGCCGCCGTGCAGGTGGATGTTCTCGCGCGCGATGGCAAGTCCCAGACCGCTGCCGTCGGATCGGGTCCGAGCCGTATCGGCCTTGTAGAAGCGGTCGAAGATGTGCGCGAGTACGGCCGGATCCAGGCCCGGGCCGTGGTCGACGACATCGACGGCGATCCGGTCGTCGGCGCGGCGCAGCACGACCCGGACGGGGTCGCCGCCGTGCCGCAGCGCGTTGCCGACCAGGTTGGCGAGGGCGACGTCGAAGCGCCGAGGGTCCAGGACGACCCGGATTCCGTCGGGGAGTTCGGTGTCGACCCGATCGCTCCAGCCGCGGGCGCGCAGGGTTCGGCGTACCGAGCCGGCGACGTCGACCTCGTCGGTGTGCAGGATCGCGGCGCCCGCGTCGAAGCGGGAGATCTCCATGAGGTCGTCGACCATGCGCGCGAGTTTGCGGGTCTCCTCGGCCACCAGGCGCAGCGCCTCGGAGGTGTCGGGGTCCAGATGGGCGGTGTCCTCGTCGAGGACCTCGGTGACGGCGACCATCGCCGCGAGGGGGGTGCGCAGTTCGTGCGAGACGTCGGCGGCGAACCGGCGGGCGCCTGCTTCGAGGCGGCGCAGTTCGGTGGCGTCGCGTTCGATGGTGTCGGCCATGGTGTTGAACGTCGTGGTCAGGTCCGCGAGTTCGTCGTTGCCGCGGACGGGGATGCGGGTGTCGAGGTCGCCCTCGGTGATCCGGTGGGCTCCCGCGCGCAGCCGCCGTACCGGGCGCAGCACGTGTGCGGCGGCGACGAGCGCCGGGACCAGGGCGAGCGCGACGGCGGGGATCGCGCCGTAGCGGGCCGCGGTGACCAGGGCGTGGATGTCGGCCTGTTCGCTGCGCAGGGGCATTTCGGCGTACACCACGATCCGGGTGGGGGTGCTCTCGGGCCCCGCGTGGAGGATCGGCATGCCGACGACCAGCCACGGGCCGCCGGGCCGCGCGACGCGCTGGGCCACCGCGCCGTTCTTCCGCAACACCGCGGATCGCAGGGCGGCGGTGATCGCGCCCGGATCGCCCGGCGCCTCGGCGGGGACGAGCGGGCCGTCCTGGTACGACACGTGCGTGCGCCAGTTGCGCGGGGTGCCCGCGCGGTTGAGCAGTACGGTCAGCTCCAGCAGGTTCTCGGCACTGGGCGGATACGCCAGATCGGGCGCGCGCGAGTCGAGTTGGGCACGCAGTTCGTCGGTCGCGGCGTCCTCGGTGCGGTCGAGGATCGCATCGCGGGCCTTGTCGAACGTCAGCGCGGAGGTGATCAGCGCGCTGAACGCGGCGACCAGGAGAAACGCGACGATCAGCCGCGGGCGCAGGCCCCGCAGCGACAACCGGCGTCCGCGAGCGCGCGGCGACTCGGGCGTGGGACGCGCGGTGGCGGCGGAGGACGCGGTCACAGCGGACCGAAGCGGTAACCGAATCCGCGAACCGTCTGCACGTAGCGGGGGCGGCGCGGGTCGTCCTCGACCTTCCCGCGCAGGCGCAACACGCACGCGTCGACCAGTCGGGCGTCGCCGGCGTAGCTGTGCTCCCAGACCCGTTCGAGGAGGACGTCGCGGCTGTACACGCGCCCGGAGGAGGCGGACAGGTACAGCAGCAGCTTGAGTTCGGAGGGCGCGAGCGTGAGTTCGGTTCCGTTCTTGGACACGATGAGCGCGGCCCGGTCGATCGTCAGGTCGCCGTACCGGTCGACCCGGGGCACGATCGCATCCGCGGCGATGCCGTCGTCGGGGTCGGCGGGAACGGCGCGGCGCAGGGCCGCCTTGACGCGGGCGCCCAGGACCTCGCCGCCGGCCGGTTTGACGACGTAGTCGTCCGCGCCCGCCTCCAGGCCGATCACGACGTCCATGTCGTCGCCGCGCGCGGTGAGGATGATGATCGGGAGTTGGTGTCGCTCCCGGATCCGGCGGCACACCTCCAGGCCGTTCATGCCCGGCAGCATCAGGTCCAGCAGGACGAGGTCGGGGCGAAAGTCCTCCAGCGTGGCGAGTCCGGCCTCCCCGGTGGGCGCGACGGCGACCTCGTGGCCGCGTCGCCGCAGTGCGATGGCGACGCCTCTTTGGACCGCGGGGTCGTCTTCGATAAGCAATACGCGTGGCATGGTGGTGACAATTCCCTGCTGAGTCGTCCCGACGGATCATATGGATTATCTGGCAGTCGGCGGTGCCCTTCGACTTTACGACGGATTCCGGCGTATCGAACCCGGCGCCTGTTCGTACAGCTCAGAGCCTCGTTGACCACCATATGGTCCCGGGATGACGGCTCCGTGCGGGATATGTGACGAGACGATGACAGCCTCCGGTTTCGATACCCGAACGTGTTTGGCTCGGCGAGCAGTCGAACCAACCAGGGATATCGAGACAGGGAATACCCATGACGATTGGTGGAATACGTCGCGGCGACATGGCGAAGGGCGTGGGTACGGCAATGGCCCTCGTGGTGACCGCGGCGGCGCTCGCGAGTTGCGCCGGCGGCTCCGACACACCGGCGAGGCAACGCGTCGGCGACACCCACCAGGCGGCCCGCCCGGTGCCGGGCGCCGCCGATGCCGAAACGCCGGCCGACCCGCGCTCGACGCAGAGCGGCAAGGTCGATCCATCGATCTCGCGGCACTCGGAGGACGGCGGCAAGTCGGTCGTCCTCACCCTCGACGACGGCCCGGACGCCGTGTGGACGCCCCGCTTCCTGGATCTGCTGAAGAAGCACAACGCCAAGGCCGTGTTCTGTGTCCTGGGACCCGCCGCCAAGGCCAACCCCGAACTGCTCGGAAAGATCGTCGACGCCGGCCACCGCCTGTGCAACCACTCGGTGCATCACGACACCGGCATGGACAAGAAGCCCGTCGAATACCAGACGCAGGAAATCCTCGACGCCAAGAACATGATCGACCAGGCGTCGGGAGGCCGACGCATCTGGTACTACCGCGCCCCCGGTGGCGCGTTCACCCCGGAAAGCCGCCGGGTCGCCGCCGATCACGGCATGCGGCCCCTCGGTTGGAACGTCGACCCGAGCGACTACCAGCGCCCCGGAGTCGAAACCATCGTCACGCGCGTCCAACAACAGCTGGCCAAGGGTCCCACCGTTTTGATGCACGACGGGGGCGGCAATCGCGAACAGTCCTTCCAGGCACTCGAGAAGCTCCTGGCGTGGTTCGACGAGCAGGGATACCGGTACAGCTTCCCGCAATCGTGAACCCGCTTCGATCGCCGGGCGACCGGCCGGCCGCCTGCGCGGTCGGCCGGTCTTCTCTACCCGGAACCGTCAAGATCCGTCGGTCAGTTGAGTGACGTCCACCGAGTCCGCCCCGCTGTGGGGCTCCGGCACGACCGCCCACAGGACCGCCATCGCGGCGAACGTGGCCACCAGGGCGACGGCCCCGGTGCGGCCACGCGCCCACCGGGCCCGGAAACGGATCGGATCCTCCACCAGGAGCTTGGAAAGCACGGCGGCGGCGACGGAAACGACCACGATGACGGCCGTGCGACCCCAGCCCGCGAAGCCGAGGCGATCCTCGTCCAGCAGCAGGTAGATCGGCCAGTGCCACAGGTAGAGGCTGTACGAGATCAGACCGGTCCAGCGCGCCGCGGCGCAGCCCAGGACCCGGCCGACGGGACTGCCGGGCGCCCGGGTGAGGCACGAGACGAGGACGGCGGCGGCCAGCGCGTGCAGGAACATTCCCCCCTGGAACAGGGACGGGGAATCCTCTCCGTCGGCCAGGACCCAGTACGTGCCGATGCCGCACACCAGGGCGAGCGAGATCCATCCTGCCGGGCGCTCGCCCAGTCGGGCCACCGCGCGAGTGGCCGGACCGGTGACCATCAGCGCGCCCAGGAGCAGGGAGAAGGCGCGCGTGTCGGTGCCTTCGTACACCCGGGTGCTGTCGATCGGATCGGCGAGGCGGAGCATCAGGGCGAGCGAGGCGAGGGCCCCCGTCGCCGCGACGACGGCGACGTTGCGGCCCGCATGCCCGCCTCGGGCCGCCAGGACCAGGAGCAGCGGCCAGAACAGATAGAACTGCTCCTCGACGGCGATGCTCCACAGATGACTGAAGACGCGGGTGTCGCCGGAGTTCCAATAGCCCATTCGGTCCGCGATGAAGTGCCAGTTGGCGAGATTCGCCACCACCCAGGGGCCGTCGTCGAGCGCGTTGCGGAGCAGCGCGGGTGAGCCGAACGCCCATACCGACAGCAGGGTGCCGGACACCATGGCGGCGAGCGCGGGCAGGAGGCGGCGGGCCCGGCGGCCCCAGAACGCGACGAGGTCGATGCGGCCGTTGCGGGCCGCCGCCTCCTTGAGCAGCAGTCCGGTGATCAGGTACCCGGACAACACGAAGAACAGGTCGACGCCCAGGAAGCCGCCGCCGAAGTTTCCGGCGTGAAAGAGCAGTACCGCCGCGACGGCCACACCGCGCAGACCGTCCAGTGGTCCGATGTGTGCTCCGGCGGAAGTGGGCGGACTCGTGGCTGTCGCGGGCGGCGTGGGTGTCACGGGCGTTGCGGACGGCGTGGAAACCCGCCGATGGGTACGCCGAGGGGAAGTCTGCGCAGGCATGGGGTGGTTCTCCGAAGAACGCGGGGGCGGAACGAGCCCGGGCCCGTTCCGCCCCTCGATCGACTGTGGCCGGGGGAGGCGAGTGCGTGGCCCCGGGTCGACTACTTGCAGCCGAGCCGTGCGTACACCTTGTCGCCGGTCCACGCGCCGGTGGCCCAACGATCCGCCGCCGCCGGTGTGAAGGCGTACCGCCTGCCGAGTTCCTTGCCCAACCAGTGGGCGAACGCGGCAGCACCCTGCTGACACGAGTGGATGCCGTCTTCGCTCCGCTGCGCCTTGGCGGCGGCGCCGTCGGTGCCCCACAGGGCCGCGGCGTCGAGGAAGTGCACCTTGCCCGGATGCTTGTCCGCCACGTCCTTGGCCGACTTCGGGGCGGACTTGATCTCGGCCTCGTGCGGCTTGTAGAAGTCGTCGATCCGGAACGGCGGCGCGGACACGATGACGAGTTCGGCGCCCGCGTCGGTCACCGTCTTGACCAGTCGTTCGTAACTCGCGTGTTGTTCCTCGGACTTGCCCCAGTCGTAGGTCGTGATCTGGTAGACGACGACATTCGGCTTGAAGGAGCCGAGTTCCCTCGGCAGTTGTTCCCAGGTCGGTTCGGCGACCTCGCCGATGACACCACCACCGCCGGCGGCCGCGATCGACTTGAACTCGGTGCCGTTGGCCTTCATCGCCGCCCCGAGCGCGGGGGCCTCGACCTCGCCGATGGAGTCACCCATCCACAACACCTTGGCGAGCTTCGCGTTCTTGTTCCCGACACCGGACGATTCCCGGCCGGCGCCGGCCGAGGACGCGGTCGAATCGGATCGGCCCACGGTGGCCTTGTTCGTGTCGCCCGAGTCATCGCAGGCACTGAGCCCGAGAACGCCGATCGCGGCGACGAGCGCGATTCCCATGGAGAACCGAACGGTGCGCCGACGACGGACAGAGGGATTGGTCTGGCTGTTCATGCAGCTCAGTAGAACCGCGGAAATCCCCGCCCGGAGGCCTCGTCATCGTTTCATCACACCCTGTGAAAGAAACAGTCATCCACCACGACCGACGTCGTCGGGATGGGGTGGTGATCCGAAACTCTTCGGTTTTCGCGCTGTATTCGCGGCCGTCGGGCAGAAGTCGCCCATGGGCACAGCGATGCGGGTTCCCGAGACCCACGAAACCCGACCCCGGCGCCTGACGCCATGCCGCGTTCGGGTCGGCTCTTGGGTCGACTCGGCTGTGTGGGCGGGTGGTTGGTGGGGGCGGTTGGGACGGGTGTGGGGTTTTTGACAGATTGTGCCGTGCCGGTTGCGTTTTCTTGACGGTCGACTTGTGCCTGTGTGAGCGTTTCGTTCGCTCGGGCACGAACCCGGCGCACACGATGGTCGGTTCCGTTCACCTCGCGGGGCCGGCGCGAGTCGGACTCGTGGTCGAGGCCTGTCCTCCATCCAAGGAGCCTCGATGAAACGCAGCACGGTGACGGTCGGGTCGGTCCTGGCCCTACTCGCCGGCCTCGTGGTCGGTACCTCCCAGTCGAACGCGGCGACGCCCGCGCCCGCGCCCGGATTGGCGGCGGCCGTGTCCGCCGCCGACCGGGCCGCGGCGAGCGGCCTGGACGTCCTGGCCAAGGGCCCCGACGAGAGTTACGTGCGGCAGCAGGTGACCCCGTGGGTCGACAACCTGTACTCCGTGGCCTACGAGCGCACCTACCGCGGGCTGCCCGTGGTCGGCGGCAGCGCGGCGGTACTGGCCGACGGCAACGGCACCGTCCGGGCCGCCCAGTCGGCCACCGATCAGCGGATCGACGTCCCCGTCAAGCCGACGGTCGGCAAGGACGCGGCCGAGAACGTCTCGCGTGCGCAACTCAAGGTCGTCGAGAAGGTCGACTCGCGACGCCTGGTCGTCCGGGTCCGGGAGGGTGGCGCGAACCTGGCCTGGGAGACCGTGCTGATCGGCAACACCGAGACCGCGCCCAGTCGGCTCCACGTCTTCGTCGACGCCCGCTCGGGGCAACTGCTCGACTCCTACGACGACGTCAAGGGCGGCACCGGCACCAGCCAGTGGAACGGCCCCAACCCGCTGACGATCACCACCAGCGGCAGCGCGGGCAACTACAAGATGACCGACCTGACCCGGCCCGGCCTGTCCTGCTCCGACTACAGCGGCGGCGTCTTCACCAAGGCCACCGACACCTGGGGCAACGGCAACGCCGCGAGCAAGGAGACCGGCTGCGTGGACGCCCTGTGGGCCGCGCAGAAGGAATGGAACATGCTCCGCGACTGGCTCGGCCGCAACGGTCACAACGGCAGCGGCGGAAGCTGGCCGGTACGCGTCGGGCTGCCCGCGGTCAACGCCTACTGGACCGGCTCGCAGATCCAGATCGGCCACAACCAGAGCAACCAGTGGATCGCGTCCATGGACGTCGTGGGCCACGAATTCGGGCACGGCATAGACCAGTTCACCCCCGGCGGCGCCGGCTCCGAGGCCGGTCTGGGTGAAGGCACCGGCGATATCTTCGGCGCGCTCACCGAGGCGTACACCAACGAGCCCTCGCCCTACGACCGCCCGGACTACCTGGTCGGCGAGACGGTCAACCTGGTCGGCAACGGCCCGATCCGCAACATGTACAACCCCTCGCAGATCAGCAACAACCCGAACTGCTACAGCGCCTCGATCCCGGGCACCGAGACCCACGCGGCGGCCGGGCCGCTGAACCACTGGTTCTACCTGCTCGCCGAGGGCACGAACCCCGGTGGCGGCAAGCCCAGCAGCCCGACCTGCAACAACACGCAACTCACGGGAACCGGAATCCAGACCGCGGGCAAGATCTTCTACGGCGGCATGCTGCTCAAGACCAGCGGCATGACCTACAAGAAGTACCGCACCGCGACCCTGAAGTCCGCCAAGGCGCTCGACTCCACCTGCGGCCTGTTCAACAAGACCAAGGCCGCCTGGGACGCGGTCAGCGTCCCGGCCCAGCCCGGTGACCCGACCTGCCCGTGATGCCGAAGACACCTCGATAGGCATCCGACGACAGGCACCGGACGACAAGTACCCGACGTGCGTCCTCCCGGACGAGGCCGCGGCCCCCGCCGCGGCCTCGTTCGCCATGCCGGGCTCCGCGCGCCGGGGCATCCGACGCCGTCGACGCGAGCCGTTCCCGGAACGTCCCGGGAGATCGGATGGCTGAGGGCCGAGGCTGCGGGGACGACGCGGCGGGCGGCCGATGGGTGGTGGTCCGACCAGCCTGTCTTCTGGTGCACCCGGCCGTCATACTGGAAGTCATCGGACCTCTGGAAGGATCATCGGCATGGCTGTGACGGACGAGGCCATCGACAGGATCAAGGAGATGATCGTCTCCGGGGAGCTTCGGCCCGGCGACAAGCTTCCCAAAGAGGCGGACCTGGCCACCACGCTGGGGTTGTCGCGCAACTCGCTGCGCGAGGCGGTCAAGGCGTTGTCGCTGATCCAGATCCTGGACGTGCGCCAGGGCGACGGCACATATGTGACCAGTTTGGAACCCGGCCTGTTGATGGGCGCGATCGCGTTCGTCGTGGACTTCCACCACGACAAGAGCGTGCTCGACTTCCTCCAGGTCAGACGGATCCTGGAACCCGCCGCGACCGCGCTCGCCGCCGCCCGGATCGACGCCGCCGGGATCGCCGAACTGCGCGGCCTCGCGCAGGTCGACGAGCCACAGCCGACCACCGAGCGACTGATCGAGCAGGATCTGCGCTTCCACCAGGCGATCGCGGGCTTCAGCGGCAATCCCGTGCTGTGCTCGCTGCTGGACTCCCTGTCCAGTCCCACGATGCGCGCCCGGCATTGGCGCGGCCTGACCCAGAGCGGTTCGTGGGAGCGTACGGTGCGCGAGCACCAGGCGATCGTGGACGCGCTGGAGAGCGGCGACGCGGAGGCCGCGCGGGCGTGGTCGACGGCGCACATCGCGGGCGTCGAGCAGTGGTTGCGCAAGGTGGCCTGACGCGCGGTCGGGCCCGGCCCGACCGCGCTCGGCAGTGCCAGGCCGGGCCCGCCGCGCCCCCGGGCCGCACCCGACGGCGTCAGGCCAGCGACGCGGCGTGGGCGGGGTCGATCGCGTGCCGAAGCGGCCGGTCCTCGGTGAAGCGGCGCACTTCTTCGAGCACGAGCTGCCCGAGGCGGTGGCGTTCGGCGCCCATGGCGCCGGCCAGGTGCGGTGTCAGGACGACGTTGGGAAGGGTGAACAGTGGCGAGTCGGCGGCCGGGGGCTCGGGGTGCGTGACATCGAGTACGGCGGTGAGGTCGGGCCTGGCCCGCAGGACCTCCGTGGCGGCGGCCTCGTCGATCAGCGCGCCCCGCGCGGTGTTGATCAGTGTCGCGCCCGGCCGCATGGAGGCCAGCAGCCGTGCCCCGATCGAGCCGCGGGTCTCGGGCAGCAGCGGTGCGTGGAGGCTGACGACATGGCAGCCGGCGAAGAGTTCGTCGATGGAGACCAGCCGGACTCCCGCGCGCTCCGCGGTGTCCGAGGAGGCGACGGGATCCGTGGCGAGCACCTCGACGTCGAAGCGCGCCAGGTGGGCGGCGACCAGCCGGCCTATGTGCCCGAGCCCCAACAGGCCCACCCGTGACCGGTAGGCGCCCGGGACGTCGGGATTGGTGGGGAAGCGGCGGTTGTGCGCCACCTCCCGCGCGATGTGGTGGGCCTGCTTCAGCCCGAGGAGGACATGGGCGAGGGTGAACTCCGCCACCGGAACGGCATTGGCCGCGGCGGCCGAGACGATCGGGATGCCGCGGTCCCAGAAGGCGGGTGTGGTCAGGTGCCGGACGGATCCCGCCGCGACGAGAACCGCCCGCAGCCGTGGGGCATGTGACAGGAGGGCGCCATCCAGGACGGGCGCCCCCCAGCCCGTGAGCAGAAGGTCGACGTCCCGCAGCACATCCGGGTCCGCGGCCAACTCCTGTCGGGTGAGGGGCGGACCCTGCCAGTGCACGAGCCGGCCCAGCCCGGCCAGCACTTCGGGCGGGTAGACGTCGGCCCGGCGTGCTTCCTCCATGACCAACAGTGCTGTCGGTACGGTGGCCGGTTCGTTCATGGCGGGTCGGTCTCCTCGGCCTGTCCGATGGTGGACCGACAGCCGGACGATCGGCGGTCCCTGCTCGGATGCGGTGGCAAACGTCTGACGGAATGTCGCGATTGGTACGGCCTGGCCCGGGTTCGGCGCGGCCCGGCCCGGGTGTTGTCCGGCCTGAAACTCACGGAAACCATACATCGGATCATTGAAATGTCATCGCTGTGACCTTGACTGCTCCAACTTCTCGACTCGGACGACTACTCGCCGTTCCCGTCGATGCCCAAAATGCACGCGTAAGCGCCCATCCACCGGCGCCAGGCCGTCCCAACCGCCCGTCGGATCGGGTCGGGGCGTTACGGAAGCACGCCGGACGAGTGTTCTCGTCGGCCGCTGAAACCTCTTGTATTCATCGGACTATTGACCGGCGAATCGGACCCCGTTACCGTCCCAGCAAGCGCTTTCCAGGCCACTGCGATCCGGCGAAAACAGGAGTAGTCATGCATAGATCGCGATGGATCGGTGTCGGGGCCCTCGCCTCTGCCCTGATCCTCACCAGCTGTACATCCGGGCCTGCGGGAGTGGATGCCAAGCAGAACTCCAAGGCACCTCTCGAGCTTTGGACCCGGACGACGCCGGGCGGACCGGGCGAGAAGGGCGCGCAGGAGTTGGCCGCCGCCTTCGAGAAGGCCACGGGCTTCAAGGTCGAGGTCACGGCCATCTTCGACGACTTCGAGACCAAACTGCAGCAGCGCGCCGCCCAGAAGAAGCTTCCCGACATCGTCATGAACGACGCGACGCAGATCGGGACCATGCACAGCCAGGGTCTGCTCCGCGAGATCGACATGGGCAAGATCAAGGACAGCGCCCAGATCATCGGTCAGGGACTGCAGTCCGGGAAGAGCCTGGACGGCAAGCAGTTCGGCCTGCCCATCTCCGCGCAGGCGTCCGCGCTGCTCATCCGCAAGGACTGGCGCGAGAAGCTCAAGCTCGAACCCCCGCGGACCTGGGACGAGTTCGCCGCGATGGCCGCGGCCTTCACCACCCAGGACCCCGACGGCGACGGCAAGAACAACACCGCCGGGCTCGCCGCGCCGCTGTCCACCAAGCGCGGCTACGCCTCCTGGTACTTCTCCAACTTCCTGTGGGCCGCGGGCGGCGACTTCATCACCGAGACCGGCAAGGGCAAGTACAAGCCGGCCATGACCACCCCTGCATCGGTGCAGGCCATGCAGTGGTTCCGTGACCTCGGCTGCAAGACCAAGGCGATCCAGCCCGGCGCCGTGACCATGGACACCCCGCCGACGAACGAGACGTTCGAGGCGGGCAAGGCCGGGATGTACGTCGTCGGCCCGTACCTGCTGCCGCGCTTCGACAAGTCGCTCGGCGCGGACAAGTACGAGGTCGTGCCGATGCCCAAGGGGCCGAAGGACGCCACCGTCCTCGCCGAGGGCAGCTCCGTCTACCTGATGGCCGGCTCCGACAACCGCGCCGGCCAGGACGCCTTCGCCGCCTTCGCGGTCTCCGTCGAGGGCCAGAAGAAGGGCATGGAGGGCACCACCGGCTACACCGTGCAGATTCCCGTCAACACCAACGTGGACATCGCCCAGATCCGCACCGACCCGCGCTGGAAGACCTACGCCCAGGCGTACCAGGACTCCGGCCGCTACGCGCCGTCCATCCCGAACTGGACGCCGGTGCGACAGGTGACGGCGGACGCGGTGAACGCGCTGATGGCGGACTGCGGCCTGGACATCAACGCCAAGTTGCGTGAGCTCGACAAGCAGCTCGCCGACATCCTCAAGGAGCAGGGGATCGCCGCGTCATGAGCCTCGACCAGGCGGATCCGGCCGCCCTGCCGGCGACCGGCCCCGCCCCGCGAAAAGTGGGTCGCCGGGGCGGCGGGGCCGCCGACCGCCGGGTCCGCGGCCGCAGGGGAGGCCGGTGGTGGACGCCCTGGCTGTTCCTGGCCCCGGCGCTGATCCTCTCCCTGTACTTCAAGTTCATCCCCATGGTCAACGCGGTGACCATGTCCTTCCAGGACGTTCAGCCCTACCTGGGAAACCGGTGGGTCGGCACCGACAACTACAGCACGGTGTTGCAGTCCCACGGGTTCCGCGAGGCCGTGTGGCACACGATCGTCCTCGCCGTCGGCCAGACCTTCGGCGCGATGGCGCTCGGCTTCGCACTGGCCCTGCTGATGGAGGGGCAGAGCCGCCGACTGGGATTCGTGCGCTCCGCCGCGTTCCTTCCGGTGGTGGTGCCGATGGCGGTCGTCGCCGAACTGTGGCGGATCATGTACCACCCGACCGGCGACGGCATGCTCAACTCCATCCTCGCCCTGGCGGGAATGGGCCCGTCGGGGTTCATCAACGACCCCGACACCTCGATGGCGTCCATCATGGTCACCGGCATCTGGCGCGGCGCCCCCTACGACATGATGATCTTCCTCGCCGGTCTGACGAGTGTGGACCGCGGTCTGTACGAGGCGGCCAGGGTCGACGGCGCCTCCCGGTGGCAGCGGGTGCGGCACGTGACGGTGCCCGGACTGCGTTCGGTGTTCTCGATCCTGTTCATCCTCGCCGCGATTCGCGGACTGCGCGTGTTCACCGAGGTGTTCCTGCTGACCAACGGCGGGCCCAACGGCTCCACCGAGGTCGTCATGACCCTCATCTACAAGCTCGGACTCGAGCAGAACCGGCTCGGAGTCGGCGCGGCGGGAGCGGTCCTGCTGTTCGCGGCGACGCTGATCCTGACCATCATCGTCCAACTGCTGCGGCGGAGGGAGAGCAAGTGAGCGAGTCGACCGAAACCGCGCTGGGCCTGACCGAGAGCCGCAGCATCGGCGGACGGATCCTGAAGGCCGTCGTCTACCTCCTGGTCCTGACCATGTTCGCGGGTCCGCTGCTGGCCCTGCTCGTCGGCGCCTTCGGCGACATCAAGGACCCGACGCAGCTGAGCATCGTGCCCTCGGGCTTCACGCTGGACAACTTCAGCATCGCCTTCGACCAAGGAGTGCTCAAGTATCTGCTGAACTCCTTCTTCGTCGTCGGCTTCGGGCTGCTGCTCCAGGTGTCCGTGTCCGTCCTGGCCGGATACGCGCTGGCCAGGAAGGTCTTCCCCGGCATGACGCTGGCGCTCGTCGCCATCCTGGCGACGCTGATGCTGCCCGAGGAGATCCTGGCCATCCCGTTGTCCGTCGTGCTCGCCGACCTGCCGGTCGTGCACTTCAACCTCATCGGCACCCTCGCCGGAATGATCGTTCCGCTGGGCGCCTGGGGGTTCTCCATCCTGGTGATGACCGAGTTCATGAAGGACGTGCCGCGCGAACTCGAGGAGGCGGCGCGCATCGACGGCGCCGGGGACTTCCGGATCTTCGCCCAGATCATCCTGCCGATGTGCAAGCCCGCGCTCGGCGTCATCGGGGTCTTCGGCTTCACCATGATCTGGGACCAGTACCTGCTGCCCCTGCTCGTGGCCACCGACTCCTCCTCGTACACGCTGCCACTGGCGCTGCGGACCCTGCGGATCGACCCGGCCGTGACCCCCGGCGTGGTGATGGCGGCCTCGCTGCTGGCGCTGCTGCCCTCGGTGATCGTCTTCCTGTTCTTCCAGCGGTCCTTCGTCAGCGGCCTGTCCTCCGGGGCACTCAAGGGCTGACCCGCACACCCGTCGGCCCCGTCCCCACCCCTCCCGTACGACCAGCCCGACGCGCACGAACAGCCGGCGCGCGCCGACGGCCGACGAGAAAGAGCGATTCCCCATGACCGCGAGCGCTGACACCCCGCAGGCGCATCCGTCCGCGACCCCGGACCCCGAGGCAGGCCCGGAGACGAACTGGTTCACCACCGCCCGGTTCGGCATGTTCGTGCACTGGGGTCTGTACTCCCTCGCCGCACGGCACGAGTGGGTCAAGAACCGCGAGGAACTGACCGACGAGCAATACCAGGTGTACTTCGACCACTTCGACCCCGACCGCTACGACCCCGTCGAGTGGGCCAGGACGGCCAAGGCCGCGGGCATGCGCTACGTCGTGCTCACCACCAAGCACCACGACGGCTTCTGCCTGTGGGACAGCGCCCTCACCGAGTACAAGGTCACCAACACCCCGTACGGCCGCGACCTCGTGGGGCCGTTCGTCGAGGCGTGCCGCGCCGAGGGGCTCAAGGTGGGCCTCTACTACTCGCTGATCGACTGGCACCATCCGTCCTTCCCCGTGGACGGCACCCACCCGCAGCGCGACGACGAGGCGTTCAAGGCCGCCAACGCCGACCGGGACATCCGCGAGTACCAGCGCTATCTGCACGGCCAGGTCCGTGAACTGCTGACCTCGTTCGGACGGATCGACTACCTGTTCTTCGACTTCTCGTACGTCGGGCGCGCCTGGTGGGGCGGCAAGGGACCCGACGACTGGGACTCCCCGCAACTGCTGCGCACGATTCGCGAACTGCAGCCGCACGTCCTGGTCAACGACCGGACCGGCCTGCCCGGGGACTTCGTCACCCCCGAGCAGTACCAGCCGTCCGGGCCGATGACCGAGAACGGGCGACCCGTGGTGTGGGAGGCCTGCCAGACGCTCAACGGCAGCTGGGGCTACGACCGGGACAACCTGGACCACAAGAGCCCCGACCTGCTGATCCGCATGCTCGTCGACGGCGTGTCCAAGGGCGGCAACCTGCTGCTCAACGTGGGGCCCGACGGCCGTGGCGCGCTCGACCCGCGCGACACCGCCATCCTCGACGAGATCGGCAGGTGGACGCGGCTGCACGAGCGGTCGATCCGCGGCTGCGGCCCCTCCTCGTACACCGCCCCCGCCGAATGCCGGTACACCCAGCGCGGCGACCGGCTCTACGTGCACCTGTTCGCCTGGCCTCCGCGTCACCTGCACCTGCCCGGCCTGGCCGGGCGGGTGCGCTACGCCCAACTGCTCAACGACGCGTCCGAGATCATCCCGGTCCACATCGACCCGGACCGGCCCGCGGTCAACACCGAGATGGGCGGCCAGCCCGCCGGAACGCTCACCCTTCAAATCCCGGTGGGGCGCCCCGACACCCCCGTACCCGTCATCGAACTGTTCCTGGACGCCCAGGCGGCCCAGGACACCGAGGACACCACCGGGGACACCCCGATCGCCGGCTGATCACCAGCCGGAACACCGTCCGTACCTCCACCACATCCTCACGGAGGCACCATGCAACGCCGCACGTTCCTGATGGGTACCGCGGCAGGGGTGGCGCTGGCCGCCGCCCCCGTCGGCGGAGCGCTGACCGCGAGCGCGAGCGCGGCCCCCGGCGCCGTCCGCACACTGGACGAGCTGCAGGCCGCGATCGACCGGGCGCGACCCGGCGACCGCATCGTGGTGGCCGACGGGACCTACACCGTCCCCTCGGACCGCCCGCTCACCATTCGGAACAAGCAGGGCACCGGGCGCGCGCCGATCACCATCGAGGCCCGGACGCGGGGCGGCGTCGTCCTGGAAGGCGAGCACAGCTTCGTCTTCGAAGCGTCCACTCACATCACCCTCGGCGGCTTCTCCTTCCGGCAGCGGAACACGCTGGACATACCCCCGGACTGCTCGCACATCAGGCTCACCCGCAACGACATCCACCTCGCCGACATCGAGGGCGTGCACTGGGTGATGGTGCGCGCGGACGACAGCACCGTCGACCACAACCACTTCCACGGCAAGAGCACCCTCGGCATCTACCTCGGCATCGAGGGCGCGAACACCGAGGAGATGGCCCAGCGCGTCCACGTGTACCGCAACTACTTCTCCGACCACACCTTCACCGGCTCCAACGGCGGCGAACCGATCCGGCTCGGCGTCAGCCCCCGGGCCCTGTCCAGTGCCCACGCGATCGTCGAGTACAACCTGTTCGAGCGGGCCAACGGGGACCCCGAGGCGATCTCGGTGAAGAGCTCGGACAACACCATCCGGCACAACACCATCCGCAACAGCTTCGGCGGAATCGTCCTGCGGCACGGCAACCGCAACCGGGTGGAGGCCAACCACTTCATCGACGGCACCGAAGGTGTGCGGATCTACGGCAACGACCATGTGATCGTCAACAACCACCTCTCCGGCCTGGCCGGGCGCGCCCTGGTGATCGGCAGCGGATCGGAGCGCGATCACCTGCCCGGCGAGACGCCCGAGGCGCGCCGCGGCAACGACGCCCCCGATCGCATCCTGATCGCCCACAACACCCTGGTGAACAACGGCGGCACGATCTCCGGCGAGAGCCAGCGTCCGCACGAGCCGCGCGATGTCACCGTCGCCGACAACCTGTTCGTCGCCGACACGGGCCAACTGGTCGCCATGGCCAACACCGTGCGCTTCACCTGGTCCGGCAATCTCCTGTGGGGCGCCGCCGCGGACGGCAACATCCCCGCCGGCGGCGGAACCCGGGTCGACCCGAAGCTGGTGAAGGACGCGTACGGCATCGCCCGCCCGGCCGCCGGCAGCCCGGCGATCGACGCCGGCACGCCGCGCCGGCCGCGCATCACGCACGACATCGACGGACAGCCGCGCACCAGGACGCCGGACGTGGGCGCGCACGAATACTTCCGCCGGGCGCCGAAGTGTGGACCGCTGACCCCGGCCGACGTCGGCCCGCTGGCCGACTGAGCGACCCGCCCGCCCACTTCGACGCAGGAGGCATCATGCAACGACGCACGTTCCTCAAAGGCTCCGCCGTGGCCGCACTCGCCGCAGTACCCCTGACCACCTCGCTGTCGGGCAGCGCGTCAGCGGCCGACATCCCGGTTGCCTCCCTCACGGCGCTCCAGAGCGCGATCAACAGCGCCGCACCCGGCGACCGGATCGTCGTCGCCGACGGGACCTACACGGTCCCCTCGGGCGGCTCGATCACCATCTCCGGCAAGAACGGAACGAGCGCCGCACCCATCACCATCGTGTCGAAGACGCGCGGCGGTGTGGTGCTGCGGGGCGAACGCGGCTTCGTGCTCACCAATTCGAGCAACATCGTGATCAGCGGCTTCGCCTTCCGGCAGAGCACCACGCTGGAGATCCCGACGAACTGCTCGGCGATTCGGCTGACCCGCAACGACTTCCAGTTCGCGGACAGCGGCGACCCGTACTGGGTCGTCGTGCGGGCGAACGACACGAAGATCGACCGGAACCACTTCCACAACAAGACCACCGCGGGCATCTTCGTCGTCGTCGACGGTCCCAACAAGACCGACATGGCGCAGAACGTACAGATCTTCCGCAACCACTTCTCCGACCACAGCTTCACCGGGGACAACGGCGGCGAGCCGATCCGCTTCGGCGTCAGCGGCCGGGCCCTGGCCAACGCCGGCGGAAAGGTCGAGTACAACCTGTTCGAGCGCTGCAACGGCGACCCCGAGGCCATCTCGGTGAAGTCCTCGGGCAACACCATCCGATACAACACCATCCGTGACAGCAAGGGCGGCATCGTGCTGCGCCACGGCAACGGCTCGACGGTGGAGGGCAACTACCTGATCGGCGGCTTCGATGGGGTGCGGATCTACGGCAACGACCACGTGATCGTCAACAACTACCTCGGCAATCTGTCCGGCCGGGCCCTGGTGGTCGGCAGCGGCAGCACCCGCGACCACAACCCGAGCGAGACGGAAACCCAGCGGCGGGGCAACGACGCCTGCGACCGCGCGGTGATCGCGCATAACACGCTGCTCAACAACGCGGGCATGTTGGAGGGCGAGACGCGGGCGTTCGAACCGCAGAACGTCACCATCGCCGACAACCTGCTGGTCGGCGACTCCGGCGACCTCGTGGCCATGGGAGCCACCACCGGGTTCACCTGGAAGAGCAACCTGCTGTGGGGGGCGGCCGGCAACGGCAACATCCCCGCCGGCGGCTTCACCCGGGCCGACCCGCTGCTCGCCCAGGGCGCGGACGGTGTGTCGCGACTGACGGCGGGCAGCCCGGCGATCGGCGCGGCCACGCTGAACATCACCCTGGCCGACGACATCGACGGGGACCAGCGCGGCAGCGTACGGGACATCGGGGCCGACGAGTATTCGACAGGGCCCGCACTCCGCCACCCCCTCACCGCCGCGGACGTGGGCCCGAACGCCCCCTGAGCGACCACCGGTGACGGGGCACCGGGCACCTGAGCGGTTCGTGCAGGCGACCGCGCCCGAACCTCCGAAGCGGTCCGCCCGGCCCCGTCCGGGCGGGCCGCCTCGGACCCCGCAGACCACTCACAGCCCGACCGCAGGAAGGCGGGGCCATGACCGAGGAGAGCCGGCGGAGTGCGGCGGACCACCGCCCGCTCCGCCCGTCGGCCGCGCCGGACGCCGGGCGGATTCGTCCGGGCCTGTGCTCGGTCACCTTCCGCCGACTGCCCGCCGCCGAGGTCGTGCGCCTCGCGGTCGACGCGGGCCTGGAGGTGATCGAGTGGGGCGCGGACGTGCACGCGCCGGCGGAGCGGCCCGGCGCGGTCCGCGCGGTCCGTGAGGTCTCCGCCCGCCACGGGCTGGTCTGTTGCTCGTATGGCTCCTACTTTCGCGCCACTCCCGCCGAACTGGCCGGATTCCCCGCCGTCGCCCGGGCCGCCGTGCTGCTCGGGGCACCCCGGATACGGGTCTGGGCGGGCGCGACCGGATCGCGGGAGACCCTGCCCGACGAGCGGCACATCACCGTGCGCGGCCTGCGGGAGGCGGCCCGGATCGCCGCCGACCACGGCCTGGAACTCGCGACGGAATTCCACGGCAACACGCTCACCGACACCGTCGCCTCGACCATTCGGCTGCTCGACGAGGTGGACGCGGACAACGTCCGCACGTATTGGCAGCCGCCACAGAACACCCCCGACGAGCAAGCGCTGGCCGGGCTCGCCGCACTCGGCGACCGGGTCACCGCCGTACACGTCTTCTCGTGGTGGCCGGGCAACAACCGGCTGCCGCTCGCGGATCGCCGGGACCTGTGGGTCGCGGCCCTCGGCCGACTGGCGGGTCGGGGCATCGAGGCACTCCTGGAGTTCGTCCCCGGCGACGACCCCGCGGTGCTGGCGCGCGAGGCCGAGACGCTGCGGCGCGCGGCAGGATGAACCCCTCGACCCGACATCGTCGAGACCGTGATCCGGCGGGCCACGCGTGGGATGTCCCGCCGGGCCGGCCACCCATCGACGCCAGGACGGCAGGCATGCACTTCAAGGACGACGACACGCTCCTGTTCATCGGCGACTCCATCACCGACGCGGGCCGCGACCGCGCGGATCCCACGTCGCTCGGCGGGGGATACGTGCACGAGATCGCGCGGACCCTGCGCGAGCGGGCGCTGGACGGACCCGGCCCCCGCGTCGTCAACAGGGGCGTCAACGGCCACCGCGTGTACGACCTCGAATCCCGCTGGAGCACCGACGTCCTGGACCACCGGCCCACGGTCGTCACGGTCAAGATCGGCATCAACGACACCTGGCGACGCTACGACCGCGACCTCCTCAGCCCCATCGACGAGTTCGAGGCGTGCCTGGACCGGCTGCTCGCGGCCACCACGGGGAAGTCGTCCGCGCGGCTGGTCGTGATCACCCCGTTCCTGCTCCCGGTCGGGCCGGACCAGGAACGCTGGTTCGAGGACCTGTCCCCGCGCACCGACGCCGTGCTGCGGGCGGCCGTGCGCAACGCGGCCCAGGTGGTTCGTGCCGACCTCCTGCTGCCCCGCGCGGCGCGGGAGCGGGAATCGGCGGAGCTGGCCCCGGACGGGGTGCATCCGAGCCCGCTGGGACACCGGCTGATCGCCGACGCGTGGCTCGCCGAGGTCGCTCCCGCCGCCCACGACGCACCGCGGTAGCCGACTCCGCGACCGCGTACCGCGCTACCCGCTCGGACGCGGGCCGCGCCGGGCCCGGGCCGTCGAGTCGCGGACGACCAGCTTGACCGGCAGGGTCATCGGCTTGCCGGTGCGCGGTGCCGGTTTGCCTCGCGAGGACAGCAGCGCGTCGACGGCGGCCCGTCCCTGGGCGCGCAGCGGGGCGGCGACGGTGGTCAGTCCGGGACGGACGATGCGCGTCGGGAAGATGTCGTCGAAGCCGACCACGCTGACGTCCCGGGGCACCCGCACGCCGCGCGCCTGGAGGGCGAGCACGACCCCGATCGCCAGCTGGTCGTTGTACGCCACGACCGCGGTCGGCAGGTCCGCGGGGAGCGCGTCGACGGCCTCGCGACCGCCCACGACCGTCGGCGCGAACGGGCCCACACGCTGCACCCGCAGGCCCATCCCGGTCGCCGCCTCGCGCAGGCTCCGCAACCGCATCCCGTCCGCCCACGAGGCCTCCGGGCCGGCCACGTAGGTCACCGTGCGATGACCCAACCGAGCCAGGTGTTCCGCGGTCACGAGCATGCCGTGCGGGTTGTCGAGGGTGATGCTGGGGACGTCGGCGACGTCGCGGTTGAGCACGACCACCGGCCGCTGCTTGGCGGTCATCCGGATGGCCGAGTCCGACAGTCGGGTACCCGCCAGGACCAGTCCCTCGACGGCGGGCAACGCCCTTTCCAGACTGGCGCGTTCCACCCGATCGCTCTCCTGGGCGTCGATCAGCAGCAGTACGAACCCGGCCTCGGCGGCGGCCGACTCGGCACCCCGGATGATCTCGGCGTAGAACGGGTTGGTCACGTCGGAGACCACGAGCGCGAGCATCGAGGTACGGCCGGTGGGCAACCCCGACGCCAACGGATTGACCCGGTAGCCCAGCTCCGCGGCCACCCGCCGGATGCGCTCCGCGGTCGCCGCGTTGACCCGGCCGGGCCGGGCGAACGCCCGGGACACGGTGGACGCGGCCACCCCCGCGGCCCGGGCGACGTCGTAGATCGTCGGTGCCTTCCCGCCGGTCGATGCGCTCGGTGCGCTCGGGGCGCCGTCACGCTCGCTCACCCGATCTCACTTCCGTTCTCGCGGGAAAGCCCCGGGCTCCGGGGCGGCGACACCGGTGGTCGGACGATGTCGTGGCAGCCCACGGGATGGTGGGAGGCAGCGCACTGTACCCCGTTTCGACGCCGCCACCCACCGCGCGGCGGCGCCCCGGGTTCAGGCCGGTTCGGGGGCGAGCGTGCGCGGGGTCGGGGCGCCGGTGGTCAGAGCCGCCCGGTGGGCGGCGGTGGTGGTGGCGGCGAGGACGACGTGCACGGGAAGGCCGAGCCGGGCGGCGAGGGCGGCGGCGGGGGCGTACTCGGGGGTCGCCTGGAGGATTCTCCCGGCGCGGTGGCCCACCTTGACCGGGAGGCGATCGCCGAGCACGTCCACATACATCCAGCCTCGTCGCAGCTCGGTCTTGCGGACCGACCGCTCCCGGACGCCCAGGGTGGTGGTGAGGCGGAAGACGGCGTCGCGCAGGGGTTCGGCGCCCTGTGGTGGGCACAGCACGGAAAGCGTGTGCGCGGGGCGGCCCTTCTTCATCAGGATGGGGGTCAGCCAGGCGTCCGAGGCGCCGGCCTCCATGAGGGAGGCCAGGACGCTGGGCCACGCGCGCGGGTCCAGGTCGTCGATATTGGTTTCCAGGACGACGGCTTCGGCGGCGTCCGCGGCGACGTCGACGGTCTCGGCGGGGACCGGGGTGCCGAGGAAGACGCGGGTGACGTTCGGGCGTCCGGGAGTGTCCCGGCTGCCGGCCCCGACGCCGGTGCGCTCCAGCCGCAGGTGCGGCATGGGCGAGCACTCGCGGGCCAGCGTGGTGAGCAGCGCCAGGCCCGTGGGGGTGGCGAGTTCGCCCTCGCCGCCCGCGAACACCTGCCACTCGGCGGCGAGTTCGGCCACCGCAGGGGCCGGTACGGGAAGTTCGCCGTGGGCGGTGGTGACGCGGCCGAAGCCCAACGCCACCGGGCCCGCCGTCAGTTCGGTCACGGTGAGGTCGTGCAGCGCGGCACACACCCCGACGACGTCGGCGATGGAGTCCCAGGCACCCACCTCGTGGAAGTGCACCTCCTCCGTGGTGGTGCCGTGTACGTGCGCCTCGGCGACGGCGAGGCGGGCGAAGGCGGCCAGCGCCGACGTGCGGACCGGATCGGCCAGGGCGGCCTGCTCGATGAGGCGGCGGACATCCCGCCACGTGCGGTGTGGGTGATCGTGCGCACTCGGCGTCACGTCGATCCGCGTCGCCCGCATCCCGGCGCGGGTGACCTGCGTCTGCTCCAGGCGTACCTCGCCCGGGACCACGGCCTCCACCGCGGCGCGTACGGTGCTCGGCGCGGCTCCGGCGTCGACGAGGGCGGCGAGCAGCATGTCCCCGGCGACGCCGGCGGACGCGTCGATCCACGCGGCCCTCACGGGCGCAACCGATGCAGGATCTCGCCCGCCTGCGGCACGACGAGGGTGTGCGGATCGGCCGCGAACGCCGCGAAGTCCACCGCGGCGGGGTCCAGATGGCCCAGGTTCGCGCCGCGGACGACGTCCTCGGGAATGCCGGTCGCCAGGGTGACGGTCAACCGGCAGCGCTCGCCGTGCTCTTCGTCGTACGTACCCGCGCCGCGCAGGTGGGTGGAGTGCGCCAGGACGCCCCAGTGCAGGTGCTTGAAGCGGTCCCACTGCTTGGTGAAGTAGTCGCGGCAGTGGTAGCCGATCTCCTCGATCTCCGGGTGCATCGCGGCGATCGTGCGCACGTGCGGCGCGTACAGGATGACCTCGCCGCCGTCCGCGACGACCGGTTCGAGCTTGTAGAAGCCCTTCGCCGCGGTCCAGATGTCCTCGTACTTCTCCGGGATCACGGACACCACCCGCCGTACGGGCGCGTCCAGGTAGCGGACGTGGACCTGTGCGGACACGTCGGCCGCCGCCGACCACGCCGCCTCCGGGGTCCCGTACGCCATCGCGTGCAGCGCCCCGGTGCCGGATTCGACCACCACGCACAACGCGCGCCGGCGGCTCGGGATCAGCGCGGCCGCCTCGTGGATCAGCGCGCGCACCGGGGTGATGCCGCGCGTGCCGATGATCTCCGCACTGGTGATCAGGGCCCCGAGCCAGTGCGACAGGTCGATGATGTCGGCGCCCGCGACGCCGGGGAAGAAGTACTTGTCACCGCCGGAGAAACCGACCACCTCGTGCGGGAAGACCGGGCCGACGACCAGGGCCACGTCGTGCTCCACGACGGCCCGGTTCAGGCGTACGTCGACCTCTTGGCGCAGCAGCCCGCCGGACAACTCGGCCACCCGGTCGGCCCCGATCGTGCCGACCGAGGCGAACGTCGACGGCTCCCACCACTCGTGGTTGAGCACGGTCATGCCGGGCAACGGCGGGATGTGGGCGGCCAGTTCGGCCTCGCCCATCGGCGCGTGCGTACCCAGCGCGACCAACACCGTCAACCGGGAGACCCGGCCGTACAGTGCCTCGTGCACCGCGGAGAGCAGCAGCGGAAGCGGGCAGCTGCGGGTCCCGTCGGGTACCACCAGGCAAACGCTCCGGCCGTCGAGGTCCTCGCCGGCCAGTTGTTCGGCGACGAAGGCTCGCACCCGGTCCTCGGGCAGGACGGTGCCCGGCCCACCGATCTGTGCTGTCATGGCGGCCAGAGGACCATGGTGTCCGACGTGGTGCAAGTGCCCGGGGCAACACATGGCAACCGGTTGCCGCGCCGAGCCGGCGGCGGCGAACATGCCGTCATGCCAAGCCCCCGACCCACGACCCGACCGCTGTCCCGCGCGGTCGACGCACGCCCCGCCGCGCCGGTGCGCGTGCTCCATCTCGGCCTGGGCGGCTTCTTCCGAGCCCATCAGGCCTGGTACACCGAGCACGCCGGGGACGCCGACCGGTGGGGGATCGCGGCGTTCACCGGCCGCAGCACCACGATCGCCGAGCGGCTGACCGCCCAGGACGGGCTCTACACGCTGGTCACCCGCGGTCCCGACCGCGACCGCCTCGAGGTGATCGGTTCGCTCACCTCGGCGCACCCCGGCGGCGACCACGCCGCGTGGCTGGACCACTGGCGCCGGCCGGAACTCGCGGTGGTCACCCTGACGGTCACCGAGGCGGCGTATACCCGCGCCCCCGGGGGCGGCCTGGACACCCGACGTGCCGATGTGAGCGCCGACATCGCCGCGCTGCGCGCCGACCCGACGGCTCCGGTGTCGACGGTCGCCGCGCGGCTGCTGGCCGGGCTGGCCGCCAGGCGGCGCGCGGGCGGCGGCCCCGTGGCCGTCGTGCCGTGCGACAACCTGCCGGGCAACGGCGAGGTCACCGCGCGGATGGTCGGCGAACTGGCGGACACGATCGGGCGCCCCGAATGGCGCGAGGCGGCCGCGCACGCCTCGTACGTCGCCACCATGGTCGACCGGATCACCCCGTGGACCACCCCGGAGGACGTGGCGGCCGTGCGCGACGCGACCGGGCGCCTCGACGAAGCCCCCGTCGTCACCGAGCCGTTCACCGAGTGGGTGCTCAGCGGCGAGTTCCCGGCCGGGCGGCCGCGCTGGGAGGACGCCGGGGCCCGCTTCGTCGCCGACGTCACACCGTACGAGGAACGCAAACTGTCGCTGCTCAACGGCGCCCACTCGTTGTTGGCGTACGCGGCGCCGCTGCGCGGGCACGCCACCGTCGCCGAGGCCGTGGCCGATCCGGTCTGCCGGGTCTGGGTGCGCGAATGGTGGGACGAGGCGTCGGCCCACCTGGACTTCCCGGAAACCGTGCTGACCACCTACCGGGACGCGCTGACGGACCGCTTCGCGAACCCGCGCATCCGGCACACCCTCGCCAAGATCGCCGAGGACGGGGCCCAGAAGATCCCGGTGCGCGTACTTCCGACGCTCTACGCCGAGCGGGCGTCCGGGGCGATGCCGGCCGGCGCGATCCGCGTGATCGCCGCGTGGATGCTGCACCTGCTGGGAAGCAACGGGATCCCGGTACGCGACGGCGCCGCGCCGGTGCTCACCGGATCACCGGCCGAGGCCGTGCCCGCGGTGCTGGCCTTCCTCGATCCCGCCCTGGCCGGGGACGCCGAACTGGTCGAGGCGCTCACCGCGCGGGCCTGGGAACTCGGCTGACCGAAGTCGGCGTCATCGGCGCGGATCTGCGCCGCGGACCCGCGCCGCGGATCCGACGGCGGCACATCGGCGAACCAACCTCGAACAGGAGAAGCACGTCATGCTCCCGGGACTGTCCGACACCGACGGCGCGGCCGTCGACCGCGTCGGCGCACTGCTCCACACGCCCGGCCGACTCGGGGTGGCCTTCTCCGGGGGCGTGGACTCCTCCGTGCTGCTGGCCCTGGCCGTACGCGCGCTGGGCGCCGACCGCGTGATCGCCGTGCTCGGCGTCTCGCCCAGCCTCGCCGCGGACGAGTACACGGCGGCCCTGCACGTCGCCGCGACGATCGGGGCGCGCGTGGTCGAGGTCGAAACCCATGAGGGCGACCTGCCGGCGTACCGGGCCAACGGCCCCGACCGGTGCTTCCACTGCAAGAACGAGTTGTTCGCCCGCATTTCCGCCGAGGTGGTCCGGGCGCACGGCCTGACGGCCGTCGCCTACGGCGAGAACGCCGACGACGTGGTGCGCGTGGATCGTCCCGGTGCCGAGGCCGCCGTGCGCCACCGGGTGTTGCGACCGCTCGCCGACGCGGGCCTGGACAAGGCGGCGGTCCGCCGGATCGCCGCCGCGCTGGGCCTGCCGTGCGCGGACAAGCCGGCCGCGCCCTGTCTGGCGTCGCGGATCCCGCACTTCAGCGAGGTCACACCGGACAAGCTGGGCCAGGTCGAGGCGGCCGAACGGGGCCTGCGGGGGCTGGGGTTCAGCGACTGTCGGGTTCGCCACCACGGCGATGTCGCCCGGATCGAGGTGCCCGTGGCCGAGATCGCGGCGCTCGCGGGCGACCTGCGCGAGGCGGCTCTGGCGGTGGTCCGGGCCGCCGGGTTCCGGATGGTCGCCGTCGACCTCGCGGGCCAACAATCGGGTGCCTTCACGCTGTCCCTGATCGGAGTTCGCCATGGCTGAAACGACCGAATCGTTCGCACGTCTGGACCACGAGCGGATCGACCGCAGGGGATATCCGGAGGCGATCTTCTGCGAAGGCAAGACCCCGGAGCAGGTGGGCGCGATCGCCGCCGAGCTGCGCGAGCACGGTCGGGGCCCGGCTCTGTTCACCCGCGCCGGTTCCGAGCACGCGCGGGCCGTGCTCGCCGAACTGCCCGACGCCCGGCACGAGTCGCAGGCCCGACTGCTGGTGTGGCCGCCCGTACCGCCCGCTCCGGAGGGAGGTCTCGTGGTGGTGTTGGCGGCGGGCACCTCCGACCTCCCGGTGGCGCTGGAAGCCGAGTTGACCGCCCGCTATCTGGGCCGGCGCTGCGAGCTGGCCGTGGACGTGGGCGTGGCCGGCCTGCACCGCGTGATCGGCATGCTCGACCTGCTGCGCTCCGCCCGGGTCGTGGTGGTCGCCGCCGGCATGGACGGCGCGCTTCCCAGCGTGGTGGCGGGGCTGGTCGCCGCGCCCGTCGTCGCGGTGCCGACCTCCGTCGGCTACGGAGCGGCCTTCGGCGGCCTGGCGCCGCTGCTGTCCATGCTCAACGCGTGCAGCCCCGGGGTCGCGGTCGTCAACATCGACAACGGCTTCGGGGCCGGGCATCTGGCCGCGCAGATCGCGGCACCCGTCACGTCGGCGGCCGACGCGGCGTCGTAGGGGTCGGCCGGCCCGGAACGAGCCCCGCCCCGCGGCAACACATGACAACCGATTGCCGTGCTCTCCGGCCGCGGACGACGATTCGGGCATGCCCTCCTCACTCCATCCCGACCGGCTCCTGCCCGTCGACGCGTCGGCACGCGCCGTCGCCCGTCGGCTCTACGAAGCCGTCCGCGACCTGCCGGTCCTGTCGCCGCACGGTCACGTGGACCCTCGCCTGCTGGTCGACGACCAGCCGTTCAACGATCCGGCGAGCCTGCTGATCTCCACCGATCACTACGTTACGCGCCTGCTGCACGCCTGCGGTGTCCCGCTGGACGAACTCGGGGTGGGACAGGGGCCGTTGCCCGAACCGCAGGCCCGCCGGGCGTGGCGCGCGATGTGTGCGCACTGGACCGCCTTCCGGGGCACCCCCGTCCGCTACTGGATGGAGGCCGAACTCGTCGAGATCTTCGGCGTGACCGAGCGCCCCGCCGCGGCCACGGCCGACCGGATCTACGACACGATCGCCGCGCGGCTGGCCGACCCGGCCTACCGCCCGCGGGCGTTGTTCCGCCGCTTCGGCATCGAGGTGCTGGCCACCACCGACGACCCGGCCGACGATCTCGCGGCCCACCGGGCATTGGCCGCCGACCCCGAGTGGACGGCGCGGGTCCTGCCCACCTTCCGCCCCGACCGATACCTGGAACCCGGTGCGGGCTGGGCGGCGGCCGTGGCGCGCCTGGGCGAGGCCGCGGACACCGACACCTCGGACTACGACGGCTACATCCGGGCGTTGGAGGACCGACGACGCCACTTCATCGCGCACGGCGCCACCTCCGCCGACCACAGCCACCCGGACGTGGGCACCGAACCGCTGACCCACGCCGAGGCCGCCCGCGTCTACCGGGCCGCCCTACAGGGCACGGCGAGCGAGGCCGAGGGCGTCGCCTTCCGTCGGCACATGCTCCTGGAGATGGCCCGCATGTCCTGCGACGACGGCCTCGTGATGACCCTGCACCCGTCCGTGCGCCGCAACCACCACGCGCCCACCCACCACCGGTACGGCCCCGACACCGGCCACGACATCCCGCTGCGCGCCGAGTTCACCGACGCCCTGCGTCCGCTCCTGCACAGGTACGGAACCGCCGAAGGGTTCCACCTGATCCTGTTCACCCTCGACGAGACCGTCTTCACCCGGGAGATCGCCCCGCTGGCCGGCTTCTACCCCTCGGTCTACGCGGGCGCCCCGTGGTGGTTCCTCGACGCCCCCGACGCCATCCGCCGATTCCGCCGCGCGGTCACCGAGACGGCGGGATTCGCCCGGACGTCCGGCTTCGTCGACGACACCCGGGCCTTCTGCTCCATCCCCGCCCGCCACGACATGTCGCGGCGTCTGGACTGCGGCTACCTCGCCGAACTGGTCGCCGAGCACCGACTCGACGAGGACGAGGCGATGGAAACGGCCGTGGACCTGGTCACGGTCAACCCACGAAGGGCGTTCAAACTCTGACCCCTTGCCCGACCCGACACCCCGGGCCACCCATCCCGTCACCCGCGGACCACCCACGGCAGGACCAGCCCGCCATGGCGGGCGTGGGCACCGTGCCGCACCGCGACGCGCGACCTCGCCGAGCACGCGGTCGATCCACCGGCCCCACTACTAGAGTCTTGTGTGCCGGTCCGCACGGTCGCCGACTTCACCGTGCACGCGCGCCGGTTCACCCGAGATTCAGCCAGGAGGTTCCGCTGTGATCGACCACGCGGACGTCATCGTCGTCGGTGCCGGCCTGGCCGGCTTGGTGGCCACGTACGAACTCACCCGTGCGGGGCGGCGGGTGATCGTGTTGGACCAGGAGAACGAGGCCAACCTGGGTGGCCAGGCGTTCTGGTCGCTGGGCGGGTTGTTCCTGGTGGACAGTCCCGAGCAGCGCCGTATGGGTATCAAGGACTCGCGGGAACTCGCCCTCGCCGACTGGCTCGGCTCGGCGGGCTTCGATCGAGAGCGTGAGGATCGGTGGCCGCGGCGATGGGCCGAGGCGTACGTCGACTTCGCCGCCGGGGCCAAACGGGCCTACCTGCACGGGCTCGGCCTGCGGTTGACCCCCGCCGTCGGGTGGGCGGAGCGTGGCGGCGGCACCGCGACCGGGCACGGCAACTCCGTACCGCGTTTCCACCTCACCTGGGGCACCGGCCCCGAGGTGGTGCGGGTGTTTCGCGAACCGGTGCTCGCGGCGGCCGAACGCGGCCTGGTGGACTTCCGGTTCCGGCACCGGGTCGACGACCTGGTGGTCGAGGACGGCGCGGTCACCGGTGTGCGCGGGACCGTGCTCGCGCCCGACGACGCGCCGCGCGGCGCGCGCTCCTCGCGCGAGGCGGCCGGAGAGTTCGAACTGCGCGCCCAGGCCGTCGTGGTCACCTCGGGCGGGATCGGCGGCGACCACGAACGGGTCCGCGCACACTGGCCCGTCGACCGGCTCGGCCCCGCCCCGGCCCGGATGATCACCGGGGTGCCCGCGTACGTCGACGGCCGGATGCTCGACGCCGCCGAACGCGCCGGGGCGTCCCTGGTCAACCAGGACCGCATGTGGCACTACACCGAAGGCATCAAGAACTGGGACCCCATCTGGCCCGACCACGCGATCCGGATCATCCCCGGCCCGTCCTCGCTGTGGTTCGACGCCACCGGCAAGCGCCTGCCCGCGCCGCTGTTCCCCGGCCACGACACCCTCGCCACACTGCGCCACATCGGCACCACCGGACACCACCACACCTGGTTCGTGCTCACCCGCACCATCGTGGAGAAGGAGTTCGCGCTCTCCGGGTCCGAACAGAACCCCGACATCACCGGCAAGGACCTCAAACTGACCCTCTCCCGGGTCAAGAAGGGCGCTCCCGGGCCGGTACAGGCGTTCCTCGACCACGGCGAGGACTTCGTGGTCCGCCACGACCTGCGGGCCCTCGTCGACGGGATGAACGCGCTCACCCCCGGCACTCCGCTCGACTACGCCGACATCGAGCGCGAGGTGCTGGCCCACGACCGCGAGGCCGCCAACCCGTACGGCAAGGACCTGCAACTGATGTCCGTCCGCAACGCCCGCGCCTACCTGCCCGACAAGATCACCCGCGTGGTCAAGCCGCACCGCTTCCTCGACCCCGCACACGGCCCGCTGATCGCCGTACGCCTGCACATCCTCACCCGCAAGAGCCTCGGCGGCCTCGAAACCGACCTCGACGCACGGGCGCTGCGCCCGGACGGCGAGGTGATCCCGGGCCTGTACGCGGCCGGCGAGGCAGCCGGCTTCGGCGGCGGCGGCGTCCACGGCTACAACGCCCTGGAGGGCACCTTCCTCGGCGGCTGCATCTTCTCCGGCCGCGCCGCCGGCCGCGCACTGGCGCAACGCCTCGCGTGACGCGTCACGCGCCCCGGGCGCGGCGAAAGCCGATGTGTCCGCTCGCGCTGCGCGCCACCGGCCAGGACACCGCGAGGAGTTCCGCGTGGGTCGCGGCGCGAGGCAGGGACTCCTCGTCGCGCACGACGTCGCCCCGAGCACCGTCGGCGGCCCGCCACGCGTCGAGTACGCCTTCATCGTCGACCTGCCGCGAGCCGAACCCGTACGCCACGCACCCGGATCCCGAAGACGACATCCGCGGCAACCGCGACGATGCCACGCCCTCGCGCTCGGGTTGACCACACCGGGTGACGGGGCGGACGCCGCACCCGCCGACGAGCGCGAAGGGCATCCACCTCGCCCTCCACGACACCGACGTCTTCGCCCGCGCGGTCCTCGCCCACATCCGCAAGGGCGACGCGGGCCCGCTGGAGAGCTATTTGACGAGGCCGAAAGACTGGGGGAGAGGGCGATTCGCCGGCCGGTTCCGGTCGGATACCGGCCCCGACGGTTGCGGGCCCGCATGTGGAGGTCTCGGGCTCCGGGGTGGTGGACGCGCGGGCGAGGCCGCCGGCGCGGGTCGTCCGGATGGGAGGAGGGCAACATGCGCGAACTCGCGGGACGGGTCGGTGTGGTCACCGGGGCGGCCGGTGGCATCGGATACGGCATCGCGCGGGCGTTGGCGGACGACGGGATGCGCGTGGTCCTGGCCGACACCGACACGGCTCGGCTCGAGGAAGCCGCCGCGATGTTGAGGGCGGACGGCGCGGAGGTGGCGGCGGTGCCCACCGACGTGCGGGACGCGGCTGCCGTCCAGGCCCTCGCGGATGCCGCACTGGCCGGTTTCGGACGGGTCGACGTCGTCTGCAACAACGCCGGGGTGTGGACGCTGAACAGGCAGTGGGAGACCGAACTCGTCGACTGGCAGTGGGTCGTGGACGTCAACCTGTGGGGCGTCGTGCACGGCGTGCGCACCTTCGTTCCGCTGCTGCTCGGGCAACCGGAAGGCGGGCACATCGTGAACACCGCGTCGATGGGCGGCTTGATCGGCGGTGCGATGACCGGACCGTACGGCACCACGAAACACGCGATCGTCGGCCTGACCAAGGGACTTCGCGCCGAACTGGCCGAGACCGCGGTCGGGGTGTCACTGCTGTGTCCGGGCAAGGTGCGGTCCGAGATGCTCGACCGGGTCAACGCCCGCCCGGTCGCGGACGCCGACGACCGGACGCCCGGCGACGGCGGACCGACGCCGTCCGCCCGGGACATGATCGAGGCGATGCGCGAGTCGCGGGCGGGAGCGATGAGCGCCGGGGAGGCCGGCGAACAGGTCGCCGCGGCGATCCGCGAGGACAGGTTCTGGGTGCTGCCGGGCGCCGATGCCCACGCGCCGCTGGTGCGGGCGGAGTTCGACGAACTGATCGGCGCGTTCGGATCGACGTCGGCCGACGGGTGAGTCCCGGACCGGGCGCGCCGACGTCCGGCGTGGTCAGCCCTCGCGGCGGAGCGCGGACAACAGGGCGAGCGTCGCGGCGCGTTCCTCGGCGGTGCCGGTCAGGCTCGCGGTCAGCTCCGTCGCGCCGGCCTCGGCGTAGCGGCGAATCCCGCGCGCCACCGTCTCCTCGTCCCCGGCGATCACCGTCTCGACCACGCCCTTCTTCCCCTGGCGGTCCAACTGGGCGCGGTACGCGGGCAGTTCGCCGGCGAAGCCGAGGCGCTGCCCGACCTCGCGCAGCACCCGTGCCGGGTCGGCGGTGACGCTGACGATGGCGGTGACCACGATGCGGGGAGCGGGTCGCCCGGCCGCCGCGGCGGCCTCGGTGACGGTGGGGCGGATGTGTTCGGCGATCGCGTCCGGGCCGGTCCACACCACGACCACGCCGTCGGCGAGTTCGCCGGCGACCCGCAACATCCTCGGTCCCAGCGCGGCCAGGAGCAGATCGGGCGTGCCGGCGCCGGGTGTATCCAGGGCGCCGACCGCGGTGACGGTGCGGCCGCGGTGCTCGACGCCCTCACCGCGCAGCAACGGGCCCAGAGCGGTGAGGTATTCGCGGATGTGGTCGGCCGGACGATCGTAGGAGTGGCCGAACACCCCCTCGATCACCGGCTTGTGCCCGGGACCGACCCCCAACGTGAACCGCCCGCCGGTGGCGGCGTGCGCGGTCAGGGCCTGGCCGGCCAGCGCGATCGCGTGTCGGGGGTAGGTGGGCACGATCGACGTGCCGACGTCGATGCCCGGGACGCGGGCGCCGGCGAGGGCGGCCACGGTGATCGCGTCCCAGGAGGCGAGTTGGGGAAGGAAGGCGCTGTCCAGCCCGGCCCGAGCCGCGTCTCGGACACCGTCCAGGAGGTCGTCGAGGCGGGGTCGTTCCGGGTTGACCAGGGTTCCGATGCGCATCGCGACTCCAAAGTGAATCGTGGATTCATGTTGCCCGATGCAGCGTAACCTAAGCTGAACCCGTCCTTCAGGTTGGTCGTGGTGCACCTTCCGCGAGCAAAAGGAAAGAAAGGGTTCCCCGAGTGCGAGCCGACGCCGAACGCAACCGCGCGCTGATCGGCGCGGCGGCGCTTCGCCTGTTCTCCCGGCACGGCGCCGACGTGTCGATGGAGCGCATCGCCCGCGAGGCCGGCGTCGCCGTCGGCACCCTGTACCGGCATTTTCCGGACCGCAACGCCCTGGTCCACGCGATCGCCGCCGACACGCTGCGCGACCTGCTGGTCCATGCCAGAGAGGCGGCCGGGCGAGACGAGCCGCGGCGACGCTCGCTGATCGAGATCGTGGAGTACTGCACCCACCTCCCACTGGCCCTGGTCGCCACGCTGACCGCGACGCCGGTGGCCGACCCTGAGGTGATGGGACTGCAACGCGAGGTCGACGCCCTCCTGGAGCAGGTGATCGGCCACGCACAGGAGGAGGGCGACCTGCGCCGAGACCTCACCGCCACCGAAATCCTGACCCTGGTCAAGGTGATGGTCTGCCGCGCCGACGCCCGACCCGACGACCCGCTCACAGTGGTGATCCTGGCCGGTTTGGCGCCATGAACACGAACCGCCCGCCGCCGAGGGCCGGGTCGCGGTCGACGACGACGCGCGACCCGGCCGGGCGGCGGGACGGAGGCGGGGACGGCGCGGGGAGGCTTCCCGCGGTCCCGCTCGGGCTACTTGCCGAACGTGAGCGATACCGCCGGTGAGGCGTTGCCGTACGCGTCCACGGCCACGACCCGGGCCACGTACCGCCCGCGCGCGACCGTGCCCGGTACGGGGATGTCGAGGGTGTTCGGGCGGGGCATGAAGTAGTAGTCCGACAAGACCTTGGACGAGACGAGCGACTTGCCCGTCGCCGCGTCGGTGATGTCGACGTTGTAGTGGTGCACCATCTGGTCGTCGGTGGCCTGGGCGATCCGTACGGCCGTGCCGCCCTTGGCGTCGCGCACCGCGGACAGCGGCTCACGCGTGGTGAACCGCGGCGCCACGGTGTTGCGCGCGGCCTTGGTGTACGTGAAGTTGTCCTTGATCTGCTGGTTCGTCGAGCCCTTGAGGCGCACGGTCCAGGTGGGACCGCTCAGGGTGCCCGCGCTGGCGTACGGCGGCTGCCAGCTCGCCGACCACTTGCCGTCGGTGTAGATGTCGTGCTTGTCCGCGGCCATGTTCACCCGCGCGATCTCCGTGCGGTCCTGGTAGACCTCGACGAACAGCGCCTGCGCGGTCGGTGACTCGAACCGGTCGGCGAGGCCCTTGTCGGTGACCATCTGGTAGCCGTGGTCCATCTCGACATACGACATCGATCCGTCGTTGACCGAGGTGAAGTCGCGCTGCTGGATGGAACGTTCGTCGTTGATGTTCAGGTGCGAGTGGCCGGAGAAGTAGACGGCCTGCGGGAACGCGCTCAGGTCCTCCGTGAGGCGCGGGTTGCTCGCCTGCTGGCCGTCCATGACCGTGTCCGTGGCGGGTCGGTGGCCCTGGACCAGGACGGGCTTGCCGGCGTACGCCCGGTCGGCGGTGATCGCGGCGAGCCGCTGCTTGAGCCAGGCGCGCTGGGCCGTGTCGGAGTTGTACGTCTCGGAGTTGATCGTCAGCACGTGCAGACCGTTGACCACCGAGTCGTAGTAGCCGCCGCCCGAGTCGGGGAACCACGCCTTGGGGTAACCGGCCCGTATCGCGGCCAGGCTGTCGTCGTGGTTGCCGGTGGAGATCAGCACCTGTGTGTCGGTCATGCTCTTGCGGGCCAGGTTGGCCTGGAAGATCTCGGAGACGATTTTGTGGTCGGGGCCCTTGCCGTCGCCGTTGTCGTTGATCATGTCGCCGTTCACCAGGATCGCGTCCGGCTTGGGGAAGACGGATCCGATGGTGTCGAAGAAGCTCTCGTACTTCTTGTCGTTGGCGGCGTGACCACCGACGTGGACGTCGGACATCACGACCATGCGGGCGAGGGGCTTCTCGGCGGTCTTGATCAGATAGCCGTACGACACCGGGACACTGGCCCGGTTGCCGTGGAAGGCGACCGCCGTGACGTTGGTGTCCTTGTCGATCCGCAGCGGCCGGCCGGGGGAGTAGACGCGGCTGTCGCGGGTGGGGGTCGTGCCGTCCAGCGTGTAGCGCACCGTCGTGCCGCGCTGGACCTGGAACTTCACGTCCACGGCGTGCTCGTAGCGCCCGCCGGGGACGGTGACGTGCGGTGCGGACGGGGTCGCGGGATCGGCCTGCGCGACGGCCGGGGCGACGGCGGGGGAGACGAGCGCGACGGAGGCCGCGGCGATCACGAGAGGGGCGAGTCTCACGGGTTTCCTATTCTCTGGTTCCGGTGACGGACGCGGCTTCTCCCTACGGTTTATAACGTATGGATAACCGGTCTGGTCCAGAGAGGCTATGCGGGCCGTGTCGATCGGAGGCGCGTTCGAATCGACCTTCCGGTGAAGTGATCATGAACGTCTGGCCGGTTGGGGTGGGGCCCGCGGTTCGGGCGTGTCCCGGCCGCGGGGTGGATGCGCCGGTGGCGGGCGGCGTCGGTTTACACCGGTTACTACCGATCGCGCGTGACGGACCAGGCCGGCAGGTGTTCGAAGAACGCCACGGCCTCCGGCCGCCATCGCTCACCCCACGTGCCGGCCCGCGCCGCCGCCTCTCGCGCGTGGTGCTCGGCGTCGGCTCGCAGGCCGCTGTCGATGCCGTGGGCGCGCGCGATCCGGCGGATCCGGTCGAGGGCGTCGTCGTCACAGGCCGGATCTCCCAGGACGGCGTCCACCACCTTGCGTTCGGCGTCGTCGGCCGCCGCCAGGAGGGCGCGGACGACGTAGCTGCGTCGCCCGGTACGGATGTCGGATCCGAGGGGTTTGCCGAGGGCCGCCGAGTCGCCGAACAGGTCGAGCCAGTCGTCGTGGATCTGGTTGGCGATGCCCACCGCGGTGGCGTAGGCGCGCAGTTCGCCCTCGTACGGAGCGATGTCGGCGCCGGTGGCGAGCAGGCCCAGGCGCAGCGGGGCGAGCACCGAGTAGCGGGTCGACTTGTATTCGGTGACGGTGTGCAGGAGCCCGATGTCGGCGGCGGGATGGAAGTCGCGTTCCAGGTCCAGGATCTGCCCGTTGATCATGGCGGCCCCCGCATCGGCGGGAACGGCGGCCATGGCCGGGATGCGGGCGGGTGGCAGGTCGCCGGCGAGGAGGACGCGCATGGACAGGAACGCGGCCAGGTCGCCGGCGAGGACGGCCAGGGCGAGGGCGACGTCGGGTCGGTCGGGGAATCGGCCGCGGTAGGCGTAGTAGGTGGACGGGCCGCCTCGGCGTACGGCCGCGTCGTCGATGATGTCGTCGTGGATCAGGCCGTGGGTGTGCAGCAGTTCGATGCTCACGGCGGCATCGTCGAGCCCGGGCACCGGCTCGTGCGTGACCAGGGCGGCGGCCTCGTGCAGCAGGGCGACCCGAAGGCGTTTGCCGCCGCGCAGCGACAACTCGCGTACCAGGTCGAGGGCCTGGCGGGGAAAAGCGCCGTGCGGCGGCAGGTCCAGGGCGCCACTCGCCGGATCGGTCAGGGCGTCGAAATAGGCCGCGAAGCGGACTTCGAACCGCTGCTGGTGGCCGGCCGCACGTTGTAGGGCGGCTGTCAAGGCGTCGTTCACCGAATCAGGGTTGCACGCCACCGCGAGGACCCCGTCACTGCCGGGCCGGTCCCGCCGACCACGCGGCGCGGGCTCGGGGTCCGCGCGCATCGGCCTCGATGGACGGATTCGCGGGCGCGCGTCCGGTGGCGCGTGACCCGTTGACAGGTGCCTTATCGGGCTCTAGCGTGCTCCATCACCAGTTAGGAAACTTTCCTAACTATCCAGGTCCAGCGCCAACTTCCCCCGCGTGAAAGACCGTTGCCGGAAATCGCCCACCGCGAAGACGTTCGCAGCGGCCCGCTCGGGGAGCACCACGAGCCGCCGAGCCGCCCCCCGCGCTCGGTCCCTCTTCGCTGGAGGACACCGTGAGACCCAACAAACCCCGGCCGGCCAGGGCGTTCGGCGCCCTGGTGGCCGCGGCCACCACCGCCTCGCTCTGCGTGGCGCTGCCCGCCGCCCACTCACTTCCCCTCCCTCGCGCCGCCGCCACGTACGAGGCGGAGGCCGCCCAAGTCGTCAAGGGCAAGGTGGAGTCCAACCACGCCGGCCACACCGGCACCGGCTTCGTGAACTTCGACGCGGTCTCCGACGCGTACGTCGAGTTCACCGTCCAGGCGGAGCAGTCGGGCGCCACGAAGCTGGACTTCCGCTACGCCAACGGCACTTCCGTCGACCGGCCGCTGGACATCACGGTCAACGGCACCCAGGCCGCCAACGATCTCCCCTTCCCCGGCACCGGCGCCTGGACGACCTGGAAGACGGCCTCGGTCACGACGACACTGGCCGCCGGTACCAACAGGATCCGCGCCACCACCTCGGGCGTGGACGGTCCCAACCTCGACAGCCTGGTCGTCACCCCGCAGGGCCCGGCCGACACCGAGAAGCCGACGGCCCCGAAGAACCTGCGCAAGGACAAGGAGTCGACCACCACTTCCGTGTCGCTGGCCTGGGACGCGGCCACCGACAACGTGAAGGTCACCGGGTACGACGTCTACCAGCACGGCCAACTCATGAAGCAGGTCGACGGCTCCACGACGGCCACCACGGTCACCGGCCTGACGCCGGAAACCGACTACGACTGGACCGTCTTCGCACGCGACGCCGTCCCGAACGTCTCCGACGCCAGCAACGCGGTCACCATCGCCACGCTGCCCGCGCCGCCCGACGTCGAGGCGCCGAGTGTGCCGCAGGGGCTGCGCGCCACCGGCAAGACCGCGACGAGCGTCGACCTGGCCTGGGCCCCGTCCACGGACAATGTGCAGGTCACGGGGTATGACATCTACCGAGACGGCGCCGCCGCCGGCACCTCGGAGACCGCGTCCACGACCGTCGCCGGCCTGAAGGCGGCCACGGCGTACCGGTTCAAGGTGCGGGCCTTCGACGCCAAGGGCAACCGGTCGGCGTTCGGCCCGGAGATCAGCGTCACCACCGCCGGTTCCCAGGCGGGCGGCGTTCCCGATCCGGGCACCGTGAAGACCCTGGCCAGTGGTGTGGATGTGGCCTGGGGCGTGGCGTTCCTGCCGGACGGCTCCGGGATCTACACCGAGCGCAACACCTTCGACGTCTACCGACTGACCAAATCCGGCCAGAAGACGAAGCTCGGCAAGGTACCCGACTCGCAGACCACCGGCGGCGAGGGCGGCCTCATGGGGCTGGAGGTCTCCCCGAACTTCGCCACCGACCACTACCTGTACTTCCTGCACACCTCGACCGACGGCAACCGCATCGCCCGGATGAAGCTGGAGAACAACACGCTCAGCGGCTACAAGGTCCTGCTGGCCGGCATGGCCAAGAGCCGCTTCCACAACGGCGGACGGCTTCGCTTCGGCCCCGACGGCAAGCTGTACGCCGGCATGGGCGACGCCCAGAACGACTCCCGGGCGCAGGACAAGAACTCCCTGAACGGCAAGATCCTGCGCATCAACGCGGACGGCTCGATCCCGTCGGACAACCCGTTCGGCAACGCCGTCTGGTCCATCGGGCACCGCAATCCGCAGGGCCTGGACTTCGACTCCCAGGGCCGGCTCTGGCAGGCGGAGTTCGGCGACAACATCATGGACGAGGTCAACCTGATCCAGAAGGGGGGCAACTACGGCTGGCCCAACTGCCAAGGCACCGAGGGTAGTTGCGCCGGGTACATCGCGCCGAAGAAGACCTGGCCGGTGTCGGCCGCCTCGCCGAGCGGCCTGACCATCATCAACGACTACGTGTTCGTGGCCACGACCCGGGGCCAACGCGTCTACCGGCTGCGCATCGACTCCGACTCCAACCTGGTCGAGCAGAAGGCGTACTTCGAGGGCACGTACGACCGGCTGCGCACCGTGGAGGTCGACCCCGACGGGGACATCTGGCTCACCACGTCCACGGACAAGGACGGCACGGCGGGCAACGACCGGATCCTGCTGATCGACATCGTCTACTCGAACGGCGTCGCCGCGGCGCCGGGCAGGCCCGAGCCGACGGCCACGGCCTCCGCCACTTGGGACGGCGCGCCGAACCGGGACACCACACCACCACCGGCCAACCCCTGACCCTCCGCCCCGCCCCAACCGGACCGAGCCCGCCGCGGCCCGGCCCGGTTGCGGGCACGGCGAACCACCTCGGCATCCGGCCGACCCACCTCGCGCGGCGGCGACAAACAGCCCCGGCCGACCCCGACAAACACCCTCCCGCCGTCGGTTTCCCAGTCGATGGTGTGTCGGTGGGGTGCCCGGGTTCGGGTTGCCGCGTGTCTCAAGATCAATGTCGTCTTGTCGATCCTATCGATTGTGAAATCTGACGCATCGTCATATCGTCACGCCGGTCGAGCGGAATGATCGACTCCGGTGGGGGCACCGGGTGTGCTCGAACTCGCGCGCATATGGCACTGGTTGCGAGGAACGACGGATCGTACGGACTTCAGGGGTGAGACACGTGGGCCAGGAACCGCCCGAGCCGGCCGCGCAGGCCGGCAGGATCCGAGCTGCCGGGGTCGAGCGCCGGTTCGGTCGCGGCGCGAGTCGCGTGCACGCGCTCGGGCCCCTCGAATTGGAGGTCGCGGCCGGAGAGTTCTGCTGCATCGTCGGCCCGTCCGGGTGCGGCAAATCCACCTTCCTGCGGATCGTGGCCGGCCTGGTCAAGCCGACCGCCGGCCGCGTCGAGGTGACGGCCGCGACCGCGAACCCCGCGGCGATGGTGTTCCAGAACTACGGCATCAGCCCGTGGAAGACGGTGCTGGCGAACGTCCGGTTCGGCCTGGACCTGCGTCGGGTGCCCCGCAAGGAGGCGAACGCCCGAGCACGCGACTGGCTGGGCCGACTCGGACTCGCGGACTTCGCCGACCGCTACCCCGCGGCCCTGTCCGGCGGCATGCAGCAGCGCGTGTCGATCGCGCGGGCCCTCGCGGTCGAGCCGGAAATCCTGCTCATGGACGAGCCGTTCGCGGCCCTGGACGCGCAACTGCGGACGATCCTGCAGGACGAACTCCTCGAGATCTGCCAGGCCGACAAGCGCACCGTCCTGTTCGTCACGCACAGTCTGGAGGAGGCGCTGGTCCTCGGCGACCGCGTCCTGGTGATGTCCGCGCGCCCGGGGCGACTGATCGCCGAGCGGGTACCGCCGTTCGTCCGCCCCCGCACCGGAGAGGTGCGCAGGTCACCGGAGTTCGCCGCGATGCAGGCCGAACTGTGGGAACTGCTGCGCGGAGAGGTCGAGCAGGCGACCGGCCCGGAGCAGGAGACGGACCCGAAGCGGCAGGCGAAGCGAGAGCAGGGGAGGGGTGTGGGCCGGGAGACGGAGCCGGATCACGAAACGGGCCCGGACGCGCACCCGGTCCAGGACCGGACCCAGGGCGGCGCGCGCAACCACGATCGGGAATCGGGCAAGAAGGAGGTCGCACCGTGACGGTCACCGTGAAGGACACCGCGCCGATCCGGGTGCTGGTCCGCGAGCCGGGCGCCGCGGAGCGTGACCCCGGCCGGGCGCGCACGCGACGCCGACTCCTGGAGGTCGGCCTGGCCGTCGCCGTTCCCGTGCTGCTCCTGCTGTGGTGGCAACTCGCCGCGAAGCAGGGGTGGATCGACGATCGGCTCTACCCCGCGCCCTCGACCATCGTCGCGGACGGCTGGTCCGACGCCACCGACGGCAAACTGTGGCCCGACGTGTGGGCCACACTCGCCCGGGTCCTGCCCGGCTACGCGATCGGCGCCCTCGGCGGATTCGTCGTCGGCCTCCTGATGGGTACCAACGCCCTGATCCGGGCCGCGCTCGAACCCACCCTGGACGCCCTGTACGTGGTGCCGAAGCTCGCGCTCCTGCCGATCTTCATGACCATGTTCGGCCTCGGCGAGGCGCCGCACATCGCGCTCGTCGCCGTGACGGTGTTCTTCTTCGTCTGGATCGCCACGATGGCCGCGGTCATCGCCGTGCCCGACGGCTACCGCGAGGCCGGAGCGGTCTTCGGCGCCGGCCCCTGGCAGATGTTCCGACACGTGTTGCTGCCCGCGTCGCTGCCGCAGGTGATGGTGGGCCTGCGGATCTCGGCGGGCGTCGCGGTACTGGTCATCATCGCCTCCGAAGGAATCGCCTCGCCCGACAACAAGGGCTTGGGCTACGTGATCTTCAACTCCCGGCAACTCTTCGACAACCGCGCGATGTTCGTCGGGATCATCGTGGTCGCCATCGTCGGAGTGCTGTTCTCCGAGCTGATCCGCCGCGTGGGCCGGCTGTGCACCCCGTGGGCACCGCGCGACCGCGGCCCCGGGCAGTCCTGACCCGACGTCACCACCTCGGCCGGGCCGGTTCGTGCCCGGCCGGCCCGAACACCACCGGGCGCACCGACCCCGAAAGGCACATCATGGCGAGACGTGGATTCCTCACCACCACCGCACTGTTGGCGTGCACCGCACTGCTCGCCGCGTGCGGCGGCGGTTCCTCCGACTCCGGTTCGGACCGGTCCAAGTCCCCGCAGCCCAAGCGGGCGATCGAGCCGGTCGCCGGCTGCGAGAAGGCGTGGACCGACCCGGCCGACCTGGCCCCGACCCGCAAGCCCGCGCGCTGCGCCGCGGGTTCGCCCGCCGCCAAGCCGCTCGCGCAGAAGGCGAAACTCACCGTGACCGCGGGATCGTTGTCGGCCGAATACCTCGGCCCACTGCGCACCGCGATCGCCAAGGGCGAGTTCGCCAAGGAGGGCCTGGACGTCGAACTCAAGCAGATGCCGGCCACCGACGCGATCACGCTGCTCGCCAAGGGCCAGGTGGACGTGCTGTATTCGGCGCCCGAGGCCGGCATGGTCAACGCGGTCAAGCAGGGCTTCGACATCAAGTGGGTCGCGGGCAACTATTCGGCGGCGCCCGAATCCAAAACCGGAGTCTGGGCCAAGGTCAAGAACGGCCGGACCGGAGACGCGGTCGACCTCAAGAACGCGCGCTTCGGGACGCTCGTGGGCAAGACGTCGGTGATCATGTACCCGATCCAGAGTGTGCTCGCCCGGCACAAGACGAAGCCCACCGAGGTCTCGTTCCAGCAACTGGACGGTGCGGGTGTGCCCGAGGCGTTCAAAAACGGCGGCATCGACGCCGCGTGGCTGCTCGATCCGGTCTGGAAGGACTTCGAAGGCAAGCCGGAGTACACCTTCCTGGGTGGTCAGCCGGCCGGCGAGCCGCTCGGCGGAATGCTCTACGGGCAAAACCTCCTGGAGAAGAACCGGGACGCCGGCGTCGCGTTCCTGCGCGCGCTGATCCGCACCGTGAACACCTACTTCGCCGGCGACTACAAGCAGGACCCGGCCTTCGTCGCGGAGTTGGCGACGACGCTCGGCAGCAAACCCGAACTGCTGAAGTCCGTGCCCGCGCAGGTGGTCGACTGGGAGATCCGCGGCGGCACGACCGACCGGGTCCAGAGCATGTACATCGAGGGCAAGGTCATCGAGGCCCCGGCGCTGCCGGAGGACAAACTCGTCGACCGCTCCTTCTACGCCGAGGCCGTGGGCCACACGACACCCTGACCACGCCGGCGGCGTCGACTTCGGACCGGTCAGACCGGCACGCGGCGCAAGCGGGCCAGGGCCGGGGCGCCGACGCGCCCGCCCGGGGTGCCGCGCTGGGTTCGTGGGTCGGTTGTGCTGCCGGGTCGGGACTCGACGAGGATCGGCCGGCCGGAGATCTGTTGGGTGTCGTGGGCGTCGACATCCCGCGCGGTCCCGTCGAGGAACAGGATCCGGTTCTCGCGGCGGCCGATCGGGATGTCGGCGGTGCCCGCGTGCGTCCACACGATGCGGGCTCGGCGTGGGGTGCCGAGCTCGTCGGGGACGAGGAACTCGCACTGCCACACGTTCTCGGGGAGGCCGACCCCCCGGCCGTGGCCGCAGGCGTCGACCCGGGCTTGGGCGAGCCACTGTTGGAGGCGGGCGGTGAACAGTCCGGCCCTGGTGGGCGGTTGCCCTTCGGCCTGCACGACTATGGGGATCTTGCCGTTGCCCCACGCGTAGAAGTACATGCGTCGCAGGTCGCGGTTTCGGGCGTACAACCCGGTGAGGTAGAAACGCACCGCGTAGTCGGCGGCGGTGTCCTCGTCGAGAGGATCGTCGAGCGGCAGCGTCTGCGTGGTGCCGGTGTTCCACAGGGGCAGGTGGTAGCCGGCCCGCTGGAAGGTCCGGTCGACGCCGCGGACGGCTTCGAGCATGGTCTCGGGCGGGTCCGTGATCTGCCGCTGGTAGAGCTTGACACCCGCCGCGTCGCAGTACTGGTAGCCGCCCGCGGCGGCGAACCGCAGCAGGAAGTCGTGCGACTCGGGCTTCCACAACTCGGTCACCGACGGACACACCACCGTCGCGCCGGGGTCCTCGGCGCGGATGACGGCGCTCGCCCGGCGGGTCATCTCCACCAACGCCTCGACGCTGCCGTTGTAGTGGTGGGGGTGGTTGGCGGCCACCCACAGCTCGTACGCGTCGATGCGATCACCGGCGTGCCGGACGAGGGCGCGCACGAAGTCGTCCCAGTCCGCCGGGACTTCGGGCGGTGCGGCGCGCGAGCCGTCCGGATACGGCGCCTTGCGCGCCTCGGGCGCGGCCCAGGCCGGTGTACCGCCGAAGACGAAGAGCGTGTCGAGGCCCTGCCGGTCCGCCCCGGCGAGCAGCCGGTCGAGGGTCGACCAGTCGAATTCGCCGCGCCGGGGCTCCAGTTGCGCCCAGCGGGTCTCGCTGTCCCACAGCCGCAACGCGCCGACCCGGAACGACGGCATCGCGCCCGACGAACTGTTCATGGTGACGCCGAACAGCTCGGGACCGACCGGTTCCGGGCTCCGGGTCCAGCCGACCGCATCGATCGGCGTGACGGCGGCCGGGTGCCCGGGCGTTCGCGGAGGGCGGTCGGAGGCCATCGCGAGGACGATCAGAACCAGGCCGAGGGCCGCGAGAGCGCGGACCGACGGCCGGCGACGCCGAAGGCGCCCGGCGGGGGCGATCACCTCGGGTGATGTCGGTGTGGGCGCGGACTCGGTGACCCGTGCCGGCAACGGTGTCGCGGCACGGACTTGTACATCACCCGGCGCCGCGGCCGGCACCGGCTGCGTGTCGTGGTCGTCGTCCGGGTCGGCGTCGTCCTCGGGATCCGGATCCGGGCCGGTCGCGATACTCCACTCGCGCAGCAACGCCGCCACGTCGTCCGGCGCCGCCCCGCACTCCTTGGCAAGCCGGACCACCACGTCGTAATCCGGTGGCACCGCCCGCCCGCTGCAATACCGGTGCAGCGACGAACTGCTGGTGAAGACCCGCCGGCCCAACTCGTGGTAGCTCAGTCCGCTGCGTCCTTTCAACGCGGCCAACCGATCCGCCAAAGCGCGGCCCGCTTCCGCCCTGTCCACGCGCCCCCCGTGGTTTGCTCCGACTCGCGGACAAGTATGGCAAAGCAGGGCGGCACGGCTGCCGGTTCCGGCTCGGCCCGACTCAGCCCCGGTCGGTCTCCACGACGTGGATCGTGAACGGTTGCCTGTCGTTTTCGGGGTTCCGGTCGTCCTCGCCGCGGACCGCGACGTAGCCGCCGGTCAGGTCGCCGATGGGAACGGTGTCGGCGATCCGTACCGGGACGACCGCCGGGGCGATGCGAAACCGCGGCTGACCGGCGGGGAAGACGCAGCGCACCCGGTGGCCGTTCTGGAACACGGCGCAGTCCTCCGGGAAGAATGGGCCCTCGGGCGTCACGCCCTCCGGCAGCGTGATCACCACGGTGAACGGTGAGGCCGTCCGGTCCGGCCCGGCGTTGTTGATCAAAGCGTGCACCGTGGTCGTGCCGCCCGGCGCGGCGGAGTCCGGATCGATCCGGACCACCTCCAGGTCGGAACCCGACGCACGAACCGGCGCCGCGGCCGGCACCGAGGCCGGCTCCGTGACCGGGGGAGCGACGGCACAGGCCTGCCCGGCGGTCAGCACCACCAGCGCGGAGCCCATCGTCAGCGACCGCCCGACGAACCCTCGCATCGACCCGTTGCGCGACATCGCCGCTCACCCTGCTCTCTGTGTCCGTTCGTACGCCCCGCATCGTCGAGGGCCCGTCCGGGCCGAGCGTGGTCGATCCGCACGCGGGCGTCCGAGCGACCCGCCCTCGGGTCGCTCGAACGGGCGAAGGCGAACACCGGACGGTGGTACCGCATCCACGGCGCGACCATGCGCAGGACGCCGCGGTCGGCGGCGGATCCGCCGGTCCGCACAGTCGTGTGCCGGGGCCCACGTCCACGATGTGCTCCAGGCTGTTCCGGACCTGCTCTCTCGAACGAACACCCAAGCCGCAGGCCGTACTTGCCCCTGCGCAATCCCGGGCGTCGCGGCCGTGGCGGTCCCGGACGCGCGGGTGCGAATCCCGGAGCCGAGGGCTCCCGTGGTGCATGCTTGTCCGATGGAAACGCCTGAGCTCGCGCTCTCTCGCGCCCCTGCCGCGTACGCCTGCATGATCGTCCGCAAACCCGCCGAGGAGGTGTTCCGCGCCTTCGCCGACCCGGCTGTGACCTCCCGGTTCTGGTACAGCAAGAGCAGCGGGCCCATGGTTGCGGGCGCCGAGTTGCAGTGGGAGTGGCAGACGTACGGTGCATCGGCCGAAGTCCGGGTCAAAGAGGTTCGGGACGCCCGGCTGATCCGGTTCGAGTGGGGCAACTACGGGCAGCCGACCACCGTCGAGCTGCGGTTCACCCCGCGCGGGGAAGGAGCCACGTTCGTCGAGGTCACCGAGACCGGTTTCGAGGGCTCGGGCGACGACGCCGTGCGCTGGGTGAACGACACCGTCGGCGGATTCGCCACAGCCCTGTGCGCGATGAAGGCCCTGTTGGAATACGACATCGAACTCGGCGCCGTCTCCGACCACCACCCGGCCTGACGGGTTCGGCGGCCCCGATCGGGGCATGGGTGGTGTCGTCGCGCCCCTGTCGCGGCGACCAAGGCCGGAACGCGCTTGGCCACGCCGACGACACCCGCGAAGCCGCCGCCGCCGTATGCTCCCGGATCGAGCCGGCGCCACTGTTTTGACCCAGCGGCGCCGGCCCGTCCCCGGTGGCCCCGGCACGGGGAACAGCCCCTGGTCGAGGCGGACTTCGAGCGCGAAGCCCGCACGGGCCCGTGAACCGCCGACGAGGATCAGGTCGTCGAGGACGAACCGGGACGCGGGCCCGCCGGTCAGTCGATGCCTTCGATGATGCGGAAGTCGCGTTCGTAGCCGTCGGGGAGGGCCGACAGCGCCTTCTGGTATGCCTCGCTCTCATAGGCCGCGACGGCCTGCTCAAAGGTGTCGAACTCGATCAGGACGGCGCGTTGCGTGATTCCGGCCTCGTGGGCGACGACTCGACCGCCGACGGACAGGGTGCGCCCGCCCCCGGCCCGCACGGCCGGACCGGCCAGCTTGTCGTACGCGGTCAGCGTCTCGGCGCCGGAAAGGGCGGGGTAGACACTGACCCAGTAGCCCTTGGCCATGGAAACCTCCTGTGCTCGGTCGGACACGTCCGGCCTCGAATCGACACTCGGATCGATCGATCCCGCCGACGGGTATTGCCATCGGTTGAATCGCCGTATGCGCAGGTTAGGGCTCGATCCGCGGTCGAGGGAAAGACCGGTTCCGGATAGACTCAGAACGGATCGTTATCAATCGGCAGGGAGGGTGCGCGTGGCGCCGGATACGGTGAGCCTGCGGTACTTCCTGGTGCTGGCACAGGAGTTGAACTTCACCCGCGCGGCCGCACGGATCGGTATCGCACAGCCCGCACTCAGCGCCCGGATGCGCCGATTGGAGGCGGAACTCGGTACGGCCCTGCTGGTCCGCAACACGCGTAGCGTCGTATTGACCACTGCCGGTGCGGCATTGGCGGAGTCCGCGCCGCCCGCGCTGGCGGCGCTGGACCGGGCATGGGACACCGCCCGGAGCGCGGCGGCCGGTGAACTGGGCACACTGAGCATCGGATACAGCCTCAGCACCGGGGCCGAGACGGCACCGGCCCTGGTGGACAGGCTGATGCGCGGCAACAGCGGACTCGAGGTCGGCGCGGTCCCGATGGCGACTCCCGAGATCTCCCCCGCGGTCGCCGACGGCCGCATCGATGCCGGGATCACCCGCGGCGAACAGCCGGGCCGTGGCGTGCGCCGGTACCTGCTGCGGCGTCAGCGCATCGGGGTCCAGATGGCGCGGCAACATCCGCTGGCCGAACACCCGGAGATCGAGATCGCGGACGCGGCCGCGTATCCGCTGCGACTCCCGGACCGGGCGACCAACCCCGTGATCCACGATCAGCTGTCCGCACTGTTCCGAGACACCCGACCACACCCCCGATTCCACACGTCCGCGGTCTCTTTCGACATGTCTCAGCGCGACCTGCTCGACGGGGTCACCCTCGCCCCGGCCGGAGAAGCCGCGGTCACGACATCACCGCCCGGCATCACCTGGCGACCGCTGCGGGGCGCGCCCAGCCTGACGATCCACCTGGTCCTCCCCCGCGAACAATCCCCACTGCACCGCCGCATCCGTGCCGTCGCCGAAACCCTGGCGCACGAGCTGCACTGGCTGCCGGACTGACGCGCCGGAGGCGAAGCGAGGCGGGCGCCCGCGGTGGTGCGGCCGAAGACCTCGCGCCCGGCGGACTTCGCGGTGATGACGACGCATCGCCGAAGGCGACCCCGCCGCACGTCGCGCGTACCGGAGACGGTAGAGACGTGGTTGTCGTCGGATGAGAGGACAACAAGACGTGGATGTGTACGAAGCCGTGGACACACGCCGGGCCGTGCGGGCGTTCAGCGACGAGCCGGTGCCCAGGGACGCACTCGAACGGGTGCTGACCGCCGCCACGCGGGCTCCGTCGAGTGGGAACCTCCAGCCGTGGCACGTGTATGTCGTCACCGGCGAGCCGTTGGCCGAACTGAAGAGGCTCGCGACCGCCAGGGCACGGGCGGGCGACCCGGGTGACGAGCGGGAATACCCGATGTACCCGGCCGAACCGGCCTCGATATATCGCGACCGCTTTTCCGCCGCGGCCGCACAACGGTACGCCGCGCTGGGGATCGAGCGCGACGACCCCGACAGGCCCACCCGGATCGCCGCCGTGAACGCGGAGGCGTTCGGCGCACCCGTCGTGCTGTTCTGCTACCTCGACCGGACGATGGGTCCCGGGCAGTGGGGGGACGCGGGCATGTACCTGCAGACGGTCATGCTCTTGCTGAGAGCGGAAGGACTGCACAGCTGTCCGCAGGTGATGTGGACGATGTATCGCAAGACCGTCGGCCACATCGTCGAAGCCGACGACGGGCTCGTGCTGTTCTGCGGTGTCGCGGTGGGATACGAGAGGGAAGGCGTGCCACGGCTGCGCACCGGCCGGGCGGACCTGGCGGAAACCGTGAGCTTCCTGGGAACGTGACCGCCGGCGAAGACGCCCAGGAGACGAGTCGGTGCCGATGGCGCCCGCCGAGCGAAGCGAACACCCAAGGAGAAATGCTCGACCAGGCTCGCTTCTCGGGTTTCAGCCCCGCAGGGTGGTGATGACCTTCTCGATGCGCCGTTGGCGGGTTTCGGGCCTCTTCGCGGTCTCGATGGCGCGCACGTGCTCGCGTTTGTGGCTGTAGGCGAGGTTGTCGTAGGCGGTGCGGGCGACGGGGTCGTCGTCCAGGGCCTGGGCGAAGTCCGGGGGCTCGACTACGACGCGCGGCTCGGTGTCGAGCCTCAGCTCGACCTCGACCTCTTCGCCGATCGCGACACCCGCGGCCCGCCGGTTGGCGTTGCTGAGGCCGAGCAGGTGGCGGCCGCGCAGGAGGGCGACCCGGCTCTTCCAGGAATGGCCGTTGACCGTGATCGTCACGGGCGGCCGCGCGCCTTTGCCGAGCGCCGCGACCACCTCGGGGGGAACTTCCAGGCCCCGCATGGGCTCGGGCGGCTCGACGTGGGACGAGAACTTCATGATCTTTGTCCTTCTCCTGTTGTTCTGCCGGCTTACCGCGACTCGGCCCCGCCGGGCCACGTCCGGAACGGCGCGGCGCGACGCGTGCTGCGC